>JAZURS010000023.1:0-35470 GCA_045606325.1 Agathobacter sp.
GATTATGTAGCTGGAGAACAGATTAAAGATATTCCAATTGCAATCTAATGGAGGATGTAACATGAATTTAATTGCAGCAGTAGACAAAAACTGGGCTATTGGTAAAGATAATAAACTTTTGGTATCCATCCCAATGGATATGAAATTTTTCAGAGAAACGACTACGGGAAAAGTAGTAGTTATGGGTAGAAAGACACTTGAAAGTTTTCCAAATGGTTTACCATTGAAAAACCGTACCAATATTGTACTTACCCATAATAAGAATTATGATGGAAAAGGTGCAATCGTGGTTCATTCTATGGAAGAACTTAGAGAAGAATTAAAAAAATATAATAGTGAGGATGTTTATGTCATTGGCGGTGAGCAGATTTATAAAGCTCTCGTAGATGACTGTGATGTCGCTCATATTACGAAGATTAACTTCGAATATGATGCAGATGCGTATTTTCCAAATTTGGATGAAAAACCAGAATGGAAAATTACTGCAGATAGCGAAGAACAGACTTATTTTGATTTGGAATTCTTCTTTTATAAATATGAGAAAGTGAAGTAATTGATATGGATATTACAGGTAGAAAATTGTTTGTAAAAGCCCTTTTGGAAGAGGGAGTAGATACCATTTTTGGTTATCCAGGTGGTACAGTTACAGACTTATTTGATGAATTATATAAAACAGATGCGATTAATCTTATTTTGCCACGTCATGAACAGGGATTGATTCATGAAGCGGAAGGTTATGCAAAGTCTACAGGAAAAGTAGGTGTTTGTCTTGTAACCAGTGGACCTGGTGCCACAAATATTATGACTGGACTTGCAGATGCTCATTATGACAATATTCCATTGGTTTGTTTTACAGGTCAGGTTCCGCTTAACCTGATTGGTAATGATGCATTCCAGGAAGTAGATATCGTTGGTATGACACGTAGCATTACCAAGTATGGTGTTACTGTTCGTAGACGTGAGGATTTAGGAAAGATTATTAAAATGGCATTCCAGATTGCAAATTCTGGTAAGCCAGGTCCTGTGCTTATTGATATTCCAAAGGATATCCAGACTGCAACAGGTCCAGCGAATTACCCTTCTCATGTAGATATTCGTGGCTACAAGCCATGTAATAGTGTACATGTAGGACAGTTGAAAAAAGGTTATAAACTCATTAAATCTGCAAAGAAACCACTTATTCTCGTAGGCGGTGGTGTAAATTTGGCTAGAGCAAATGAAGAACTTTTAGCATTTGCAGAAAAAATGAATATTCCTGTTGTATCTACCATTATGGGTAAAGGTGCAATTCCTACAGATCATGAACTTTATGTAGGAAACAGTGGTATGCATGGTAGATATGCTGCAAATAAAGCGGTTAGTGAATGTGATTTGTTATTCTCGATTGGTACACGTTTTAATGACCGTATCACAGGGGATTTGAATGAATTTGCACCAAAGGCGCAGATTGTACATATTGATATTGATACAGCATCTATTTCGCGTAACGTAGTAGTAGATGTTCCTATTGTAGCAGATGCAAAGCTTGCTCTTGAAAAATTAGTAGAGTGGGCAGAACCAAAGAAACATAAAGCTTGGTTAGAAGAAATCAAGGGATGGGAAGAAGAAAATCCACTCGAAATGCGTCGTGATAAAGGGCTTTCTCCACAGATGATTATGGAGCATATCAACAAGCATTATCCAGAAGGTATTTATGTTACTGACGTAGGTCAGCATCAGATGTGGGCTACCCAGTACTTAGAACTTGGTGCAAAGAACCAGCTTATTACATCTGGCGGTTTGGGAACTATGGGATTTGGTTTCCCAGCAGCTATTGGTGCAAAAATTGCGAACCGTGATAAGGATGTAGTTTGTATTTCAGGCGATGGCGGTATGCAGATGAACATTCAGGAAATGGCTACAGCTGTAACTCAGGGTGCAAATGTGACCGTTTGTATTTTGAATAACTATTGGCTTGGTATGGTTCGTCAGATGCAGCAGCTTTTCTATGGAAAACGCTACATCGCAACCTGTTTGAGACGTCGTCCTGGATGTCCTAACGATTGCAAAGGACCAAATCCAGCATGTCCACCATATACACCAGACTTTGTTAAATTAGCAGAAAGCTATGGTGCTTACGGTGTACGTGTGGAAAATGTAGAAGATATTGATGCGGCTTTTGAAGAAGCAAAGAAACATACAGACGCTCCAACAATCATTGAATTTATGATTTCAACAGATGAACTTGTACTTCCAATGGTTAAAGGTGGAAACCCAATGAGCGAAATGATTTTGAAATAGGAGGGAAAAGCCATGGGCATGAAAAATAGATGGATTGCATTATATGTAGAAAATGAAGTCGGCGTACTGGCTAAGGTTTCAGGGCTTTTCGCAGGAAAATCCTACAACCTGCATTCCCTTACCGTAGGTACTACTGAGGACGAAACCGTTTCCCGTATGACAATCGGTGTAAAAAGTGATGATATTACTTTTGAGCAGATTAAAAAGCAGCTTAACCGTATGGTAGAAGTTATCAAGGTTATGGTTTTAACAGATACACCTACTCACATTAAGGAAATCCTTTATGTAAAGGTTTTGAATATTACACCAGAGGAGCGAGCAGAACTGTTTCAGATTGCACAGGTATTTATGGTGGATGTTGTAGATATCGGTGCAGACAGTGTTCTCCTAGAATGTAAATTAAAAGAGCGAAAAAATAACGAATTAATTGCATTGCTTAAGAGCCGTTTTAAACGTATTAATGTAGTACGTGGTGGTGCAGTAGCTATTGAAGCTATTTCAACAAGATCAAGATAATATATGAGGCTGTCCACAAATTTGTATTTGTAGACAGCCTAATATATATATTTATTTTTGAATTTCTTGTAAATATGCTTCCAGAATTTCTGCGGCACTACCGATTTTTTCTGCACAAGGACGATTTTTATAGTATTCTTGAGTGCGTTTTTCCGGCACGGACTCTTCATGTTTTACGTTTAAGCCAAGAAGGTCTCTACAAATAATAGAGCCGTTGGCTTCTTCATATCGACGGGCTAATTCCTGGATATGCGCATAGAGTTCTTTTTTACCTTCATAATCACCTGGTTGATTGTAACCTTTTATAAATCCTAATACCATAAACATTCCAGATACACTACCGCATACTTCGCGAAGGCGACCCATTCCACCACCGAAAGGAGAGGCGATGGTAAGAGCAGTATCCAAATCAATGGTAAGCATGTCCTCAAATGCGAGCATCATACACTGGCTACAGTTGTATCCATCTAAAAAACTTTGCATTGCTTTTTCTTTACGTGTCATATTATTCCTCGTTTCAAATTTGATAATTTCATTATACATTTTACAGAGAAAAAATCAAACACGTTGTATAAAATCCTTTACGTATAAATGCACGTTTGATATAATAGCCATAGGTATGGGTTTATAATAAAGGTGGGGCTTTATATGAAATTGTTTAACAAGAGAAAAGATGCAGCAATGCAGGCACAACGTGAAATGATAAGAGAGATATTTGCAGATGTCCAGATAAATGCTGGTGATCTTGCAAATTCTATGGATCAAGTAGCAGAACGCATTGAAATGGTAGCTGGAGAAGCGACCAATATATCTAGTGTAATGGAAGAGTTTACTGCGTCTTTACAGGAAATGTCATCTAATATTACAGAACTTACAGATTCTATGGAAGAGATGGATGAATCTTTTACACAGATGAGTGAGGAAGCACAAGATGGAAAAGAATACGCACAGAATAGTAACAATGTAGCGTATGAAATCATGACTCGTTCTGAAGAGGAACGCCGTAAAGTACAGGCTATGGCAGAAGAAGTAGAAACCTCTATGAAAGAAAAGATTGAGGAATCGAAAAAAGCAGAACGTATCATGGACTTAACGCATGACATTATGGAGATTGCAGACCAGACAAACCTTCTTGCATTGAATGCTTCTATTGAGGCTGCTCGTGCTGGAGATGCAGGTAGAGGTTTTGCTGTAGTAGCAGATGAAATTACCAAGCTTTCTGTTATGACCAATACCACAGCTAGTGAAATTAATGAAATCTCTAGAACGGTAGTAAACGCTGTTAGTCAGTTGGCTGAAGAAGCGAATAAAGTAGTAGAGTTTATGAAGGATAAAACCGTAGGTAGTTATTCTGAACTAGTAGAAGTTGGGCATAAGTATCAGGGTGATTCCAAAATTATGTTTGATAAGATGCAGGACTTTGCCTATATTGCAGAGACACTTGCTTCGCAATTAGACGATGCTACTAAGATGATTGAATCCATTCGTACAGCATCAAGTGAATCAGCGAATGCTGTTGGTGAGTTCACAAATAGTGTTTTACTTATTACAGAACACGTAGAAGATATCCGTGAAAGCAATGAAGAAAATGATCGTATTGCGAACAAATTAAGTGAACGGATCAATCAGCACTTGGAAAGTGGAGTTTAATTTTTGAATAAAAATTTGGTACTATTATAAAAAAATGACCGATGTATTTTTTGCAAGTTTGCCAAAAATATATCGGTTTTTTGTTTTTTTCTTTACAAGACAAACTTTATCTTTATAATAACAATTATCTTTTTTCTTTTATTGTTTTGCAAGTTATTTGCAGGACTTTAATCTATGCTGACATCTCGTCGGCGATTATCCAATTTTAATTCACCGTTTTGATGCGGAGAAAGGAGAATTTTTATGCCAAATGAAAGTTCAGAAATCGGAAGTGGGTTTGTGAAGATTTTTTACGGAATCTTACTAGCACTCGCAATCTGTGCGGGGATTTATGCAATTGTAACACCACTTGTAACGAAAGATGGTTTTTTTGATCAATCTATTCATGCTGTATTGAATGAAGTAATAGAGGATATTAATGGAATTCTTGAAATAGAAGAATAGAATTTGAAGGAGAGAAAATTGAATACTTTAAAATTAAAAGATATAGACATCCAAAGAACGTTTCCAGAAATTATGGGGTATTTAGAGGATGAGGATGTGACAGATTTAGACTATAATTGCGGAAATATCTGGCAGTCTAGAGTGTCGCATGTTCCGGTCAGGATAAAGGATGCAGTTTTAACAGAGGATTATTGGGAGAAATTTGCAACTTTGGTAGGGAAAAGTGTGAATTGTAATTTTAATCCGATGGAGCATACTGCTATGGCGGATACAGAAACGCTTCGTATTACCTGCCTACATAAAAGCCAGTCAAAAAGTGGACTTACGAATGTAAATATTCGTAAGTCTCATGGTGGGCTTCGTATAGACAGAGAATATGCTCTTAAGAATGATTACTGTGAAGAAGAGACCATGAATATGCTTGAGAATTGTGTGAGAGCACATCAAAGCATGGTGTTTTGTGGGTTGCCAGCAGCAGGGAAAACAGAAAGTTTAAAACTATTTGCTTCTGCAATATCAAAACATGAGAAAGTAATTACGATTGAAGATGTAGCAGAAATTCACTATCCGATTATAAATAAAGGAGCCTCCTGTGCAGAACTTAGGGTTGAGAATGGAAACTATAGTACACCATTGGAAACTGCACTTCGTATGAATGCTAGAAGGATTATTATGGGAGAACTTCGTGGAGCAAAGGACATGGAAGCCTTTTTAGAGTGTGTATCAAATGGGATTCCTATTATGACAACTACCCACACGAATGATGCCCGTATGTTCCCAGATAGAGGCGTAAATCTGCTGCAAGGAGGTCAGGATGCCCAAAGGATTATTAGTTCTCTACATAGTTATGTGAATGTAAGTATATTGTTGAAACTAAAAACGGATAGAAATGGAAAATTGTATCGTTACATAGATCAGGTATGTTTTTTCTACAGAGAATGTGATAAGAACCATGCAGTTTTGGTAGTAGAGAATGGAAAACTTTATAAAGACAGGGTTCCCCCTCGAGTGAAAGTGCGCATAGAAGCAGAGTTAGGCCAAAGTATGTTTGCATATTATGGAGGAAAATAGAATGAAGAAATCAAGGGAAAATGTGCTGTTTTTTATTTCGCCTCTACATGCCACGGAAGCGCTGAAGGAAATCGGCGAAGAATATGATAAAAAGTCGGCAGGGCTTTATTACATAGTGCTTCTATTTTCAGCAATCGTGCTGGGACTTCTTTTTGAACTAAAAGTATTTTTTATACTTTTAGTTATTCTAGTATATCTACTTTGTGTTCCACAATTAGTTTTTAATCAAAAGAAATTCACATATGAAACGAGTAGATTTAATGATATTAATTCATACATGAGTCAGATGGCACAGTCTTTTATCTATACCACGGATGTAATAAAGTCCTTAGAGGAGACTGCTACCTGTTTTTCCAGAGGACGTATGAAAGATACCTTGAATCAAGCATTAGAGATAATTGAAGATGGAAAATCTGATATTAAGCGAGCTGAAGAAGAGGCACTTTTGTTTATTGAATCTCGTTATGGTTGTGAAAAATTAAGAAATCTGCACAGATTCTTCTTAAATACAGAAGAGATTGGTGGGGAGTGCAAAAAGGAATTTCGTATTTTGGAAAGCACACGAACAGCATGGCAAAGTGTGGTAGAAAGTATACGTGTTAAAAAATTTTGGGAACGAAATATAGGTGCAATGACGTATGCATTCTTTTTAGTGGTTTGTGTCATTATGCTTCATATTATGAGGGATTCGGAACTAAATATCATAAATATGTTGCCAACTCAAATCATAGATTTATTTCTTTTGATAGGCTTTGTTGTGTACTTTGTTTTTATGGATAATCGGTTGAATAAAAGTTTGCTTTTAGATGCAGAGATTATGAGTGAAAAACAAGCAACTAGTTATTATGAATATCTAGAAGGGTATGATTCAAGGCGTGAGAGAAGAAAATATGTATCTTTTGCAGTGTTTTCGCTAGTTTTATCAATAGTACTTATATACTTTAAACCTTCGGGAATCACCTTTGTTATAGCCATCTGTCTGATTTTTGCTGGTTTTAATATTCATACTATCATTCACGTAGATGCAGTGCATACCATCCGAAAAGAAATTAACAGAGCCTTTCCAAAGTGGCTTTTCGATGTCATGTTGCATTTGCAGAGAGAAAGTGTGGAAGGTGCTATTGAAAAGTCCATTGACACCGCGCCTCCTGTATTGAAGAGAGATTTGGAGCGTATCGTGTCCATGCTGGCGGTAAGACCACATGATCCAGACGCATATATGTCTTTTTTAAGGGATTTTAATATCCAGAGTGTAAACGAAATTATGCACAAATTGTATTCGCTTGCTATTGGTGCCAATAGGGACAGTGATGTATTGGATGTGGTAATGGAAAAGAATATCAAAAACCTTGAAAAAGCAGAGCATGACAGTTTGATGTTTAGGGATAGTATGGCAACCTTTACCTGGGTACCTTTTCTTTGTGTCGGGTTTGGATGTATGGGCTATCTGGTCATCGCAATTATGACCTCGATAAATGGAATCATAGATTTAATCAGATAGTAAGAAGGAGAGATTAGGATGCATTTAGATATAGCATTTAAAACATTCGTTGGACTTCTTTCTGCGATTGTTATCATCGGTAGTGGTTTGGGTGTAACAACCGGGTTTTCCAGGGCTGTTGCAGCAGACAACTATATGGAATCTGTATCAAAGATAATTCTGGAAAGTAACTTCAGTCCAACTGTAATAGAGCAGTGCAAGCAAGAAGCCATTGATAATGGATATGAGCTTGAGGTAAACATAAAGGATGCCATAAAAGAGGGTGTAAAATCCTATGCAGAGGTAGAACTCACCTATTACTTTGAAATAGCACTTTTTAATATCCGTCAGGAGAAGATACAAAAAAAGATTATTTAAGTTAGAGGAGAAAAGCATGGAAACTGTTGTAAAAGCAATAAAGGAAATTATGTTGTTTTCACTCTTTACATTTCTTCTTTCAGGGATATTTCTTCTCTTTATGAGTCTGCTAATGGCGGTCAGTTACTAGGAGGAACAAATGAACGAATTAAATGAATTAATAGAAGGTTTAATGATAGACGTAGCTGAAGAAGGTATCGGAGCAACAGCAGGAATTGGACTCTTGTGGGGATTATTCTTCACAGGAGCCTTTGCTGCGTTTTCAGGTATTATAAATCTTCTTGCAAGCACAATTTAAAAGGGGAACGATATGGAACTGATAAAAGATATTATAAGACAGTTTTATCCGCTTCTTATCATGTGTGCCTGCGTATCGTTCGTGGTATATGTATTTTTTTCTGCGAACTATAACGGCGGAGATGGTGTTTTTGAAAACACAGGAAACATCTATGCCCCAATGATAGAAGATGATGAATTAAAACAAGATGGTTTGAATTACATAGTAGAAGAAGTGAACGCTTACGTGCCGGAGATTCAGTATAATTCTGGTGCAAAGCAGATAGGTGACTGCATTGCCTTTAAGGAATTGTTTTTGGTAAAAAAAGAAGATGGCTCTTTTGTCAATGGCAGCCTGGAAGATGATTTCGCACTATATCTGACAGATATTACTCAGTCCGGAAACAGCGTGCTGGAACGCATGACATCTGAAGAAATAGATGTTATGGAAGAAATTCCTGCAGCCTTTGTATATGACAAAGAGAATGACCTTTTATACATTTATGGAAGTGGCACTTACACCGTGGAAGTAAAGGTCTATGGAGCAAGTGGTGCAACACAAACTTACGAATTTAACCTCCCTGTAGAAGTATCTTAAAGGAGGAGCAGATACATGAGAAACATATTAACAGCATTTATCGCAGCACTTATCGCTGTGGTAATCATTTTAACAGGATTTACCATTCATGGACGAAGCGTTCGCCAGGTAGAACTGGATAATGCCCTAAAATCGTCCATGGAAGATGCCATGACTTCTCTTATGTACGAGGAAGGCAGACCGGAAACAGAAGAAGAATGGAAAGCTGCGTTCTTGCAGTCCATGGCGATTCAGATAAACAGCGCCTCGGATCTGACAGTAAACATCTTAGAAGCAGATATGAAAGCAGGCATCTTGTCAGTGGAAGCGACTTTAAACTGGACGCACCCAATTGGCACAAGAGGAAGCGTTTCCAATACCATGACAGTAATCATGGAGGAATACAAAGAATAGTCTGCCAAAGCAGAAGTAATAGATGTACCTTGAAAACTTAATAACGGTGCGAGTGAGACGTTGAAAAGGAATAAATAATGATATACAATGGAGGAAAATAAATGAGAAAAAATTATGGTGCAATGTATGACCAATTAAAGTTCACAGATGATTTTATGTTTTGCAAAATTCTTGAGAATAATCCAGAAATCTGCAAAGAACTGCTAGAAGTGATTCTTGGAATAAGAATCAAAAAAGTAGAGTTTGTAAGTAAACAAAAGGAGATTAGGATAAAATCAGATGGAAAAGGTGTAAGATTAGATGTGTATGTCGAGGATGCAAATAACACAGTGTTTGATCTCGAAATGAAGGCATTTTTAGACTTTTTGGAAGATGAGCAAAGTAATAGTCATCTTACAAAGAGACTTCAGGAAGAACTGGAAAATGCAAGACGCCAGGAAGAATGGAGGCATGAATATATGACATTAGCAGAACGAGATGAAGAAAAACGTGAAGAAGGTCGTCAGGAAGGAATCAAGGTGCTTGTAGAATCTTTGAGAGAAGTTGGATTGTCAGAGGAAGTGATTGTACAAAAACTTATGGAGAAATTCAAACTTTCTGAAGAAGAAACAAAAGCATATCTTTAGAATAAATATGGAGTAAGTATGAATTTTAATAAGAAAGATATTAGTATTAAGCAGATGTCGAGTCATGCGGTTATTGGAGCCGTAGCACTTGTTGCGATGTTAATTATTAGTATTATCATTTCGAACGTAGTTGGGCTTAATCAGATTAAGGACAGTGTAAACGTTGAAGCAGGTCAGGAACTTGTCCTTAATATAAAAGACTTCTTTGATGTAAATGATGAAACAGCTGCACAGATTACCTTCGATACTTCAAAAGTAGATGTAGATACAGTAGGTGAGTATGAAGCAACTGCAAAGTATAAGAACAAGACTTATACAATCAAGGTAAATGTGGTGGATACTACAGCCCCAAAGGTAATGATGGATAGCAGATATGTATTTACCAATGACGTGGCAAATACGGACTATGTGGCTGTAATGAAAAGCATCCAGGACGTGTCAGAATACCAGGTAAAAGCGATTCGTTTTGAACACTTGGAAAACCTTAAGGTGCTGGATGAAAACGCTTTAAATGGCCTTACAGAGCAGATTAATACACATGCGAAAGCAGAAGATTTGTTAAAGATGGGAACAGATAAGGAGCCTGAAACAGAAGGCATCTATAAAGTTGTGCTTGAAATTGCGGACGTACATGAAAATGCTGCATATGAAGAAATCATTCTTATCCTGGATAAAACAGGTGCAAAGATTGAAGATGTGCCAGATAAAACCGTAACCGTAAGTGCAGATCAATTATCTGCAGAACCTGCAGTAGACAAATCAGAATATACCATCTCCGACAATGTGGATGGAAAAATCACTGCAGAAAGTATTATCACAAAGCTCGAACTTCGTGATGAAGCCAAGCACGAATGGCTCGTGCACGTATCTTACGTGGACAGAGCTGGTAATGAAAGCAAGGCAGACTTCCTTATCATTGTAAAAGAAGGCAGCTCATCACAGAGTGGTGGTGGAAATTCTAGTGATGGTGGAAATGCCAATAATGGTGGAACTTCTAACCAAGGTGGAAGTAATGCCAACACACAGCCAGAACAGAAACCATCGAATAACCAGGATGTAAGTACTTGGGTGCCTACGGATGATGAGAATGATATATCTCCATATGAACAGATGGTAATTGATGCTGGATATGGAAATGTAGTCCAGCTTGATGATGGAGCGTATGCCGTGTTAACCCATGGAGATGGAAATGTTAATGGTAAAGATGGTGGGGATATTTTGAGAGAATATCTTGCCCAACTTGATTTGTCACCTCAAAATGTTAGTGGCGGATGGATTGATTCAGAGAGGGATTGGTATTGGTATATTGCCAAAAACCTACAGGAATTAATTACCTCAGATGAGGAAGAGTTTTGGGATTAGGATAATTGTAATAAAAGTAAATAGAGACATAAAATTTGGCGTACCGAATTTCGGTACGCCTTTATTATACCTAAAAATAGAGAAAGGAGAAAAAGAGTGCAGAGAAAGAAAAAATATATAGCAGGGAGTTTAATAGTTTTATTGTGTGTAAATATTATTTCGCTTTTTGATTCGACGTTTTACAAGGCTTCCACCAGTTATACCAATGCAAAAGAGTTTTATGAGAGTACTGGAATATATGGAGAACCATATCATGCTGAAACAGCATATGGAAGAGTGTACTACGCTACAAAGGCAAAAGTAGCTTCTTCTAGTACCAATACAAAATATCATACAGTTGGTTTCGATGTGACTCTTTCAGGGAATGGACATTCTGTGTCGTTTACTGTGCAACGAGAAGGAGGCTCCATGGCACAGGTAGGAGAGCCAGTTAAATCAGGAAACTATGAATACAATCTGTATGTAATCACAGAAGATAAACTCTTTGAACTGGCATCAAAAGCAAATAGCAGTAATGCATCCTATGTATTAGGTGCTTCCACGATTAATGTAAGAATGAATGCAATTATGACTACGAAGAAAGGGGAGTCTATAAAAGGTGGGATTACAGAGAATGGATATGGTGGATTTTCTTCATGGGGTACGATTTACCGACTAAAAGACAGCTCAGATTTAAAGAAGATGAAGGAGATATTTTCTGGACATGAGTTTGAAAGTTATATCAATATAAAAGAGGATTTAGCAAATCACCTTCTCCAACTCCGCTACAACGTTTTAGGATTAAATCCAACAGGAAATAATCCTACACTCGGTAGCAGCTATTCGTATAATGCATCTGGCATTTTGCAAAAAGGAAATAGTACATATATTGATTCCAGTCGTACCTTAAAGCAGATTACGCTTCTTAATACAGGAACGATTGGGTTATCGAAGACAGGATATTATTTACCGGCAGGAAAAGAGTGGGTAACAAATGATTACCGCTATTTTGCTTCCAACAGGGCGTATCAGTCTACAACAGTAGATCCGAAAGTAGGTTATCAAGACCACGGGCTTACATTATATGCCAACTGGAAACCACACCAGTACAGCATCATCTACAACGCAAATGGCGGTACCGGAATGATGCATTCTACCAGCCTTTACTATGACGAAACAAAGAACTTGTATAACAACACTTTCACTCGCACTGGTTATAAGTTTATTGGATGGAATACCCGTGCAGACGGCAGGGGAACATCCTATACAAATCAGCAGAGTGTGAAAAATCTGATGTCCACGTCTGGTTCCATCACGCTTTATGCCCAGTGGGAACCATGTGTTTATAAGATAGATCTGGACAAGCAGACTGGTAGCGGTGGAACGGATGCATTCTGGCAGAAATATGCCACAGGCTTTTATTCGAATGCAGCTGCTACAAGTAAGATTGGAAGCATCACGATTCCAGATAAACGAGGCTATGATTTTACGGGCTACTTCTCTTGGATTCAGGGAAGTGGAAAGAATGTTGTAAATAATACAGGTGCCTTTGCAGTGGGAAGTTCCTATTTTACATATGATACGACCATCTATGCCGATTGGAAGCCAAAGAACTTTATCGTAACCTTCAATATGCAGGGCGGAACCCAGGGGAGCATCTTTGCAACTGCAACCTATGATGAGGTGTATCCAATGGATAAAGTAACTGCACCAGTAAAAGAAGGCTACCGATTTATGGGGTATTTAACAGAAGTAAACGGTGCGGGAGAAATGATTTATAACGAGTTTATGGCTGCAGATAAGATTTATAACGAAATCACAGACCAGACACTCTATGCACACTGGATTGATGATGTACCGCCAGAGGTTACGCTTAGTTCAAAGGATGTATGGACAAATCAGGAGATTGGTCTCGAAGCACTTTGTTCAGACTTCGGCTCTGGATTAAAGAGTGTGGAAATATATCTGATAGACGCAGATGGAAATGAAACACTTATGGCAGAAGCGACTGCCCTGGACGGAACAAAATCCCATGCAATAGAATTCACGAATATCGAAGAAGGCGTTATCCGTTACAAAGCGGTGGCTACAGATATGGAAGGAAATATAGCAGAAAGTTATAACACAGCACTGTATGACATCACAGCGCCGACAGGAGATGGGATAAATGTACAGAAAAATGGAGACATTTTCTATATTGAAGTGGATGTAACAGATATTAATACAGGAGATTAGCAGATGAAGAGAAAAATGAAAACAAAAAGAAAAATACTATCCCTGTTATTAGTGTTTTCAATGCTGTTAGGGATTATGTTAAGTAGCGAGAAGATATATGCAGCTTCTCCGTACACATGGGCAGGAACTCCGACGATTTCGTTAAGTAATAATTCGTATTATAAGATAAGTGATATGACTACTTACGGAAAAAATTACTCAACACTTTTTAGTAATGTAAATTACAATAATTATTACACTGCGGTAACAACTCGCGTAACATACTTTAAAAAAGTTGCAGTATCAGCAGGGCAACAGTTGAGGTTTATAACAGCAGATGGCGATATTGCAAGTGGTTCTGCAAGCACAACATCTAGTAGAAATATTATGTATTCTCTTACAGAGTTCGATTCAAACGGGAATCCGCTTTATGAAACAAACTGGGTGCCATTGAGCTCGACATGGGTAGCAGGACAGACCTCAAATGGTTTAGCAATACAGGGAGCGGGGTCAAGAAGCAATGTTGCATATATAGTGTTTATTTTTAAATGGAATGATGGTTATACAGTAGCAGGTCAAGGGAATTCCAATATTACTACATCCCAAGTCATGGCTGATGTTAAAAACTTATATATTGTGAAAGGTACTACTTTAAGTTACACCTTATCCTATAATGCAAATGGAGGTAGTTGTTCTACTTCATCCAAGTCTGTAACTTATGGTTCGACATACGGAAGTTTGCCAACACCTACCAGAACTGGATATACGTTTAATGGATGGTATACGGCTGCAAGTGGAGGAAGCAAAATAGTTTCTTCTACTGCTATGAATAGGGCTTCAAACCATACATTGTACGCACAATGGGCAGCAAATAAATATACGATAAAGTACAATGGAAATGGCGCCACAAGCGGAAGTACCGCGAATAGTTCTCATGCTTATGGCACAGCAAAAACGTTAACCTCAAATGGTTTCAAACGAACAGGCTACACTTTTAAAGGATGGTCTACAAGTTCGTCTGCAACCACAGCTACATATAGCAATGGTCAGTCAGTATCTAATCTGACTGCGACGAACGGTGGTACCATAAATTTATATGCAGTATGGACACACAACAAATACACCGTCACCTATGATGCTAACGGAGGTTCTACAGCAAATACCACAAAGAATTACTATTACAATGACAGCGTAGACCTAAGCCCAGTAGCGGAAAAGTCAGGAAAAATATTTGTCGGATGGAATACGGACCCGAACGCTACAAAAGCGATGGAATCCTTTGTTATGCCAGATTGTGCGACTTCTTCCAACTCGGACTATAAAAACGACTGGGAAGTCACACTTTATGCCATCTATACAATTCCGGTATCCGATGTGGCAAACCACACGTATCCGGATTACGAACCGGTAAAAGACGAGGAAGTCTATTTTCGAGTATGGGAGGTAGGAAACGAAAAGAATATTCGTGTATATCCACTTACATATACAAGGGACACAAACACCATGAAATATCACTATGTATTGCCTACCACTGATATTTCAGACTTTGTAAATGGAATGACTTCCTATGGCTATGAGATACTTGTCTTTGATAATGCAGGAAACTATACAAGCCTGTATAAAAGCAGTGCCACACCGCCTCCAGTACCAGTAAAATACTGGCAGACTGTAAAGCATTACCTGTATGACCAGTATCTGCAGACTTGGGTAAAATTCCATGAAACAACAGAAAACGTGTTAGAAGGTCTGACTTATACGCCAGCTTATACCACGCCACCAGCAGGATATAAAACATCACATATCGATAGTGAATATGTAGTAAGCGGAGCTAAGACGAGCAATGCCTACTATATACCTATCGATTATACGCTTACCTTTGACCCAAATGGTGGTTTGTGTGAAGTGACGGAAAAGACCATTACCTTCAATGATTATTATGGAACCATGCCGACACCTTCTAGGGAAGGGTATGAATTTATTGGATGGTATACTGAAAATGAAGGTGGAACAGAGATTAAAAGCAGTCATAAATATCTGACACCAGCAGATACAACAGTTTATGCACATTGGAAGGTGCTGGAATTTCCTGTTACCTATGATTACTGGACCAATGGTGGAAGCAGTGCAGAGGAGGTATCTGGAAAGACCGAATATGCCCAGGACATCGATTTAAGTCCTAAAGCATACAAAGAAGGATGGGAGTTTGTAGGCTGGAATACGGATTCTACTGCAACCACAGGCTTAGATTCTATGAATATGCCTGCACGTCCTGTAACCTTATACGCGATATACCAAAAGGATATCACGCTTACCATCATAGAGCAGAATGATAGCGGACAGATAACAAGAAGCCAGACGAAGACCATTTATAATACGGAAAAAGAAGCAAGTTTCTCAATGACAGAAGAAAACAGATGGTCAGGGTGGAACTTCCTAGGCTGGACAGATGGTACGTTGGCAACGGATTATCCAATCGTAAGTATTGGAAACGAGTATAAGATAAGCGAAAGCAGCACGCTTTATGGACTGTATACGACCACAGTTACTTTAAGTTATGACACCAATGGTTCTTCCATGGTAATAGATGACCAGACGAAAGACTGCTATTACAATGCATCAGGGGATGCCCTTTATCCAGAATATGTTATAGCGGAAGCCCCAGAGTTGTCGCAGCATTCTTTTGTCTCATGGATGGACAAGGATGGAGATGAATATATGCCAGGAGAGAAGCATTCTTTTGATAAAGATATGATTCTTACATCTAAATGGGATAGACATCCAGAAATAGAAGCCTATGACAGATACTTTACACTAGAACAAGCCCAAAGTGGAGAAATAACAGAAGAAGAACTCCTGAAAAAAGTAGTGGGAACAGATTTAGAAGATGGAACACTCGTAAACGGTGTAGATGTGATTGTAAAAGATTACAGTGCACAAGATTTCGCTTCCCTGGATACAGATAAAGAGATTGAGATTACATATCAGGCAACAGACAGTTTTGGAAATATTGTAACCAAAACCATCACAGTAAACGTAACAGATACAACTGTGAGAAAGAGCAAGACAAAACGTTATGTTCGATTCATAAGCAGTCAGTTTTTCCAGGATTCAAATGGAGATTTTGTTCCGACAGACAAAGGTGGTTTGGAAGAAACTTCATTATGGAGGACAGATATGTATCGTTTAAGTTTATTAGAAGAGATTTTTAGGGGTAATGATGTGGATGTTGAAGTCTGGATATTTACTCAAAAAGAACTGAAGGAAATAAAAGAAAAAAGCTAACTTGGCCTTGCGTCAAGTTAGCTTTTTGTGGTTGGTTTCATTATCTAGCCATAGCTTCTATAATTTCGCCTACATACATCATATGCATGTCGTTGTCCTTGTAAAAGTTACCCATGATAGATTTGTCAGTAAGTACTTCTTCAGGCATTGGAACAGCTGCCATTTTGCGACAGAGTAGTACGAGATTTGCTTCATCTGGATATGGAATACTATGACGAAAGGCTGGAGTAAGCCCAGCTTTTTCGAATTTGTTCTCATCACGTCCGGAATGTGCTCCGCAGTAGTTTAAAGCAGAACGATATTTTTCATCGAAGAAAGAGAGTGAGAAAAATTCTCCTTTGTCGAGGAACTCCTTTGTATAACGTGAATCACGAACAAAGATATATACTACGTTTTTGTTCCAGATGACACCTACACCTCCCCAACTTACGGTCATGGTGTTGCATTTGGATTTGCTACCTGCAGTAACAAGTGCCCATTCTTTCCCTATTTTTGTAAATGGGTTCATCTCTAGTAAATCAATTGGATATGGTTGAAATGTGTGCATGTAAAAAGCCTCCTCATTTTATATTATTTATTTTGGTTGTAAAAAGAAACTTAAGTTTGGATCCGCAAGAATATCTGCCAATTTGTGAATTGGATAAGAAATTGCTACCGCACGGAACGGAGTTAGTAAAAGCGGATAAAGGAACCACACAAAGGTCAGCGGCGTAAGTTTCTTTAATTCTACTTTTAGCGTTTCTAAATGATTTTCTACTGTATGGTCATGCATTGCAAGTACTGCAATTAAAAGCGAAACATAATAGAAGATAAGGTTAAACATATATCTACCGTAGTCTACTTTTAACAAAAACTGTGGAAGCATGGTTATGCCGCCTGCGAGAAATGCCAGATAAACAAAGCGTTTTTCAAGGGTGGCAGTTTTATCTAATATCAATTTGATAAAGAAGCGGAATCCAAAAATAATGTATGGTGCGAATAAAACGCAAAATACAGGGAATTCCTGCGCATTATCAATGTGATATTCTAATTCATCTTCGGTTACATCAAGTCCTAATATTTCATGGTTAATAATTGACTTGTTATATGTTCTGCCACTTTTTGATAATGCTTTAGCAGCAGCTTTTACATCATCTACAATAGCCTCTCCATTTACATGACTAAAGAATTCAAAGTAAAGGAAGAGTGCAGAGATACTCAAGAAGAATAATACAAAAATGGTGATATATTTCTTTCGTTTCTTGGAATCACCAAGAAAGATTTTATACAAAAGTAAAACCAGTATAGTGTTTGCATTGGTAAAGACAAATCCCTGGTGGATACAAGTGCAGATGATACCCAATGGTATGATGAGCCATTCGTGTTTCTCTTTAATGATTAGGATAACGCTAATCAGCATGAAGATAAACAGGTAGAGGTCTAATCTGCCAAAGTTGATGGTAGTAGTCCACATGGTGAATGCAAATATAGATAAAAACACAATCAAATGTTGCAAATTGCGTTTGTTTTCTTCTTTGCAGTGGTCCAGGCATACCTTGTAGAACCAAAATAATACCACGTAGTAAACTAAAGTGAAAAATCCATTAAAATTGTAGACTCCAATATAGTTATGAATGTCGTAGGGGAGAATATCTCCAACGAAATTAAACACACTTCCCATAAATCCGCGGGAAATAAATCCATAATCATAGGAAAGTGCAAAAAGGGTAATATTGTAGGTAGACATGTAGCACTTGAAATGTCGAATAAAGCAAACAAAGGCAAAGATTGCTAAGGCCGGCAGAAAGTGCATACGATTTTTCTTTGTATTTGAATTCTGCATCGTCATTTCTCCTTATGGTGCGGGTGTAAGTATATGTAAGTGGTACAAATCCAACCACTCAGATATAGAACGCATAACTTCATTGATATGGATGTCATAAAGTGGAATCATCATTCCTATGAATAATAACAGCAAGGCTGCATAAGCATATCTCTCTTTAATATCTTCCATGAGTTCATGCAGTTTTTCTGTCACAAGCGAATCCTTTAATGCACAAAGTGCAAGGATAACAAGCGAAAAATATGCAACACCGGCAAAGAGCCAGCGACCATAATCAATTTTTAGGATGTAGCTTGGAAGCATGGTAAGAGAGCAGAGTGGAAGAAAAGCATATAAGTACTTTTCGGTCTTTGTTTCTGCTGCCACAATAATGTTTTTAAACAAGCGTACACCCAAAACAATGTATGGTGACATAAATAGGCAAAAGATTGGTAATTCGATAAAGTTATAAATATGTTGAGGCCATTCTTTTTCCCATGGGTCGATTCCCAAAATTTCATGTTCTATTAAGATATCAAAAACTTCACCCTCGTTTCCAAGTTTGGTTGCAAGGGATACAATTTCATTATAAATTTCCTCACCATTTATATGGCTGAAGAAGTTGAAGTACAAAAACAATACAGAAACAGAAAGAAAACTGATTGCTAAAATTGTAAGATATTTTATTCGTTTCTTCCCAGTATTATGAAAGGCTTTATATACCAGCAGGTACATAAATATGTTGTAAAACATAAAGACATAGCCTTGATGAACCATAACGCTTAGAATTGCTAGTGGAATTAAAAGCCATTCAAACTTTTCTGAAACAATCAGAATAAGGCCAATAAAAGTAAAGAACATCATATATACGTCAGGTCTGCCCATGTTTCGGATTGAGTAAAACATTGGCACAAAGAACATGGCAAAAAATATAATAATGTATTGGATGTTTGTATGGTATTTTTCTTCTATTTTTGCTAAAAGAAAAACTACTAGAATAAAAAAAGTGAAAACAATAATACTTGTAGCAATTAAAGTTATATTTACAACACTTTCATAGTTTAATATATCGTAAGGAAGGATATCATTTAAGAACATATAGAGCGTCCCTAAAAGTCCACGAGAAATAAAACCATAGGAATAATTAAATGCCAAAATGGTTGTATTATAACGTCTGACTTCTTGTGAATAATAGGTGATAAAAAGGGCAAAGCATATAAAAGAAAAAACGATTAAAAATTGCAATATGCTTTTCACCTTTGCTTTGTTCTTGAACATGATGTTTCCTTTCGAAAAAATATAGCACTAACTAGTTAATTATATACTAACTTAGCACAATTGTAAATCAATGGCATACAATAGGAAAAAGAGATTTTTAAGGTGTTTTTATGAACCAAATTGACGAAGGACAGCTTCGAATTCGATTGTACAACGGAGCGGATGGTGCACCTGTAACGAATGCAAGAGTAACAATCGCATATACAGGAGGGCCACAGGATGTTATTGAAGAACTTAATTCAGATAGTTCTGGAGTGGTAGAGCCAGTAACGCTTCGTACACCACCTTTGGAATATTCTATGCAGCCACAGGATAGGCAGCCATATGCAGAATACTCCGTAATCGTACAGGCAGAAGGCTTCCGCGAAATCGAAGTATCTGGAATCGAAGTAATGTCAGGACAGCTTTCTGAGCAGCCAATTCAATTGGAGGCTTATGATGCACCTAGACCAGCAGAAAACAATATCGTGATAGGACCACATACTTTGTATGGAGACTATCCACCAAAGATTCCAGAAGAAGAGGTAAAAACAGTAACTGATACGGGTGAAATCGTACTTAGTCGTGTGGTTATTCCCGAATATGTGGTTGTTCACGATGGCCCACCAAATGATGCATCAGCGAGAAATTATTATGTGAGATATCGTGACTACATCAAAAATGTAGCTTCAAGTGAAATATATGCAACTTGGCCTGATGCTACCATTCGGGCGAATGTATTGGCGATTATGTCTTTTACGTTAAACAGAGTTTATACAGAATGGTATAGAGGAAAAGGATACCAGTTTACAATCACATCCTCTACCGCATATGATCACAAATTCATCCCAGGACGAAACTACTATCAGAGTATTTCCAGAATTGTGGATGAGCAGTTTGAGAACTACTTGTCAAGGCCAGGGATTACCCAGCCAATCCTGACTCAGTACTGTGACGGAAATAAGGTGTCTTGTCCAAACTGGATGACACAGTGGGGGAGTAAATATCTTGGAGACCAGGGATATTCAGCAATTGAGATTTTGCGATATTTTTATGGTAGCAATATGTATATTAATGTGGCAGAGGGAATTTCTGGAATTCCTGCATCTTGGCCAGGATATAACCTAGGGTTGGGAGCAACAGGAGATAAGGTGCGACAAATGCAGCAGCAGTTAGCAAGAATTTCCAAGAGCTATCCTGCGATTCCTACAATTCAGGCAGATGGCGTATTTGGACCATCTACAAGAGAAGCGGTAGAGGTTTTTCAGTCTGTATTTGGCTTGCCAGTTACAGGGGTTGTAGATTATAATACTTGGTATGAAATTTCTGCAATTTATGTAGCAGTTACACGTATTGCAGAGTTGATGTAAGAAGATAGAAAAGAGGAAATCCAGCGGCGGAGAAGGTTCCGCCACTGGAAAATATGTATGCAGCAGTGGTTACTCATTAATAAAAAGGCGGATTTTAAAGCCATTGGAGAAAAATTTCAGATAGATCAGGTTACAGCTCGTATTATTCGAAATCGAGATGTGATAGAGGATGAGGAGATTCGTAGATATCTAAGTGGAGATAAAGACGATCTTTATAATCCACACCTTCTAAAAGATGGCGACCATTTGGTAGCCATTCTTACTGAAAAGATAAATGAGAAGAAGGCCATTCGTATTATAGGAGATTATGATATAGATGGTGTAATGGCAACCTACGTTTTAAAGACAGCATTGGACCGCTGTGGAGCAAATGTATCTATCCAGATACCTGACCGTATTCATGATGGTTATGGTCTAAATAAGAATCTGATTGTAAAGGCTCATGAAGATGGGATAGATACGATTTTAACTTGTGATAACGGTATTGCTGCAATAGAAGAAATTGCCTATGCAAAAGAACTAGGAATGACCGTTTTGGTAACGGATCACCATGAGGTGCCTTTTGTTGAGGTGGATGGTGTGCGAGTTTATAAAGAGAGTAAGGCAGATGCTATTGTAAATCCACATCAGAAGGATTGTACATATCCATATAAGCAACTATGTGGGGCTGCGGTTGCATGGAAGGTCGTATGCCTTTTATATGAAAGTTTTGGGATAGATTTTGCAGAAGCAGAAGACTTGCTCGAAAATGTAGCCTTTGCAACTGTAGGGGATATTATGTCCTTAACGGATGAGAATCGTATATTTGTAAAGGAAGGACTAAAACGTATACGAAAAACTAAGAATATAGGTATGAAGGCTCTGATAGCACAGTGTGGAATTGAGCCGGAGGAGATAGATGCGTTTCATTTTGGATTCGTATTAGGACCATGTATCAATGCAAGTGGTAGATTAGATACAGCGAAACGAGCATTGGAACTCTTTTTCCAGAAAAATCCGGTACATGCTATGCAAATAGCAAACGAACTGGTGGTTCTAAATGAAGAACGTAAAGAGTTAACAAAAGAGGGCGTAGAGGCTGCGATTCGTTTCTGTGAAGAAAATGCATGTGAAGAAGATGATGTTCTTGTAATCTATTTACCAGAGGTTCACGAAAGTATTGCTGGTATTATTGCAGGAAGGATAAAGGAGAAATATTATAAGCCAGTCTTTGTACTTACAAAAGGTGCAGAAGGTGTAAAAGGCTCTGGGCGCTCTACCGAAGAATACTCTATGTATGAAGAGATGTGCAAATGCCAGGAATTATTTACAAAATTTGGTGGACATCCTATGGCGGCAGGACTTTCTCTCCCAGAAGAAAATATAAGTGTGTTTCGTCAGAGAATAAACGAGTTGTTCTCATTAAGTGAGCAGGATAAAAAACAGAAAGTTCGTATAGATGTGCCTATGCCAATGGACTATGTAAGCATGGATCTGGTACGTGAGTTTTCTGTTTTAGCACCATTTGGAAGAGATAATACAAAGCCAGTATTTGCGGATAGGAATGTTGCAATAAAGCGAATGTGGATTATGGGAAAGAATAGAAATGTTCTGAAACTGACACTTATAACTGCAACAGGAAAAATGGTATCAGGGATATATTTTGGCGATTTAGACAAATTCATATCATATCTGAAAGAAAAGTTTGGGAAAGAGCAGGTAGATGCTGCATTTGAGGGCAGAGAAAACAGGATGGAACTTTCCGTGATATATTATCCAAAGATTAATAGTTTTCGCGGCGTTGATGAATTGCAATTTGAGATACAATATTATCAGTAGACCTTGCGAAAAATGAAATGCCATTGTAAAATAATAATTAAATTGGAGGCATGTGTATGTTTGGAAGAAGAAATAAAAAAGAAGAACACATTAGAAATGTTTTTGACTATATTTATCAGCAGAGAGTTACCTTTGAAACAAGTGTAGGTCAGGTAGAAGAAGGAAGAGAAAGAGTATATAAAGACCTCGAACAAGTGATGACCAACACAAATGAAATTGTAAGTCATGCTATGAATAATATAGAAGAAGAATCTGCAATCATGCATGATATCGATGAATTTTCAAAAGTTTTAAGTGGTGCATTAGATGAATATGGACAGTTTAAGAAGGAAATTCAGGAGCAGTTGCAGGTAGCAGCGGAACTTATAGAAGGAAATAAACACCTCACTACACCATCTAAATATTTAAGTGAAGTACCTAATACCATGAAAGAAACCTATCAGTCTTATGAGAAACAATTGGATGATATGGTGGATTATGGAAAACAAATGGGGGTACTTGCTCTAAATGCTGCAATTGAAGCAGGAAGATTAGGTGAAGGTGGCAGATCATTTATGATTGCAGCAGAGGAAATTCGTCAGACAGCAGTTTCCTATGAAAAAGCTGCAGAAGATATGAAAGCGGAAGTTGTTGCTTCGCAAGAGAAAATTGAAGAATTGGAAGAGACTATTTCACATCTTATCGCATTACTGAGAGAAAATACTATCGGAGCAGCGAAACTTTTCAAGAAGTGTCAGGAAACAAGAAATTCCATGGAAACAAATGGCATGCAGGATTATTCAGATGATTTAATAGCAATTCGTGGAAGAGTGGTAAATGTTCGTAATTTAGATGAAGAAATTGCAAAATGCGGAGAACGTAATCAGATTCAGCTGAGTGATATACAAGAGGATATACAGAGTCAGAAACAAGACGTAACAGAAATGGAAAGCGATTTGCTACATTTGTTGGATACAGCGGAGGAGCAGTTCCGTTAGACACATAGGAGGAGAGCTATGAATACATGTAATTTCACTTTTTTATCAAACGATGGAAAAACAGCAGTACATGCCCTTAAGTGGACACCAGATTCAGGAGAGTTTAAAGCAATTCTTCAAATTTCCCACGGAATGGTAGAGTTTATCGAAAGATACGCACCTTTTGCAGAATTCTTAACTACAAAAGGATATATGGTAGTGGGACATGATCACATAGGTCATGGGCAGTCTGTTGCTTCACAGGATGACTGGGGATATTTTTGTGAAGGGAATCCAAGTGATATTGTAATAGAGGATATGCATAAATTACGCACTTTGGTTCAGGAAGACAATCCAGAAGTACCTTACTTTATGTTGGGGCATAGTATGGGGTCTTTTATGCTTCGTAAGTATCTGGCAGTGCATAATGATAATCTTCGCGGTGCGATTATTATGGGAACTGGATTTATTCCAGAAAATATGACTAGTTTGGCCTTAAAACTGACAGGAATAGTAGGAAAAATCAGAGGTTCTAGACATCGTAGCAAACTCATCCAAAGCCTTGCTTTTGGTGCTGACTATAAAGGTTTTGATATGACAGGAGAGCAGCCAGAAAATAGTTGGCTTACAAAGGATGTAGATATTGTTAAGGCTTATTACAATGAGCCAAGATGCACGTATATGTTTACTGTAAACGGTTATAAAGGCTTGTTTGAAGCTGTTAATTTTAGCTGTAATCCAGAAAATGCAGCTAAGATACCAAAGAAACTACCATTGTTTATCGTTTCTGGTGCGCAGGATCCAGTCGGTGGTTTGGGTAAGGGAGTAAAAGACGTTTATGATATGTACAAGGCGGCAAATATACAAGACCTTACATATAAGTTATATGAAAACGATCGCCATGAAATTTTAAATGAAACAGACAAGGAAGTAGTATTTGAAGACATACTTGCATGGATGAATGTGCGAATCGATACTTAGGAATAAAAAAGTAATACGAAAGAGTAATTAAAAATGGAAGAAAATGTAGTTGTGTCGAAGTTTGACAAAAAGAAAGTAATTATTATTGTGGCTGCCGTTGCAGCTGTATTGATGGTCGCATATATTGGATTATCAGTTTATTTTATGAATCACTTCTATTTTAGAAGTCAAATTGGAAATGTAGATGTATCAGGAAAAACAGTTGCTGCAGCAGAAAAAGAATTGCAGCATACATTAGATGAATATGAATTAACGGTTGTAGAACGAGATGGTACAAAGAACTCAATTAAAGGTGATGAAATTGAGTTAACGATTGAGTGGAATACACAACCACAGGCGTATCTTGATAAACAGAATGGATTTGCCTGGATTATTAAGTTATTTGCACCTGACAAACATCAGATAGATGGTGATTTTTTATATGATGATCAAAAATTGATAAAAATTGTTGAAACTTTTGATGCAATGAAAGTTGAAAAACAGGTACCCGCGGTAGACGCTAAAGTTTCTGACTATAGTAGTTCAAAAGGATATACACTTGTTCCATCTGTACCAGGTACTGAAGTAAGCAAGTTTGATTTGTTGATGGATATTAACAAATGTATCTGCGATTTAGATGAAGAATTGGTTATGGCAGAAGGAAGTAGTTATGTTCAGCCAAAAATTGCTGATGATAACGAGAAACTTTTAGCTACTATCGAACAGATGAATAAATGTTTAGATGCAAAGATTACATATCAGGTAGGTTCAACTTCACAGGTGTTGGATGTGGAGACTTTCCAGCCATGGCTTTATGTGGATGAGAATTTAGATATTCGTTTAAACGATGAAGGAGTATCTGCATATGTAAAGGGTCTTGCGTCTACATATAATACATGTTATTCCGCAAAAAAATTTATGACTTCTTATGGACAGGAAATTACTATTTCAAATAGTCATTATGGATGGAAAGTAGATAATGAGGCTGAAAAGGCAGCTATTTTATCGGACATTCTTACAGGTGGGGAAGTTACTAGAGATTTAAATTACTCTATGACAGCAAATAGCCATGAGGGTAATGACTATGGAAATTCATATGTAGAAATCAATTTAACAGCTCAGCATTTGTTTGTATATGTAAATGGGCAGGTTGTAGTAGAAACAGATTTTATTTCAGGTAATTTATCAAGAGGCTGGGATTCACCAACTGGTATTTGGGGACTTACTTATAAAACCAAGAATGCCGTTTTAAGAGGTGATGATTATGCAACACCTGTAGATTTCTGGATGCCTTTCGCAGGTAACGTAGGTATGCATGATGCTACATGGAAAAAAGATTTTGGTGGAAACTACTATAAAACACAAGGTTCACATGGATGTATCAACCTTCCATGGAGTAAGGCAAGAGATATTTATGGATATGTTAGCAAGAATTTTCCTGTAATCGTTTACACTTTGCCTGGAACAGAGTCTGAAAAAGGTATTGCACAGGATCAGGCAGCAGCAATGGATGCAGCAATTAACGCAA
The DNA here is from genome assembly GCA_045606325.1 of Agathobacter sp. Taxonomy (GTDB): domain Bacteria; phylum Bacillota; class Clostridia; order Lachnospirales; family Lachnospiraceae; genus Roseburia. Next base: position 26,240 of record JAZURS010000023.1, read on the forward strand.
TTGGACCTGTATCACTTGCTTCTGAAACTGCAATTGTAGCATGTAGAGCACAGTACGATGCACTATCAGATATGGCAAAATCATATGTGAAAAATTATCAGGTGTTATTGGATGCTGAGGCAGCATTGGCGGCTTTGAAAGCACAAACACCACCAGCGACTCCATAGTATTGCATGAATAAGAGAGGTATGTATGCAGGCAGTTTTTGAATCTATCAATGGTATTTTTTCGTTTATCGGACCATTATCAGATTTCCTTTGGGATTTTCCAACAAATTTCGAATGGTATGCAAGTATTCCAATATTAGGGAATTTCTCATTTGCTATTATTCTTTTGGTTGGATCAGGCATTTTCTTTAGTTTTAAACTTGGATTTATGCAGGTAACCCATTTTAAAAAGGGAATTGATATCATGACAGAGAAAAGAACTGTCGAAACAGGGATTTCTCCTATGGCTGCATTCCTTTTAAGTTCTGCTATGCGAGTAGGACCAGGAAACATCATAGGTGTAACTGGTGCGATTGCAGTAGGTGGACCGGGAGCCCTTTTCTGGATGTGGATATCTGCATTCTTTGGAATGGCAGTTGCTTATATGGAGGCTGTTCTAGCACAGATTTTTAAAGAGAAAAAGGGCGATGAATTTGTTGGCGGACTTCCATTTTATGGAAGAAAACTTCTTGGAAATAAAGTGTGGGTAGGTATATTCTTATCCGTTTTATATATTTTATATGCATTTTGTTGTTTACCAGCGCAGGGGTTTAATGTAGTCTCGTCTATTGGGACTATGGCCGAAATTGTAACTGGTACAAGCATTGCTAGTGATTCTATATTTTATTACATGGTTGGTGGAATTATTATTGTAGTTACAGCAATTATTGCATTTGGTGGTATCAAAAAGGTAAGTAAGTGGACAGATCGTATCGTTCCAGTTATGGCAGTATTATATATTACTACAGTAGTAATACTAATCCTGTTAAACTTGAATCAACTCCCATACTTCTTTGAGGCAGTATTCGGTGGGGCATTTAAACCAGAGGCTGTTTTTGGTGGTGCATTTGGTACAGTTTTAGCACAGGGTGTAAAACGCGGACTTATGTCCAATGAAGCTGGTCAGGGTACGATTACCATGTCCGCAGCGTCATCTGATGCAAAACATCCTTGTGAACAGGGCATTCTGGCATCCATTGGAGTATTCTTAGATACGATAGTTATCTGTACTTTATCTGGATTTGTGGTAGTAATGGCACATTGCTGGACAGGTGAAAATGCCGATGCTTGGGTACTTATGGATAAACTTCCTAAGTTCAATGAATCTCTTGCGACACTTACACCAGGAACTGCATTCAATGCAATTGTAACGTTTGTAATCACTTTATGTTTTAGCATGTTTGCATATACCTGTTTGCTTGGTATGATTAGTTTCTCCGAAATTGCAGCAAATCGTATTAAGCAGAGTAAAGGATTTATAAGTGGAGTTCGAATTATAGCGATTGCAGTTGCTACCTTTGGTATCCTTTGTAATATTGCGGGATTAGAACTTGGCAATCTTTGGGCATTCTCGGATTTAGGAAACATTCTTATCGTATTCTTCAATGTGCCTATCGTATATGTGGGTGCAAAATACGTTTTCAGAGCAACTGCACATTATAAGAAAAATGATGGAACGCCATTTACTTCTGAAGTAATTGGAAGAGATGATTGTTCATATTGGGATAATAAATAGTGAGTTAGAGTAGGAAATCCTCGAGAAATTCTCGAGGATTTTCTTTTTATCTTGACCGTTTGTATTGTTTGTATTATAATAAGTAATACAAAGAGAGGTGACGCATATGATTATTGCAATCAATGAATATTCAGATATTCCAATTTATATACAGATACGAAATCAAATAGTACTAGGTATTTCTGATGGCAGATTATCTCCAGGAGAACAGCTTCCGACAGTACGAGGTTTAGCTGAAGAAATGGGTGTTAATTCAATGACTGTCAATAAAGCGTATCAAATGCTTAAACAGGAAGGATATATATACACTGACAGAAGAAATGGCGCGAAGGTAAGAGAACGATTAGAATTTTCAAACGAACTTCCCGTTGAATCAAAAGAATTGTTGCAACAGGTGATTTCAGAGGCGAAGGTTCGAGGGATTTCAAAAGAAGAATTCCAGAAAATCTGTGAGGAATATTTTTAAGGAGGAAAAATTATGACGGCATTTAATATTATTTTTTTAGTAACCTGTTATCCAATTGTTTTTTTATTATATTTTTTCCTTCGTAATGCAAAGAATCATAACGGCTGGTGTTTTGGTGCATCATTGAGTATGGAATGGAAAAAGGAGCCAGAGGTGGACGCGATTGATGTGGAATATCGTAAGAATTTAAAAAATACCATGATTGTGTTTGGAATAGCACCATTTGCGACACTTTTTATGAAGCATATGTCGATTTCCTTTACCTATTGGATGATTTGGGTTATGGCGGTTTGTTGTTTACCAATGTACTGGTATGCGAAGGCGAATAAGCAGATTCGCGTGTTAAAGGATAAGAGAGGATGGAATGCAGAGAACAAGGTTTCTTATACCGATTTGAAGATTGCGGCACTTCCTCGAAGGGTGAAGCTGATTACCTTTTTACCGTGTATGGTACTAAGTGTGCTTTCTATTGTTTTATCTTATGTTTTGTTTGATATGGCAGGTTACGGAGCATTCCGTATTTGTGTTTGGACCTTTGGCTTGTGTACCATTTTGTTTTATGTGGCAGCAATCTGGACAGACAGACTTAAGGTAAGTGTAATTTGTGAAGATACCGATACGAATATGAATTATGCCAGAGCCAAGAAAAATGTCTGGAAGAATTTCTGGCTGATTTCTGCATGGCTCAACACGGCATTTACAGTATCTATCGTTATAGCTATGTATTTTAGAACGAGTGGAATAGCGTGGATTATTTGGGGCTCCGGCATATACTGTGTAGCACTTATCGTTTTAAGCATCTGGTTATTGAAAAAAATATTTGCGATTAATGAAGCCTACGAAAGCAAGCGGACCTTAGGAGATGAGACAGATGATGACAGACACTGGTATTGGGGTATGATATATTACAATCCAAAGGATACACGTTTTATGGTAGAAAACCGCATGGGAACAGGGACTGCGGTGAATATGGCAAAAACTTCAGGAAAGGTGATGTATCTCTTTGCCGCACTGTGTTTGTTAATTATTCCAGTTTCCTGTGTTTGGATGATTATGCTTGATTTTACACCAATTAGTAGCAAAGTGGAAAATCAGACAATCATTTGTACGCATTTGAGCGTGGAATATGAGATTCCATTAGAAGATATCGAGAATTATACCGTAATCACGGAACTTCCAGAGATGACCAAGATGAGTGGAAACGGTATGGATAATGTATTAAGTGGTACGTATGAAATTTATCGTGAAGGCGAGTTTGAAACCTTCCTAAATCCACAGAATAATTTGTTTATCAAGATTGAAACTGACGACGAAATGTATTATATTAGTGGTGTAGATGATGCGGAGACGCAGAAGATAATAGATGAATTAGAAGAATAGGAGTTTGGGGTATGATTTGGCAGAAGGTATTAGAAACGTTTAAAGAATTATACGGTGATGAGGGAGAAATTGGTGTTTATTTTGCACCAGGCCGTGTAAACATGATTGGGGAACACACGGATTATAATGGTGGACACGTATTTCCATGTGCGCTTACGATTGGTACATATGGTGTAGCGAGAAAGAGAACGGATAATAAACTTCGTTTCTATTCTATGAACTTTGAAAAAAGAGGAATTATTGAATCTTCATTAGACGATTTGAAACCATACAAGGAAGCTGGCTGGACCAATTATCCAAAGGGCGTTATCTGGGCATTTGGTGAAAAGGGAATGAAGGTTGATACAGGTATGGATCTGGTATTGTTTGGAAATATTCCAAATGGATCAGGACTTTCTTCTTCGGCATCCGTAGAAGTGTTAACTGGATTTATCCTTAGAGATATGTTTGGTTTTGATGTAACAAATCAGGATTTGGCTCTTATCGGACAGTTTTCGGAAAACAAATATAATGGTGTAAACTGTGGGATCATGGATCAGTTTGCAATTGCTATGGGAAAAGAAGGTCACGCAATTTTCCTGGATACAGCGACATTAGAGTACGAATATGCACCTATTAAACTGGAGAATGCAAAAATCGTAATTTCATGTAGTAATAAGAAACGTGGTCTGGGTGATTCCAAGTACAACGAAAGAAGAGAAGAATGTGAAACTGCATTAGCTGAAATCCAGACAGTGAAAGATATTCAGTCTCTTGGAGAACTTACAGAAGAAGAATTTGAAACTGTAAAAGAAACGATAAAATCTGATATTCGTATTCAGAGAGCAAAACATGCAGTATATGAAAACCAGAGAACTGTAAAAGCAGTAGAGGCATTACAGAATAATGATGTAACATTGTTTGGAGAGCTTATGAATGCATCTCATGTATCTCTTCGTGATGACTATGAAGTAACCGGTATTGAATTGGATACTTTGGTAGAAGAGGCATGGAAGGTAGATGGTGTTATTGGTTCGCGTATGACAGGTGCAGGCTTCGGCGGATGTACTGTTAGTATCGTAAAAGATGAGGCGGTAGATACCTTTATCGAACAGGTTGGAAAAGCATATGAGGAAAAAATCGGATATGCAGCAGATTTCTATGTAGTGGAAATTGGAGATGGACCACAAAAATTGAATTAGTTGAAAAACCTTGTGAGCAGATGCTTGCAAGGTTTTTTATTGCATAAAATTGGAAACAAAGGCTTTTTAACCGCTTCTTATGCGCTCTTTCTATGGACAATCCTTTTTAACTAGAGTAAAATGTTTAATTACTATAGGAAAGAATTTGTTTTGGAGGCGTTGTATGAAAAATTGGGAAAACAACGTACGAAAAGTTGTTCCTTATGTGCCTGGAGAACAGCCACAGAAGGAAAAAATGATTAAATTGAATACAAACGAAAATCCTTATCCACCAGCACCTGGTGTGCAAAAGGTACTTATGGAGTTTGAAGTAGATCGATTACGCAAATATCCTGATCCAGTGATAGGTAAATTGGTACAGGCGATTGCAGATTATTATGGTGTAAAAAAAGAAGAGGTCTTCGTAGGCGTAGGTTCAGATGATGTGCTGGCTATGATTTTTATGACCTTCTTTAATAGTGAAAAGCCTATTCTATTCCCAGATATTACGTATTCTTTTTATGATGTTTGGGCAGATATGCTTCGTATTCCATATGAAAGAGTACCATTGGATGAGAATTTCTGTATCCGAACAGAAGATTATAAAAGAGAAAATGGTGGCGTGATTTTCCCAAATCCGAATGCTCCTACAGGTGAACTTCTAAAGCTGGATGCGGTAGAAGAAATCATAAAATCAAATCCAGATGTGATAGTTGTAGTGGATGAAGCATATATTGATTTTGGTGGTGAGAGTGCGTTGCCACTTATAGAGAAGTACGACAATGTGATTGTAGTGCAGACCTTTTCAAAATCGCGTTCGATGGCAGGTTCTCGAATCGGTTTTGCCATTAGCAATGAAAAGGTTATTAAATATTTAAATGATGTAAAATATTCTTTTAATTCTTATACCATGGATTCACTTACCATAGAACTTGGCACAGTAGCAATTCAAGATAAAGAATATTTTGAGATGACGCGTAGCAAAATTATTGCTACGAGGGAGTGGACGAAGTCGGAACTGTATAAATTAGGTTTTGATTTTGGAGATTCAAAGAGCAATTTTATTTTTGCAACACATAAAGATATTCCTGCGGTAGAGCTATATGAGGCACTTCGTGAAGCAAATATTTATGTGAGATATTTTAAGAAACCGGAGAGAATAGATAATTATCTGCGTATCTCCATTGGAACAGATGAAGAGATGAAAGAATTAGTTGAATTCCTGACATCTTTTATCAATAAATACAGTAACTAAGTAGACAAAAAAAGAAAGGACAAAAAAATGAACTTCTTATTTGATGTTATTAAAGGTATGTTAATCGGTGTCGCTAATATCATCCCGGGCGTAAGTGGTGGAACTATGATGGTTTCTATGGGTGTATATGAAAAAATCATCGGTGTAGTAAATAATTTATTTAAGGATATCAAAAAATCTATCCTTACTTTGTTGCCATTAGGTGTAGGTATGGTGCTCGGTGTAGCAGTATTTTCATTCATTATTCCATGGTGTTTACAGGTATATCCATTTCCAACCAGCTTTTGCTTTATTGGTTTGATTCTTGGTGGTATACCAGCAATTATTAAACCAGCAAAAGAAAGTCTTCACAAGGAAGGCAAGAGTATATCTGCGCCACATATTATTGCATTCGCAGTTTTATTTGCACTTGCAGTAGGAATGGCGGCAATGAATGAAACACAGACAAATTTTGCAAGTTTTGATTTAAACCTTGGATTTTTATTAACCATTTTTCTTGTAGGTGTTGTATCTGCTGCAACTATGGTTGTTCCTGGGGTTAGCGGTTCGCTTGTGCTTATGATTTTAGGCTTTTATGAAGGAATTATGTCTTCAATTAGCGGATTTATTTCTGCTGTATTTGCTTTTGATTGGGCCCAGATTTTCTACTATGTAGGTATTCTTGCTCCATTTGGAATCGGTTTTATAGTCGGTGTTTTTGCTGTAGCAAAACTTATTGAGTGGTTATTTAATAAATTTCCATCTGTAACATATAGTGGTATTTTAGGCCTTATCGTAGCTTCTCCTATTGCTATTGTAATCAAAATGGGTCATAATAATATCAATGTAGTTACTATTATTGTAGGTATTGTTCTTCTTGCAGTAGGAACATGGTTCACTTATTGGTTTGGTAAAAAGACAGAAGGTATGGAGTAATCCAGTCCAGTAAAAGGGAGCTAAAATGGGTGTTTTGGAAAATTATCAGGACGAATACGATTATTTAACAGAGATCTTAAATCGTAGAAGTGGTGAATATCGTATTATAGAACAGCTTTCGACAGGTGAAGGAGCTTTGGCTGTAATCGATTTGGATAATTTTAAAATGGTAAATGATACTTATGGGCATATGATGGGCGATTATGTGCTTAAACAGGTTGCAGATATTTTAAAAATGCACGAGAAGAAGCACATTATATCACGTATGGCGGGAGATGAATTTTTGGTGTTTGTGCGTGATGCGGAATGTGCCCAAGATGTTGTTCCAGTATTGGATGCAATTTTGGATTCATTCCATGCAAGATGTGAAAAGGATGACATATTATCAAATACATCGTTATCAATAGGGGTGGCATTGACTTCTCAGGAAGGGAAAAACTATAAACAGTTATTCCGTTGTGCAGACAGAGCAATGTACTATGTAAAGCAGAATGGAAAAGGTGGATACAGTTTCCATAATTCTGATCATGGTAACGAAGGGAATAGCACCAAAGTAGATTTGGAACGATTAGTGAACTCGATTCGTCATGTCCAAGGCGGAAAGGGTGCATATCGTGTTGAATATCAGCAGTTCTTAAAGATTTCGGAGTTTGTAGAGAAATTTACAAAGAGAAATAACCAGGGTGTTCAGTTGGTATTGTTGACGATTGATTTCGAACGTTCGATTCCAATGGAATTTGACGAAAGAGATGATCTTATGAAAGATTTAGAACTTTCCGTTGCTAAAGCACTTAGAAGCGTAGATGTATGTACTAGATTTTCCAGTACACAGTTATTACTATTGTTAGTAGATACGACACAGGAGTATGTGGCACCAACTGTACAGCGTATGCTGGCGCAGTTCTTTAAACTACATAAACCTTCAGATATTAAAATTACATATGAAACAGAGGATATTACCGCTGTATAATGAAAAATAAAGCTCTAGGAATTTCCTAGAGCTTCTTTTTTATTTTATTGCCTTTGCGGAAGAGATGTAATCCGCCGATTAAACCTACAAAGGTTCCAATGAGGATAATACCAGCTTGTAGGACTACGTCCTCAACAAGTAACCATTCTGAAGCAGTTGTGCCCCATAGATTAAATAAGAAGTGGAAGAAGATAACATGATAAATAGAACCTTTTTCACAGATGTATCCTAGGATAAGTCCCAGGACAAAGGTATAGCAACCCTGTAGTGGATTCATGTGAAAGAGTCCAAAGAAAAAGGCCTGTATAATGTTTGCTATCGAAAATGGAAAATTCTTTTTCGCAATGCTCAATGTAACACCACGGAAAATCAATTCTTCACTAATAGGGGCGAGTAGTACAGAATAAATCATCATAAGTAGTGGTACATCACCGGAGAGTCCAGCACTTTCGATAAGCTCCATATAATCATCCAGCCAACTAGGGAAGACCATGGAAATCATCCCAGTCAGAATGCTACTCATGAATTGGGAACCAGGAACTAAAAGAATAAGCCCTAATATCTCATAAGGATGAAAACTTCTTTTTAAATCGAATTTGGTATGGTTATATCTTTTGAAATACCAAAAGTAAAATGCAAGTATACAGGATAATGCAAAAACGATACTAACAATCATCATATAATCATCTTCTGAGTTTATTGGAAATGGTAAAAGGCATAAGGCTACCACTATTTGTATTACAATCGCAAGGATAAGCGGTACGCAGGAAAAAAGTAAAGTTTTAATTTTTTTCATAATATCCTCCAATAAAAATCATATTACGATTATATCATATAGGTTTTCGAATTCAAGAAACTTGTTTACTATAACACTTTAATGTGCTAAAATATATCTACTTAGGGGAAGAAAAAGGAGAAGAGTATGGAAAAAGGCTTACGTTCAGCTGCAGTAAATCATTTTTTTGATGCAGTATTATCTTTGGAAAACAAGGAAGAGTGTTATAAATTCTTTGAAGATGTTTGTACTGTGAAAGAATTGGCAGCTATTGCACAGCGTGTAGAGGTAGCAAAGATGCTTCGAGAGGAGCGTACTTACTTGGATATCGCAAAGGAGACAGGAGCTTCTACAGCTACTATTAGCCGAGTAAACCGTTCTTTGAATTATGGAAACGAAGGATTAGATATGGTATTGGACCGTATGAAAGAATAAAGTATATAATTGAGCTGTCTACAAATACAAATTTGTGGGCAGCTTTTATTTTAGGTTTTTGAGAATTATGTCACGTGATAATGGGATGTAAATTCTTCACAATAAGAAAACCGAAATTTTCTTAAAAGCACATGGCTTGCTCTTGTGATTTAT
>JAZURS010000024.1:0-4001 GCA_045606325.1 Agathobacter sp.
ATCTGACAATTTTCGTAGTGTCGACGCGAGAGCACTTGGACTCTTAGTCGAGCCCCATCTGACTCTTCTATATTTCCCTTTTCTTCATCAGAAATCTTCTTCTATATTTTATTTCTGCATATTTATTTATCTGCTTCATATATGCAATATTGTAGGCACCGCCTACTGCACCGACTACTGGAATCCCTTGTAAAAACTTCATGTACAATAATTCCTTAGATAAAGCCTTTGCCGTATCTCGTATGTAATCTTGCATATTTTGGTTTTTCGAAAAACAGCCATTTTTCATAAATGCATTCAACTCACTATTTATCTTTAACAGATTCGTATCATGACAAACAGCGCCCTGTATCACCAAAAGAATAAACTTCTTTTCTTCTTCGGTGTCATATTGAAAACCATAATGCAGGCTGGTCTCATATATACTGCGAAGCATCAGACTCGTGAAGATTACAATATCCGGAATCCCCACTCCAAGAACACCTAAACCTACTCCTGATACCCCTGATAATAAAAGATTCTTGTTTCCTGCACCCGACGCCTTTTTCGAAAAAGCCTTTAAGTTCCGACGATTTTCTTTTAGATTTACTATATAGGAATTAATCTGATATTCCTTTTCGATATCATCCTTTTTATAGGTTTTCTCGATAACATCCGTTCCTTTTTCAAACACTAGGCCAAAAGCCTTTGCAAATGCCTCATCTAATGTTTTCTGAAGGCCATCCGGAACCTTATTCTCTAAAAATTGATTTAGTTTTGTCTCTTCTTTATGTAATGATTTGTTTAAGAATGCATTCTCATCTTTTTCGAGTTTTATCCATTCTTTTTCTAAAGCAGACTTAAAGATTTTCATAAATTAAACGTTCTCTTCTTCCACCACTTCTTCAATCAACTCAGTATCTATAACAACTTCGTCTTCCGTTTCCTCAGTTGTTTCTTCGTCTACTGGTTCTTCTACAACAACATCTTCTACTGCTACAGCTACTTCTGGTTCTACTACAGTTTCAACTGGTGTTGGAGCAGCTATTGGCACTGGAGCAACCGGAGTTTCTGCAACTGCTTCCTCTTTCACTTTCTTTGCTTTAGCACCTCTACCGATAGCCCAGATGATGCAGTTTACTAAAGCACATCCTACCATAATATAAGGTACATTTGTAACTTCTAAACCAAATGGTAATTGTGCACCTGCAAACTCAGTAATAACTATTGGCAATCCAATCATAAATGCTGCATTAAATGCTGCAAGGAATGTGATACCAAGACCAAGTCCTCTTCTATTCAAAAGACGAAGGATAATGCGTAGTACTACAAAGAATGCTAACAAACCAAATAATACTACCGGAACTAAAAGTACATAGCTTACAATTGGTAACATAGCGCCAAACTGTGCTAATGTAATAATCATTTCATTGATTCCACCAAGAACCTGAAGCATTGGATCATCTTCTGCAAGTCCAAGACCTTCCGCTGGAAGTCCGCTTAATGCATTTGCTACTTCTGTACAATTTGTACTTACAGTAACGAAGTCCATAATTGTAATTTCTCCATCATTGATTGGCTCTAATAAGTTTGTGAAGGAATCCAATGTACCTTTGATATCAATCGTAATGTTCTTTGATTCAAGTACCTGTTCAATCATTGGTATAGATTCTTCTGGAATGTATGCTGTAATAGAATTAACCATTCCAAGCATTGACTGATAGTCACCTGTCAACTTAAAACATGGCATAAATGCACATGCTAAGATACCAAGAAGGCAGATGATGGATAAGATTTTTGTGATTGTTTTTTTCATTTTATTATTCCTTTCTATTTTATAAAAATATATGAGACATGTTTAGCTCGCGTCGGCGGTCTCCGTCTTTCTCGCTGCTTCGCAGCTAAGACGCTCGCTATTTGGCTAATCGCCAAATAAAAATAAGAAAAAAGATGTCTCTGCAAATAAATTTGCTCGACATCTATTTTCTTTTTTTACATGTCTCACTAGATATGTTTAAACTGTGCAACTTCACTTGAAAGTTCGTCTGAGATTTCCTGGTTGCTTTCTGCATCGTTTCGAATGCTTCCAAGCATTTCTACAAGCTGTGATGCGTTATCTGCTACCTGAGTTACACCCTGAGCACTTTCATCTACCGCTGTGTTGATACCATCGATACCTTCATTGATTGTAGTGATGTTGCTTTCAATTTCTGTAGATTTATTATCGATTACATCCATCATTTCATCAAGTGTATCTGCATCTGCATAGTACTGACTTGCTACATCCACTAACTTGTCGTAGTCGCCTAAAACAGTTCCGTCGATGAAGTTTAACATTTCGTTTGCATTACCTGCTAATGCATTTACAGCATCTGTAACAAGTACGCTGATTTCCTGAATGTTGTTTGCTGTTTCTTTTGAACGTTCAGCAAGGTCACGGATCTCATCTGCTACTACAGCGAAACCACGACCAGCTTCACCAGCTCTAGCAGCTTCGATAGAAGCATTTAATGCTAAGAGGTTTGTCTGGTTTGCAATGCCAAGAATGTCGTTTGTAAGTTCATTAATCTTATCAACGCTACGACTATTTTCAATCGCTGTTTCTAACAACTGTTTATTATCGCCAATCATCTGGATGGTATTGTCTTTGCTTACCATTGCATCCTGACGAATACCTTCTGCTTTTTCTTTGATAACGTCTGTTACATGTACACCTTCTTGTGCAAGGTCTTTCATACCCTGAACAGAATCCATAACGGTTCTTGATTCAGAAGCAATTGTATCAAGTGTAGCTGCGATTTCTTCCATACTTGCAGACATCTGCTGCATTGTAGCTGATACGTCGCTTGCACTACCTTCAGAACTAATGATACTAGACTTAATATTGTTTACCTGAGTATTCATGCCCTGTGAACTGCCACGAAGTTTTACCATGATACCCTGAAGCTGATCCAGGAAGGAGTTGATACCTGTTGCAAGCTGACCAATTTCATCTTTTGATTTTACAGTTAATCTTTCAGTGAGGTTACCTTCACCTTGTTCGATACCTTCGATAATAATATTCAAATGCTTTGTCGCATCCTTTGCAGGTTTTACAATCGAACGACTAACAATAATGATTACCAAAAGTGCTGCAAGCATAATGATAACATTAATAAATAGCGCTGCATTCTGAATAAACTGTACTGATTTGATACCATAATCTGCATCTTCCACTGCACTCTTACTTAAAAGAGCTGTATATGTATTCTGGTACTCCTGAAGTTCCATTACGATATCACGCATCTGCCCATGGCTAGCTGCAGCAGCTGCTTTATCTCCTGCTAAAAATGCATTTGCAGTAGTTGTAATATTTTCTTCTAATTTATGTGTATGCTCTTCATATACAACCAAAGCATTTAAAAGGGTCTTATCTCCTAAACTTTCCGCCTGTTTATGCATTGCATCTAAGGAAACATCAATTGTTTCGATAAAACCTGGAACCAAACCAGCCATCTGCATCGCACTATTTTCATCTGGCATCATAATGATTAAGTTGCTGTAAAGACGAATCTCTGCAACGTTCTTACTAACAACTTCATTTTCTTTCTGCATTTCCAAGTAAGTTTTAGACAAATTTTCGATAGAACGTTTTGCTTCATTTAACCCTAAATTTGCCAACACATTGTAAACCATGAATGAAACGATTAAAATTGCCAACATGGAATACACTTTTGCACCAATGCTGAGACTTTTTTTACCTTTCTTCATCTAAAATCCCTCCTGACATAATCCATATATAGTAATTATACACCTATTTTTACTATAATGCATCCAAAAACTTGTGTTTTTCGACATTTTTTCATTGTTTGCAACTAAATATCAGTCCAAAAATATTTTTAAAAAAAATACAAAAAATTTTAAAAAATATATTTTTTTTTGCACTAAAAAGTGGTAAAGTATCTATGTTATTTTATGACGCATCTTAATACATAAGGAGATTGATAAAGATGGAAAAAATTTACACAGGTAAAACAAAAGAC
>JAZURS010000025.1:0-4370 GCA_045606325.1 Agathobacter sp.
ATCCGACTTCCTTCCATTTTTACCAAAGGACTACAAGTATGACGTTATAAAAGATGTAGCAAAACAATATGATATTGTGCACGGAATGCTTCATAGAGAAGACATTGATCGCGTATACTGGGCAGGCGATGCTGGGAAAGAAGGTCAGACCATCGAAGAAAACATTCGAAACTTCGGCGGTGTACGTGAAGGCATGGAAGAGCTTCGTGTGTGGATTGACTCTCAGACAGAAGAAGAAATCCTTCGTGGTATCACAAAAGCAAAGCCTATGAGCGACTACGCAAACCTAGGTAATTCCGGTATCATGCGTACCATCGAAGACTATGCCATGGGTATCAACTTCTCCCGTGTTATGTCTGTAAAATACGGAAACCTTTTAAATGACGCGGCAGGAACCACCAGTTATACAGCTATCGCAGTAGGACGAGTAATGACCTGTGTGCTTGGTATGGTCGTTATCCGTGAGCGTGAAATCCGAAACTTCAAGGAAACTCCATTCTATCGTGTAGTTGGAAACTTTACCGATGCTGGGATTGAGGGTGAATGGAAAGCAGTAGAAGGATCTAAGTACTTCCAGTCCCCACTATTATATAAGGAAAATGGATTCAAGGAAGAAAAGGATGCCAACGCACTTATCGACATGTGTACTGGAAAGGAAGCCAAAGTAAAAGTTTTGGATAAATCCATCAGTAAGAAACGTGCACCACTATTGTTCAACTTAGCAGAACTTCAGGCAGAGTGTGCAAAGCGTTTCAAAATCAGTCCAGACGAAACCTTGCAGATTGCGCAGGATTTGTATGAGAAGAAACTGACCACCTATCCTAGAACAGATGCGAGAGTATTATCTACTCCAGTCGCAAAGGAAATCTATAAGAACTTAAACAAATTAAAAGGCTATGAGGTAATGGCACCTTTCGTAGAGCACATTCTTCAGACCAAGTCGTATGCGTCGATAGCAAAGACAGCCTATGTGGATGATAGTAAGGTAACAGACCACTATGCCATCATCCCTACAGGACAGCTTACCGAGTTAAACAAACTAGATTCGTTACAAAGAAGCGTATTTGAACTGATTTGCCGTCGTTTCCTTAGTATTTTTTATCCAGCGGCAGAGTATCAGAATGTAAAACTCACGGTTGGCGTAGAAAATGAAGAGTTTTTTGCATCAGCTAAGGTGTTAAAAACACCTGGTTACTTAGAAGTAGCAGGACTTCCGAAGAAGAAAACCACTGTAAATGCCGATGAAATCGAAAATGCAGATGGCAATCCATTTGGCGACGAAGAGGAAGGAAAAGCAGCAGATCCACAGGTGCTTTTAGAACTAGCAGACCGATTAACAGTAGGTGATGTTATCGAAGTGGGCGGATATGCTATCCGTCACGGAAAGACTTCTCCACCAAAGCGTTATACCTCAGGTTCTATGGTGCTTGCCATGGAAAATGCAGGACAGCTTATCGAAGACGAAGAACTTCGTGAGCAAATTAAAGGCTCAGGTATCGGAACCTCTGCAACGCGAGCGGAGATTATTAAGAAACTCATCCGTATTGGATATTTGAACTTAAATAAAAAGACTCAGGTGCTTACACCAGAAAATCTGGGAGAAATGATATTTGAGGTAGTAAACCTCACGGTACCAGCACTTTTAAACCCACAGATGTCTGCATCTTGGGAAAAAGGTTTGGATGGAATCACCCGCGGAACTGTAGACTTCTGGGATTATAGAAATAAACTTGAGGACTTTATCCGCAAGGAAACCCTTAAAATGATAGACCAGAACTTGCGTATGGAACTCGCAGACCGAATCAGCGAATTTGCTGGCAAGAACGCCCGTGGAATCGGTGCACGAAAGAAAATCGGAGTAAAGTGTCCGATTTGTGACGGGGAACTCGTAACCACACCATTTGGTTTTGGATGTACCAACTACAAGCAGGACAAATCTGGCTGTAACTTTAATATCGGAGAAATCGCAGGTATGACTCCAACAGAAGAACAGGTGAAGACTCTGTTTGAACAGGGACATACCGAGACAATAAAAGGCTTTAAATCCAAAGCAGGCAAGAAATTTGATGCAGCTCTTAGATTAGAAAAGACAGAAGATGGAAAGGTAAACATTACGTTTGACTTCGCAGATGTAGAACCAGAAGTATTACCAGATGTCACCTGTCCAGCCTGTGGCGGTCAATTAGTAAAGAAATCCTTTGGTTATGGATGTGCCAATTACAATCCAGAAGATGAGAACAGTTGTCGATTTGCCATCGGAACGATTGCAGGCAAAACTCTTTCAGCAGCCAACGTAAAACAGCTTCTTACCGAAGGGAAAACAGAAACTCTTCGTGGTTTCAAATCCAAAGCAGGAAAGAAGTTTGATGCTTGTCTAATTTTAGAAAAAGATGAAGCTGGAAAACCAGTCGTAAACTTTGACTTTGAACATGTCGAGGCAAAGAAGGTAAAAGATGTAAAATGTCCACTTTGTGGTGGTGATATTATCGTCAACTCTTGGGGATATGGCTGTTCTAATTATGAGAAGGATAAAGAAGACAGCTGTCGTTTCTCAATAGGAAAGATGGCGGAGAAGTCACTTACAGAAGCAAATGTAAAAGAACTTCTTACCAACGGCATCACGGGAACCATTCGTGGATTTAAATCCAAAACAGGAAAGAGATTTGATGCACGTGTTGCTTTGTCAAAAGATGAAGAAGGAAAGATTACAGGTTTGAAGTTTGACTTCAATGATTTGGAACCAGTTAAGATCAAAGACGTGGTGTGTCCACTTTGTAAAGGAGACATTGTAGTCACACCATTTGGTTATGGCTGTTCCAACTACAAAAAAGAAGATCCTGAGCATAGTTGCCGTTTTATGATAGGTAAAATTGCCAGTGTGAAACTCAAAGAAGCACAGGTGAAACAGCTTCTTACAGTTGGTAAAACAGACGTTATCGAAGGCTTCGTAGCCAGAACAGGTATGAAGTTCGATGCACCACTGAAACTCACAGAGGATGGACAGGTAACCTTCGACTTCCCTGAGAAGCCTAAGCCAGTGGAATCCAATGTGGAATGTCCAAAGTGTCAGAAGAAGATGTTAAAAGGCCAGTGGCAGTATGAATGTGAATGCGGATTCAAACTTTGGCATACAGTAGCAAAGGTGGAACTTCCAGAAGAGACGATTATAGAATTACTTACTACTGGAAAAACGAAGAAAAAAGTGGTAGGATTTACTTCGAAGGCAGGCAATGTATTTGATACCTGTCTAAAGTTCGAAGACGACACAATTAAGTTCGACTTCGACAATCCTGGAGAAGAAGAGAAGCAAGATAATCAGCTGGATCTGGATAATCCAGATTCTATGATGATTGAACTTCCACCACCTCCAACAGAATAAGAAAGGCAAGATTTATGGAAAACGCAAAAATTTGTAACAACTACAACTTAGAAGAAACAATCGCAAAAGATTACCTCGCACAGTTTACTTATCCATGGGAAGCATTAGCAGGAATCAGCGATTATATCAAGGAACTTGGTCCTACATTAGATAAGGAAATCTTCGAAGAAGTAGCAGAAAACGTATGGGTAGCAAAATCTGCAGAAGTTTTTCCAAGTGCACATCTTGGTGCACCACTTATTGTAGACGAAAATGCAAAAATTGGTCATGGTGCATTTATTAGAACGAGTGCCATCATTGGTAAAGGTGCATATGTGGGTACAGCTTCGGAAGTAAAAAATGCGATTCTTTTTAATGGAGTCCAGGTACCACATTACAACTATGTAGGTGATTCGGTTCTCGGACATAAGGCTCACATGGGTGCAGGTGCTATCACATCGAACTTAAAAGCAGATAAAACAAATATTGTCGTAAAAGATTGTTATGATACACAGGAATCGATTGAAACAGGTATCAGAAAAATCGGCGCAATGCTTGGGGACTTTGCAGAAATCGGTTGTAATTCCGTGCTCAATCCAGGAACCGTAGTAGGTAAAAACAGCAATGTTTATCCACTTTCACCTGTTCGTGGCGTAATTCCAGCGAACCATATCTATAAAGATAAAGACCACGTAGTAGAGAAACATTAATCTGACGAATTTAAAACCCAAAATTCTCGAAATTTCGTCAATATTTGACTTTACTTATGTAGCAAAATATGCGACAATATTTCGGGTATGTTAATTTACTAACAAAGTAAATAAAATATATAAATTAGCGTAATGCGCGAAAGGAGTACTACTATGATTTACACAAAGGAAGTAGAAAACATGTGTCCTGTAGCTAAGGGCGCAAAACATGAACCAGCTCCTATTCCACAGGAAGGAAAATGGGTTCACTCTAAAAAAATCGAAGATATCTCTGGTTTCACACACGGTATTGGCTGGTGTGC
>JAZURS010000026.1:0-4111 GCA_045606325.1 Agathobacter sp.
AGTTCTTGATGAAAGACCATGGATTTGGTCTAGCCATGTATGGAACATGTTTGACTTTGGTTGTGCAGCTCGTGACGAAGGTGGCGTAGCAGGACGTAACAACAAAGGTCTTATCACAATGGATAGAAAGACTAAGAAAGATAGTTACTACATCTACAAAGCATACTGGAATCCAGAACCAATGGTTCACCTTTGTGGAAAACGTTATGCTCAGAGAGCTGGCGAAGAAAGAGAAATCAAGGTTTACACAAACCAGGATAGCGTAACTCTTTACATGAACGGCGAAGAAGTTGGCACACAGGCTCCTGTAGATCATATCGCAAGATTTACAGTTGCTATGAAAGATGGCGAAAACATCTTCTTAGCAGTTGCTGGCGAAGTAAAAGATACAATGACTATCGAAAAAGTAGAAGTTGAACCAGAAATTTATGTTCTTCCAGGACAGGATGAAGGTGAAGGCGGAGCTGCAAACTGGTTTACAGCAGCAGGCGATGTTGATTTACCAGAAGATGATTCTCCAATGGAATTCCCAGAAGGAAAATTATCTATCAAATCTACTATTGGACAGATTTACAAGAATGAAGCTGCTTGGGAATTCTTCTCTAAGATGACTCAGGGCAAGATCGGTCCAGATATGCCAATGTGGGGCATGATGGAAAACTTTGCAGTTGAAATGATGATGGGCATGGCAGGTAATGTTCCAGAATCAGCAATCAAAGCATTAAACAAACAGTTAAATCAGTTCGATTTAGTTGAATAATTGAAACCAAACGACACAAAGTGTCGTGGGAAGGCCACTCCAAATGGGGTGGCCTTTTTATGTTTTAAAAGGCTTTTGCGATTGCCATTAATAGTAAAACATAGTAGAATAATGGTATAATTTCAAGTAGCGAAAAAGAAATAAGAGAGTGTGAAAATGGCAAAAAAGTATTATGCAGTACGCGTAGGAAAAACACCTGGTATATATTTTACATGGGAAGATTGTAAGTCTATGGTAGAAGGCTATCCAGGTGCAAAGTATAAAAGTTTTGGAAGTATTGCAGAAGCGGAAGCGTTTCTGGAAGGCGGTGTTTCTTCGCAGCCTGTCCAGATGGAAACAGCTTATGCGTTTGTAGATGGTTCCTATAACGTGGTAACCGGTGTATATGGTTATGGTGGATTTTTAATTGCAAATGAAGAGAAATATGTCTTACAAGGTTCTGGTAATGAAGAAGAAATGGCTTCCATGCGAAATGTTGCAGGAGAGATTCTGGGTAGTATGGCTGCAATTGAGAAAGCATTGGAACTTGGTTTAAAAGAGCTGGTTGTATACTATGATTATATGGGTATCGAAATGTGGGCGACCGGTGCATGGAAACGTAATAAAGCAGGAACGATAGCTTATTATGAATTTATGCAGGAAATCAAAAATCAGATAAGGGTAACATTTAAAAAAGTAAAAGGTCATTCTGGAATAGAAGGAAATGAAGAAGCTGACAGATTGGCAAAAGAAGCAGCAGGAGTAGAGTCGTGAGTGTATTTAATGTAGAGTTAAAAAGAGTTGTAGATGATAGTTATGATATTGAAATCGGATACGATTTAAAGAATAAATTGGTAAACGATATTGAGAGAGGGCTGGTAGGAAATATCCGTAAATTTGCTGTGATTACCGACAGTAACGTTAGTGATATATATGCAAGACCTATTTGTGAAAACCTTCTCCGTGCGGGTTGTGAAGTAGATATGTTTGTCTTTCCTGCGGGAGAAAAAAGCAAGACTAGGGAAACCAAAGCTAGTATCGAGGATGCCATGTTGGAAAAAGGGTATCGTCGAGATTGTTGTATAATTGCAGTTGGTGGTGGTGTAGTTACAGATATTTCTGGTTTCGTTGCGGGCACTTTTGGAAGAGGCGTACCATTTATTAATTATGCAACTACACTTTTGGCCGCAGCAGATGCTTCTGTAGGTGGAAAAACTGCAGTGGATACACCACTTGCTACTAATTTGATTGGTTTGTTTAATCAGCCAGAAAAGGTGTATATTGATATAGCATCTTGGGCGACCTTGCCTGAGAGAGAAGTGAAAAGTGGAATGGCAGAGACTATCAAGCATGCATGTATGGCTAGTGAGGATATGTTTGAATTTCTAGAAAAAAACATGTCGGATATTATGTCCTTTAGTCAGTTCGCCTGTGAATATATTGCAGAAAACAACTGCCAGATTAAGTACAAGGTAGTTATGCAGGATGAAAGAGAAGCAGGGCTTCGAGAAATTCTTAACTTAGGACACACGGTTGGTCGCGCAATAGAAACGGTTAGTGATTATCAGCTTTTGCATGGCGAAGCAGTAGCGATTGGTTTAGTTGCACAGGCTCTTTTATCAGAGAGTCTCGGATATATGACAGAAGAACAGGTGAAACGTGTAATCGGCCTTTTGGAAATGGCGGGATTGCCTGTTTCTATTCCAGCGTATATTGATCGAGAAGAACTTGTGCAGAAACTCTATACCGATAAAAAGGTCCGTTCTGGAAAACTTCGCTTTGTATTACAGAAGGGGATTGGTAATGTGGTAGAATTTACTCCTGGTGTATATGCAAAGACTGTAGAAGAGGATATAGTAAGAGAGATAATAAAGAAAATGTAAATGATGAAGAGCTCAGTTCTTAGAACTGAGCTCTATTTTATATAATTACAATTTGATTTGTATATTCATTCTTTGGCGTTTTGCCAGATTTTCTTGCGAGATGCTGATAATACAGATTAGATGCAAAAACATCCTTTTCAAAGAATTTATGGGTCTCATAATCCAGTAGGGAGATAGCATCTGCTGCTTTGGAAATGATAGGAGCATTTGTCTCTTTTTTGATTTCAGACAAAATGCATGAGGACTCATTTCGAAATCCAAGGATTCTTAAGTATGGTGCAAAACCAATGGCGCGTCCGATACTATAATCACTTTGTTTAATATGAAGCAAAATGTGTAAAAGACAGCGGTTTACGCGAGTATAAGTCATGTCTTTTGTTTTCAATATATCGATGAAATCATCAAACAATGTATATTTGTTTAGGTTATTAACGATTTTGTTTGAAAAATCCTGATTGCAATCTGCGTAAGAAGCAAATCCATGATCTGCCTGGGTAAGCAAACAGTAACCGAGACTTTCCGAAAAATCATTTGCTGTCAGTAATTCATCGTTTTTTAAAGCAATATCAAGGAGTGCATAAGATTTTTCTGGCATAGCTTTTGCCAAAGTGTCAGATTTTATATTCTCATCTGAGTCGAATATTGCTTCTCGGATAGCACTCGCGGATGGAAAATCCGTATTAATCTCTGTATCGTGGTATCCGGCTCCTTCTCGCTTAATGAGGATTGGTTCGATAGAATCAGGGAGTGCTTTTAGGTATTCTAATGCTAGAATGTTGTTTGGATTATCCAATAACTCGTCCAGTTTTTCTGTTGGGAAAAGAGGAAGAGAGGTAATCAACGCATTTTTTCGAGCAACAGGGAATGAATTGCCTGTGCGGATGGAATTAGAAAGCACTGCTCGATATACATCAGGCTCATTTTTTAAGATAGAAGAAACTTGTAGGAGGGAATCCAAATCATCGGTCTCTGCACCAAAGGCTAGGTGGGTTACCACACCTGTGCTCGCAAGCAAAGCAACACCTGCATGTGCATAGTACTCCGCAGATGCGGTTGCCCATATAGTAGGAATTTCTAGAACAAGGTCAGCGCCGCATTGCAAAGCCATTTCTGTACGAGTGAATTTATCGCACAGGGCAGGCACACCACGTTGGAGGAAGTTTCCGCTCATGGCAACAATGACATAATCTGCACCAGTTTCTTTTCTGATTTTATCGATTTGATACTGATGTCCATTATGAAATGGATTGTATTCAGCTACGATTCCGACTACTTTCATAAGCATTCTCCTGAATTTTAGTAAGTAAATAATATTATATATCAATTGTATCGGAAATAAAACAGTTATCTGTCAATTTTGTCTTGTTTATCGAAAAAATAGGGGGTATAATTACCTTAGATTTTTATGTCAAATAAATATTTAAATCAAGGAGAGGTAAAACTATGAACGTATTAGTAATTAACTGTGGTAGCTCATCACTTAAGTATC
>JAZURS010000027.1:0-11629 GCA_045606325.1 Agathobacter sp.
AGAAGAATTGCTATATGCAGTCATAGATCAGCTTTTCGCTACACAGAAGGTATCGTTACTTTCTATTTCGGCAGTGTTTGCATTGTGGACAGCGTCTAGAGGAATGGATTCTGTTCGAATCGGATTGGAACGAGTGTATCATGAAAGACCATCTACGGACTTTTGGAAACAGCAGATAAAGTCGCTAGCAAGCACGATTATTTTGATCGTTGTATTACTTATGAATGTAGTGTTTTCTGTATTCGGTGCGAAGATTGCAGAAATACTGCATTTGGAATTGTTGTTTGATATTATTATGTACTTTAGTATTCCAATTTTATTTTTTACCATGTGTGCAGCATTTACGATTATTTACGCATTTGTTGGTAAAATAGGAAAAGTCAGTTGGAAAGAACGTATAGTGCAGCATTTGCCGGGCGCGGTATTTACGACG
Source organism: Agathobacter sp. (assembly GCA_045606325.1). Lineage (GTDB taxonomy): Bacteria > Bacillota > Clostridia > Lachnospirales > Lachnospiraceae > Roseburia. Next base: position 434 of record JAZURS010000027.1, read on the forward strand.
CTAGGATGGATGTTGTTCTCATATGGATTTACATTGTACATACATTTCTTCCCAAGTGCATCTGCTATTTATGGCAGTATGACAGCTGTGTGTCTTTTGATGTTGTGGATATATGTATGCGTTATTATTCTTTTGGTAGGTGCCGAAGTGAATAAGTTGATTTTAAGAAACAAAGGTATTTCGATAAAGAGTGAGGAATAGGAGATTTTAATGAATTTTTTTGCAGGTAGAGGTGAGTATCCACCAGCAGGATTGTTTTCGTTAGGGCATTTATTTATGCTGGCTTGCTGTGTGATAGCACTCGTAATTTTGATATATTTAACAAAGAAAAAAAGAGCGGCACATCCATATAGATTGATTCGTATCGTTGGTGTGTTGGTGTTTGTATTAGAAATAGTTAAGACAGCATGGGGCTTGTCTGCAGGAAGATATAGTGACTGGTATGAGTACTTACCAATCTGGTTCTGTAGTTTGTTTATTCCATTCTGTTTGCTTGCAGGATTCGGAAAAGGTAAGGTAAGACAGTTAGCTCTTATTTTTATGTATTATGGTGGAATGATTGGTGGTAGTACATATTTAATTTTCCCAACCACATCGATTGGCAGATATCCATTCTGGCATTTTATTACATTCCATAGCATGCTTTATCATACCCTGATGATTTTCATGTCGGTTTATATCGTTAGAAATCACTTGATCAAACCTAGCATGAAAGATCTTAAGCCACATGTGGTAACAATTATTCTGGCATGCATTCTTGCGTATGTGGTAAATGAAAATTTAGGAACAAATTACATGTTTTTGGCAAAGCCTGCAAACAATAATTTCCTATTACAGTTTGCACTTGCAGTTACTGGTCCACTTTATCCAGTAGCAGTGACATTATTTCAGGCTTTTGTGTCGTTTTTCTCTGCGTTAGGCATATACAAATTGTATACAATATACAAAGAAAAACATTAAAACCACAATATATAGTGTACGATTGAATTATAAACCACATGTATTTGTAAAAATACATCGTAAAACAATTGACATTCCTTGTCGAATTCGTTATCATTAAGACAAGCTCTTACATGACTGACGGATGACGCGGGAAACCGCGGGGGAGTGTAAGAGAATATTTAGCCGACCGTCTGGGCAACTTAGTATATTACTGGGTTGCCCTTTTTAATACTCGCAACTCAAATTATAAGGAGGATAAGACAATGGAACACAAGAATTGGAATGGATTCAAAAGTGGTGCATGGCAGAACGAAATTAACGTACGTGATTTCATCCAGCAGAACTACAAAGCGTATGAAGGCGACGATAGTTTCTTAGCAGGTGCAACAGAACGTACTAATGATATGATGAAAAAGGTTAATAGCCTTTTCAAATTAGAAAGACAGTATGGTGGTGTGTTAGATATCGATACTACTACAGTATCATCTCTTACTGCTTACGCACCAGGTTATATTGATAAAGAAAATGAACTCATCGTAGGTTTACAGACAAACCGTCCACTGAAACGTGGTGTAAATCCTTTCGGTGGTATTCGTATGGCTCGTCAGGCTTGCGCTGCTTATGGATATCAGCTTAGTGATAAAATCGAGAATGAATTCCACTACAGAACAACACACAATGATGGTGTATTCCGTGGATATACAGAAGAGATGCGTAAGGCTCGTTCTTCTCATGTTATTACAGGTCTTCCAGATGCTTATGGCCGTGGACGTATCATCGGCGATTACCGTCGTGTAGCACTTTACGGTATCGATAAGTTAATCGAAGAAAAGAAGAAAGATAAAAAAGCATTAGAAAATGGAAACTTCAGTGCAGAAGAAGTTCGTTTATCAGAAGAACTCTTCCAGCAGATTACTTTCCTTACTTATATGAAAGAAATGGCAACGATGTATGGATACGACATCAGCCAGCCAGCTGAAAATGCTCGTGAAGCAATTCAGTGGACATACTTTGCTTACCTTGCTTCTATTAAAGAACAGAATGGTGCTGCAATGTCACTTGGCCGTGTAGCTACTTTCTTTGATATTTATATCGAAAGAGATATCGAAAATGGTGTCCTTACAGAAGAAACAGCTCAGGAACTTATGGATGATTTCGTAATCAAACTTCGTATGGCTCGTCATCTTCGTACACCAGAATACAATGAACTTTTCGGTGGAGATCCAATGTGGATTACAGAAGCCGTAGGTGGTATGGGTGAAGATGGAAGAACTCTTGTAACAAAGAACTCTTTCCGTATTTTGAATACACTTTATACACTTGGTTCATCACCAGAACCAAACCTTACTGTACTTTGGTCTACACAGCTTCCAGAAGGTTTCAAGAAGTTCTGTGCAAAGGTTTCTAAGGATACAGACTCTATCCAGTATGAAAACGACGATTTGATGCGTCCAATCTATGGTGATGATTATGCTATTGCTTGTTGTGTATCAGCTATGAAGATTGGTAAACAGATGCAGTTTTTTGGAGCACGTTGTAATTTACCAAAACTTTTACTCATCGCTCTTAATGGTGGTTATGATACTTCTAGCGGCATTCATATTGGACCACAGATGCCAGTTATGGATGTAGAAAAATTAGATTACGATGCAGTTATGGAACGTTACAATATTTATGTAGAATGGTTATCAAATCTCTATGTAAATACAATGAACGTTATCCATTATATGCATGATAAATATGCTTACGAAAAAACACAGATGGCTTTACATGATACACAGGTACATCGTTTTATGGCGTTCGGTGTAGCTGGTCTTTCGGTAGTAGCCGATTCACTTAGTGCAATTAAATTTGCAAATGTAAAACCTATCAAAGATGAAAACGGATTTATCACAGAGTTCGAAACAACTGGTGATTTCCCTAAATTCGGTAATGATGATGACAGAGTAGATATGATTGCAAAAGATATGACTCACAAGGTTATCACAGAGCTTCGTAAGACTCCAACTTACCGTAATGCAGAACACACACTTTCTGTTCTTACAATTACTTCAAATGTAATGTACGGAAAGAATACAGCTTCTACTCCAGACGGAAGAAAAGCTGGCGAAGCATTTGCTCCAGGTGCAAACCCAATGCACAACCGTGAAGAAAACGGTGCGATTGCATCCCTTAGCTCTGTAGCAAAAATCAGTTACGATGACTGTCGTGATGGTGTATCAAATACATTCTCTATCACACCACAGGCATTAGGTAAGACTGATGAAGAAAGAGTTGATAACTTAGTAGCAATCTTAGATGGTTACTTCGCTAAGAATGCTCACCACATCAATGTAAACGTTATGAACCGTGAAACTTTGGAAAAAGCATATGAAGATCCTGAAAGCTATCCAAACCTTACTATTCGTGTATCTGGTTACGCAGTAAACTTCAACAAGCTTTCAAAACCACAGCAGCGTGAAGTTATCAGCAGAACCTTCCACGACAGAATTTAATTTGAGTTCGCTGAATGAATTTAAAGATATCTAAATGATACGAAAAGCGGATGCTATATATTTACAAAATTTCGACACGACTTTTGCAAATATATAGCATCCGCTTTTCTTACTTTTACAAAATAATTTTATTTTGCGAACTCAAGACTAGATTTTGTCATGGAAGGTTTGTAGTAGATAGAAGGCAGTTGGCTTTCAATAGGTAGAAAATTTCAAGGTAGAATGAGTGTTAGGATTTATCTATAAAGTAAGAAATGGACCATATTATATTTTAAATGAACACCTTTAGCGAGCCGTCGTTACTTAATGAGCGGCGACAAACTCGTCGCGAATTTAGTAATGCAACGAGCTCGCGAAGAGCGAAAGACGTGTGTGAATTTAAAATATAATATGGTCCATTTCGTAGTATTTAAGAAAACTAAGGTTATTCTACCTTGAAATTTCCTGTTCCATCGTAAGTACCAGCTGGCGAATATTTTCTGTATCGCTTTCCATCTGTTCTACATTGCTTCCGTAGACTTTGATAGAGTCTGCAATGTCATTGATAGAGGTCTGGTTCTTTTCTGAGTAGTTTGCCATGTTAGATACGTTGTTCTGAATCATGTCAAAGCTGCTTGAAAGATCATTAACACTAGTGTCGTGTTCTTCGATGCTTTCATATAAAGTAGTGAAGCTGGTAAGGAGTTCATTAAAGCCAGATTCGAGAGCTTCAATACTTGCAAGAGAAGCCTCTACGTTTTCTGTGCTTTCAGCCATCTGGTGGCGAGTTTTATCAACCTGAACTTCCATGTTGTTTACAATCTGTTCTACTAAGTTTGAACAGGTGTTACTATCTACTGCAAGCTGCTGAACTTTTTCAGCAACGACTGCAAATCCAGCACCAGCAGCGCCTGCTCTAGCTGCTTCGATAGAAGCATTTAAGGAAAGCATGTTGGTACTTGATGCAATAGATTTAAGCTGTTCTACAACAGTAACGATTTCTTCCATCTGTTTCTGAATTCCATCAAATACTTCGTTTGTTGTATTCGCAGATTCTTTGATAGATAAAATCTGAGACGACATAGCGCCGATATTGCTTTCGTTATCTTTTAATACACTTTCAAAGTGCTGGATGTTTTCTAATAAACTGTGAATCTGATTTCTACAAAGGGTGATATGTTCTAATGCTTCGTCACAGGTGCTCATAGTGTCACCAACACTGTTTGTGATGTTGCTAGAATCATCAATTAATTCATTGGTACGAAGTTCTACCTGAAGGTTCGCATTGTTGATATCACTAATGCGATTCTGTGTAGTTTCAAAGTTTTTATTCAGCTCTGCATTGATGATGGCTAACTGTTCGATAACCTTTTCCATTTCCTTTGTGCGTTCACGGCTTTCCAAAATGAAAGAACGTCCGCGGGCAACTACCAAAGAGAAAAGAACACCTGCAAGGTTAAACAATACTGCACACATAATGAATTGACCAATTGGACCGATTTTTTGTGGCGCACAAATGCACTGAACTACTAGTAAGAGGTTTGCTACACCAAGCTGAACCTGTGGATATTGTGGACGAAGGAAAAGACCCGACATACCCATAGCAGCAAGGTAAAGAATAAAGTCATCTCCAAAGGAATCGCCACTGAAAATGGAAACGATAGAAATAACTACCAAAAGTGCTACAGAAACGACAAGGTTTCGTGTGTCGGTAGGTATTTTTGTCTTGTTCATAATAAAAAGAATGATACTGTAAATTCCTAGACAAAGACCAATGGCAAGAGCACCAATGATTTCGGCAGATAATATGTTCTTTACCAAGAAGAGAGCGGATACTACAACTGTAATACCGTTCATAAATTTATAAATTCCGTCCTTAGTAATATTCTTGACAAATTCTGTCATGGTAACTTTCTTTTTTTCTTTCATGATTTTTCCCCATTTGTAAAAATTTTCTATACGTCTAGAGTACTACAAATCGTGCAGAAACGCAAGAAAATATATGGGGCTAGGCTTTGGTTCATCTATGTGGTAAAATATGTAAACAAAGACGCGTTATACCATGGAGGATGAGATGTCAGAAGAATTAAAAATGACGATATCAGGATTCGTCCCAAAGGACGGAAGAAAAAGTGTATATGTAGTTTTCGAAGATGGGGAGAGAAAGGCCGAAGGTTATGTACCTGACTGTGTGATTACCCGGAATGAGGGTTTTGAAGAAGATGAAATAAAGATGTTAGAACTTTACTTGAAGCAGAACCAAGACATGATTCGAGAACATGCAAAACAGATTAACCCAATAAAAGCCCTTATGAAATAAAATTCTAAGGGCTTTTATATTATTGATAGTGAATTTTATACTTAAAAACAATTTCGAAGTAACTCAGAATTTCGCTAAGTGGCACAGCTACGGTTTCACTATAATTTTCATATTCGGTATAGCCACGCATCATGCCAACAAGTCTTCCATATCCGTCAAAGAGGGCGGAACCAGAGGTGCCCGATATAGGTTTCATGGATATGATGGTTTCGTTTACATTCTTATACTGATTCCAGTCACGAATAGCTTCTTTTTCTACGATACGACCAGTGTCCGTTTTCCATATCTTTCCTTCGCTATTGATGCAGTTGTATCCAATGGTGATGTTACAGTCATCCGATAAACTATCCCAATATCCTTTGTCGATATGTACAGTACGTAGTTTTCGTACATATTCCGAAGAAAGAGAAGTGCTGTTGTTTTTTCCTTCGATAGGAATACGAATGAATGCAATATCTCTTTCTGGACTAGAGGCGACTACAGCGCCGCTACAGCTTGTAGCGTCGTAAAATGATACATCAACCGTTAAATCACTATGAATCACATGTTCGTTTGTGACAAGGGTTACAAATTCATCGGTAATTTCAATAATAAATCCGCTACCAAAAGAATCGAGTGCATCGTTTTTGATATATACGATGGATGGCAGCATAATGTTTTGAATAAATCCGATGTTTTCGGATGCATAGTATCCGCTGTCATAAGCGTTTTTGGCTCCAATAATTACGCTTTTAGTGAAATCCACCTTATGGGTGTTTAAAAGCTCCTGAAGGGCATCCTGCGAGCTTACATGGACCTGTGCTGTTTTCTCTGTGCTAAGTCCGTATTCGTCAGTGACGGAAAAAGTAACAGGATAGGTACCGACTTTAGTTAAATATAATTCGTCGGTGTTGACTTCAACATCTTTTGCATCGAGTTCTGTTGTAATAAAATCCCAAACTTCTATATATTCTGTGAAATCCAGCTCTACGGTATCTGCAACATAAAAATCATCTGGTACGTTTAAAACCGGTGCATCTTCGACAGTGAGTGCGAGCTCTATTTCGCTTGTGTTGTAAAAAGCATCGGTGGCACTAATGGTTAGAAGATATCTGCCGCCGTAAGAGAATTGGAATTCCTCGGCGTTCATTTTAATGCCTTTTCGATAGGCTTCTTTCATCTCGACAGTTTCTTCATCAGGTAGTCCTGTGTAGAAATTACTTGAAGATATTTTAGTAAATTCCACGTTTTCAATATCGCTATAATCGTCGATTTTAAGTCCTAAACTGTTTACTGAGATGGTTTCGCCTACGGAGATGGTTTTATTTTTTACATCACAGCTGATTGTAGGGGCTGTGGTGTCGGTCACATTTACATAAGAAGTATATTTCTCGAACCCATGATAAATGTAAACAGGATAGCGACCAACCTGTTTATATTTCACAGAAGAAGTATCCACATGAGAAAAAGGAATACTCCAAGCTTTTCCTTTTAAATAAAACGCAGGATCCTTTTCAGCTCTGCTTCCAATTTCAAGATGAGATTCGGTAACTGCCAACTTTACCTTAAAGGCAGGTGAAGTTATAAAAAGGACGAGTCCCAGGCTGAGCGCAGTAATGGTGCATAGGATTACAATAAGCACTTTGATTTTGCGATTAAGTTTCTTCATAAAGACTCCTCCTTTCTTAAAAGCATCTTATCAAATTATCTATGAAAAAGAGCTGGTTTTCAAGACTTTTATATTTTTTGTGTGAATTTTTAAAAATCGGTGTATAATGTACGTAAGTTTTGACAAATAGTTAGTAGTATTAGCAGTGTGAGGTTTATTTATGAAAGCTATTAAAAAATTAGCAAATGAAATATTTATTGAAGGTTTAAGCGGAATGGCAACGGGGCTGTTTGCAACCTTAATTATTGGTACTATCATTCAGCAGATAGGAACCTTGCTACCAGGCGTTGTCGGGGACATGCTTTTTATTATCGGAAAAATAGCAGCTAGTGTCACAGGTGTTGGAATTGGCTGCGGTGTTGCTGTTCGTTTTAAAGAAAGTCCACTCGTTATAATGTCAGCAGCGACTTGTGGTATGATGGGTGCTTTTGCAAGCAAGATTCTTGCAGGTACCGTATTAGTAGATGGAGCGATTGTGTATGCAGGCCCAGGGGAACCGTTAGGAGCGTTTATTGCAGCTCTTGCAGGGATTTATATGGGACGACTCGTATCTGGTAAGACGAAAGTAGATATTATTATTACACCATTGCTTAGTATTCTTACAGGTTCTGCGGTAGGGCTTCTTTTAGGACCACCAATCTCTAAGGCGATGGTTTTGATTGGAGAATTGATAAATATTAGTACACAGCAGCAACCATTTTTAATGGGGATATTGGTATCAGTAATTATGGGTATTACACTTACACTTCCTATCAGTTCTGCAGCCCTTGGTATTATTTTAAATCTTTCGGGTTTGGCAGCGGGTGCAGCTACAGTAGGCTGTTGTGCAAATATGGTTGGTTTTGCGGTTGCAAGCTATCGCGAGAATAAAGTAAACGGTCTTTTGGCACAGGGATTAGGTACAAGCATGCTTCAGATTGGAAATATTATGAAGAAACCAATTATTTGGCTGCCTGCCATAATTACGAGTGCGATTTTGGGACCAGTCTCCACAATTGCTTTCCATATGACGAATAATGCGACAGGTTCTGGTATGGGAACTGCTGGTTTAGTGGGACAGATTACCACTTTCCAGACAATGACGGCAGAAGGAGTGGATCCAGTTACTGTATTTATTAAGATGCTTGTAATTCAGATTGTATTGCCTGCAGTTTTGTCTTTGATTATTTCCGAATTTATGCGTAAAAAAGGATGGATAAAAGACGGAGATATGAAGTTAAACATCTAGAATATGTTCAAAGAATGTTAACAATTTGTTTTAAAACTGATTGTTGACATTCTTTTTTTACTATGATAATTTTTTTAGGATTGGTTTTTTCTATTTAAGGGAGGAAAAAAATGATTCGAATTTTAATCGATTCCTCTGCAGACTATACTGCAGAAGAAGCAAAGAAACATAATTTGGAACTGATTTCAATCAACATTACAATGAATGACAAAAATTATCGTGATGGCGTAGATATCACAAAAGACGAATTCTATGATTTGTTATTATCAAGTGAAGAATTCCCAATGACAGCACAGCCATCACCACAAGACTTTTTAGATATTTTTGAAGATGCGAAAGAAAAAGGCGACCAGCTGATTTATCTTTCACTTTCTTCTGGCTTAAGTGGAACTTTCCAGTGTGCGACATTGGCAAAGGATATGGCAGAATATGATGATATCTACCTTGTAGATACTTTATCTGCTACACGTGCAATTCGTCTTATGGCAGAATATGCATGCAAACTTCGTGATGAAGGAAAAGACGCTGCAACTATCGCAGCTGCATTAGAAGAATTCAAATCACGTGTTGTGATTATAGCAGCAGTAGATACTTTAGAATACCTTCAGAAAGGTGGTCGTTTAAGCAAAGCGGCAGCAGCTGTGGGTGAACTCGCAAACTTAAAACCAATCATTACTGTAAATAAGGAAGGAAAGATAGGTGTTCCAGGAAAAGCACTTGGACGTAACAAAGCCTTATCAACACTTACAAAAATGGTTACAGAGTATCAGATTGATACGACTTTCCCAATCTACTCTTTATACGCAGTAGGGGAAGAAAATACAGAAAAACTCGAACAGAGATTAGGTAAAGAGGGCGTTCGTGTAACAAAACGTCTTCAGCTTGGCTCGACTATTGGATGTCATATCGGACCTGGAGCCTATGGCGTTATCTTCGTAACGAAGTAATAATAAAAGACTCAGCAAGGGCTGAGTCTTTTTTATTTTATATATTCGATAACTCTTGGAGCTGCGATAAGAAACCAGGTCGAAAAGGTCTCAGGCTTTTCTTCCAGTTCTTTTTGCAAGTCTTCTAATGAGATCCAGCGAAGCTCCATGATTTCATCTGGATCTACGTGGATTTCGCCATGATAGTCTGTTAAGAATACATGGTCGATTTCATATTCGCTTAAGCCGTCATATTGACTGAAATAGTTGAAGGCAAACAACTCTTTTGGCTGGCAAGCACCTTGTGGGATGCCGAGTTCTTCTTCGAGTCTTTTGGATACGGCATCTGCTAAAGATTCGCCCCATCTAGGATGGGAGCAGCAGGCGTTGGCCCATAAACCGCCAGAATGATATTTTTCTAAAGCGCGTTTCTGAATGAGCATTTTTCCATCATGTACGATGAAGACAGAAAAGGCTCTATGAAGTTGGTTTTTTACATGGGTTTCCAATTTTTCGCCAGATCCGATTTCATTGTCAAATAAATCTACCCATATCAATTTGTCATTTGCGTTTTTTTCCATAATTGCTCCTTTTAAATTCCAAGCATACTAACAAGGAATACTGTTGAAGCAGCACCTAGTGCCACTACGACTAAGCCTTTCTTAAAGTATGCCAGAAGTACGGCTACAACACAACCTGCAATTGCACCTATTTGTGAAGAGGTACTGGAAAAAATTGCTGGAAATGTCATTGCTGCAAGTACAGTGTAAGGTATGTAATATAAAAACGATTTGATTCGATTGTTTTCTATTTTCTTTCTAAAGATTACCATTGGTGACACACGGATGAGATAGGTCATCAGTGCCATGATGGCAATTCCGCCAAGTATATATGCTGAATTCATAATGGATTTCCTTTTAATATTTTAAACTTCTTCTGGAATAGGGAAGAGCCAAGCTGCTAAAGCGCTGACTGTTACTGTAATAATGATAACAGACCAACCGCCAGAAAAAATGGAGAGCAGTGGTACATATGTGAAAGCATAGCTTGCTGCAATTGCAAGTATGACCGCAATAAGCACACTTTTCTGCTCCCTTGCAGGTGGTACGATAATGGCAATAAACATTCCGTATAAGGCGATTCCCATGGCGTCGGTAAGTCCTGCTGGCAAGAGTGAGGTTGCCACAGCTCCAATGATAGTTCCGCCTGTCCATCCTAAAATCGGTGTTAAAATAAGTCCAAGCATGTAAGAAAAAGTCAGTTCACTTCGTCTTTGCATAGAGACTGCAAATACTTCGTCGGTTACACCGAAGGAGGCAATGAGACGTTCCTTTAATCCAAAGTCTTTGTCTACTTTTTGTGATACAGAAAGTGACATTAGAAAATAACGGATGTTTATAATAAATGTAGTTATGATTAATTCAATATATGAACTTTGAGCCAGAAGCAGATTGGTTCCTGCAAACTGACCAGCACTGGTTAAGTTGGTAAGGGAAATAAGTATCGCAGACCAAATAGGCATGCCAGATTTAACGGCAGTTAAACCAAAGGCCATGGATACAGATATGTAACCGAGGCAGATTGGCAAACCATCTCGAATCCCTTCTTTAAATTCTATTTTATTCATAAATAAAATCCTTTGTTTCGTATTTCAAAAA
>JAZURS010000028.1:0-41626 GCA_045606325.1 Agathobacter sp.
TCATTGACTATTACGCATCTTATAACGCGTACACATCATCATTGACCGCAGCAGGAAAGCTCAACGAAAGCAACCTGTTACAGTATATTTAAAACAATCGTCGGAGACGAAGGAGGAAAAACCATGAAGGCAGTAACAAGACTATTTGGCACCATTGATGTGGCAGATGAAAAAATCATCACAATGGAAAAGGGAATGATTGGATTCCCAGAATTAAAACATTTTGCATTGATTTATGATGAAGAAAAGAAAGAAAAGAGATTTAGAATTATGTGGCTTCAGTCTATGGATGATGGCGATATCGCGTTTCCAGTAGCAGACCCACTTACAGTAAAAGAAGATTACGCACCAAACGTAAGCGAAGAAATTCTCGCACCACTTGGTGAAATGAGAGAAGACAATACATACATCTTAGTAACTGTAACAGTACCTAAGAAGGTAGAAGATTTCTCAGTAAACTTAAAAGCACCTATCGTAATAAACATGAATTCACACAAGGGTGCACAGATCATTACAGAAGATGATTTTCCAGTAAAATACAAAGTATACGACCTGCTCAAGGGCAATACAGAAAAGGCAGGTGAATAAGATGTTAGCATTAACTAGAAAAAAGGGCGAAGCCTTAATGATTAACAATAATGTAGAAATCACCATCTTAGAGGTACGTGGCGATCAGGTAAAAATCGGTATCGCAGCACCAAAGGATGTGCCTATTTATCGTAAAGAAGTATACTTACAGATTCAGGAAGAAAACAAAGCATCATTCAGTCCAGAAGGTCTAGATGCATTAAAAGAACTTATGTAAAACTAACACATGGAGGTGTAAATTATGGGAATTGAAGCAATCAAAGGCGCAGGCATGAGCTATCAGGCAAGTGCATCCGCACCAGAAGTAAAAGCAGAAGCAGCACACAAAGTAGAAGTAGCAGAAGCACCACAGGTATCTGAACGTATTGCTCAGGACACTATGGCAATGAACACTAAAGAAACTAGTGGCGAAGGTGGCGGTAACGCACAGGCAAATGCAGAAGCACAGCAGGCACAGATCAAAAGAGCTGTAGAAGAAATCAATCGTAAAGCAAACAACTCAGAAGCAGTTTGGGGCGTACATGAGGATACTAATCGTGTAACCATCAAACTCGTAGACAAACAGACAAAAGAAGTAATCAAAGAATTTCCACCTGACAAAACTCTAGACATGATTGCAAGAGTCTGGGAGATGGCAGGATTAATGGTTGACGAAAAACGTTAATTGGGATGTCAGCCAGGAAAGGAGAATATTATGCCAATACGTTTATCGGGAATTAACTCAGGTCTCGATACAGATGCACTCGTAAAAGAGCTCGTATCTGCATATAGCCTGAAAACAGAAAAATATCAAAAAGAACAAACCAAGATTGAGTGGAAACAGGATGCTTGGAAAACACTTAATACCAAGATTTATGGATTATATACAAACGTATCGAAACTTCGATTTAGTTCTGCCTATAATTTAAAAAGAACCTCGGTATCTGATGCAAGCAAAGCAAGTGTAACAGCTTCCAGTGAAGCAATTACAGGTACACAAAAATTAAATATTCTCCAGACTGCTCAGGCATCTTATATGACAGGAGCCTTTTTAGGAGAAGATATCACCAAAACTACCAAACTTAAAGATTTGGGGATTACTGAAGAATCCACCATCAAAGTAAAAGGTGCAGATGGAAAAGAAAATGAAATCAAATTGACAACAGATATGGTAATCGGCGATGTAATGCAGAAATTTGCTGATGCAGGCTTAAGTGCAAACTTCGATGAAAACAACCATCGTTTTTATGTAAGTGCAAAGGAAAGTGGAAAAGCTGGAGACTTTGATATTGTAGCAGAGGATGAAGGAGCATATGTTGCGCTCAAAGCATTAGGCTTGGCATCACAGGAAGATGCAACAGCAAGCATCAAGCGTCAGGCTGCAGAATACAACAAGCTCTATGCTGAGTATGCAACTTTAAAGGACGGTGGTGCACAGGATGAAGAAACCACTCAGAAAATTGCAGATTTGTTAGAGCAGCTTAACAACTATAGCGCAGATGTCAAAAAGGTAGCTGCAGGTCAGGAGACAGCAGAAACCATAGTTGCAAAGGATGATAGTCTGGCAACCAAGATAGAAGGACAGGATGCAATCATCAAGCTAAATGGTGTAACCTACACCAATAGTTCTAACAGCTTCTCTATCAATGGTCTTACCATCGATGCACATGCAGTAACAGGTGATGGAGATAAAAATACAATCTCGATTACTACTACTGTAGATACCCAGGGTATCTATGATAAGGTAAAAGACTTCTTAACAGAATACAATAATGTAATCAATGAGATTACCAAGCTATACAACGCAGAATCTGCAGGTGAATATGAGCCACTGACAGACGAAGAAAAAGATGCAATGTCAGAAGAGCAGATTGAGAAGTGGGAAGGTAGGATAAAGGATTCACTACTTCGTAGAGACAACTCGCTGGGCACAATTATGACAGCAATGGTAAATTCGATGTCACAGAGCATTGAAGTAAACGGGGAAAAATTAACTCTCTCAAGCTTCGGAATTCAGACACTCGGTTTCCTTAACGCTGCGGAGAATGAGCAGTATGCATATCACATTGATGGTGATGAAGATGACGAAAACAGTTCTGGAAAACCTGATAAACTTATGAAAGCCATTCAGGAAAATCCAGATCAGATTATGTCGTTCATGCAGAAGCTTACCAGCAATCTGTACACTGCAATTGATACCAAGATGAAATCTACAGAACTTAGTTCTGCATATAAGGTATACAATGATAAAGAATTAGATTCTCAGCTTAATAAATACAAAGACTTGATTAAGAAATGGGAAGAAAAGGTAGCGGCTGAAGAAGACCGTTATTTCAAACAGTTCTCTGACATGGAAGTAGCATTATCTAAACTTCAGAGTCAGACAAACGCATTAAGCGGATTATTAGGACAGTAAAGAGAGGTAAAATCATGGCGGCAAACAATCCATATGCAGCTTATCAGAATAGTAAAATTATGACTGCATCACCAGCAGAACTCACACTTATGCTCTATGATGGATGTATCAAATTTTGTAATATTGCTGTAATGGGCATTGAAGAAAATGATATCGAAAAAGCGCATAACAATATCGTCAAAGCGGAGCGAATTATACAGGAATTTCGTAACACCTTAGATCACAAATATCCTGTATGGGAAGACTTTGATCGCGTATATGATTATCTGCTAAGAAGACTCCATGAAGCAAATATTAAAAAAGATGTAGAAATTATGGAAGAAGTATTAAAACATCTTAGAACAATGCGTGACACATGGAAAGAAGTCATGAGACTCAACGCAACAGGACAGACACAGGTTTCATAGGAGAGAGTATGGAACAGACATATGTAGATATTATGATCCAAAGCCTGAACAAAAAGATTCAGGTTCTGGACAAAATTGCAGAGTTAAATCTCATTCAAAAAAATCAATTAGAGGATGACTTGGCACAAGTCGAAGAATTTGATAAAATAGTAGAAGAAAAAGCGACGCTCATCGAACAGATGGAGCAGCTCGACAGTGGGTTTGAAAAACTTTTCGCTCGAGTAAAAGACGAGTTAGAAGGGCATAAAGAGGATTATGCCGAAGTCATTAAAACCATGCAAAGTCTTATCCGTCGTATCACGGACAAGAGTATGGAAATACAGGCGCAGGAAGCGCGTAACCGTGACCTCATGGTACGCAAATTTGCTTATGTAAAGGAATCTGCAAAAAGTGTCCGTACAAACTCCAAAATCGCGACACAGTATTACAAAAACATGATGAACTTAAACTATGTAGACCCTCAATTTATGGATAACAAGAAGTAAGGGACTATGTAAACCACAAGATAGTGTAGATGAAAATTTTAAAGCTACTAGTTTCAAAAATTTTCATTTTAGCTATAAAGTATCGGGAAAATTCTCCGATATAGAAATCAAATAAACAAAGTGATTTGTTTATCCGGTAACAACCTTTCAGCAGCGTACGTCTGAAAGGAGTTATATACTAACCAAACAACGTAGCAAGGATGCTACAGATTTAAATTCAAGGAGGAATATTATGGTAGTACAACACAATTTAACAGCGATGAACTCTAACAGAATGTTAGGAATTACACAGGGAGCACAGGCTAAGTCTTCTGAAAAATTATCTTCAGGTTACAAGATCAACCGTGCAGCAGATGATGCAGCTGGTTTATCAATTTCTGAAAAGATGAGAAAACAGATCAATGGTCTTGACAGAGCAGCTACTAACGCTCAGGACGGTGTTTCTGCAGTACAGACAGCAGAAGGTGCACTTACAGAAGTACACTCAATGCTTCAGCGTATGAATGAATTAGCAGTTCAGGCAGCTAACGGAACAAACAGTGAAGACGATCGTGCAGCTCTTCAGGCTGAAGTAGATCAGTTAATCACAGAAATCGACCGTGTTGCTGAAACAACAAAATTCAACGAAACATACTTACTTAAGGGCGATGATGCTAAACCTCAGATTACAACCGAAACCTTCAAAGATCCAAGCTTATCTATGGTAAAAGCAGCTCTTGCGGATGGCTCTAGTTTCAAGGTAAAAGATGGCGAAGAGATGGATGCTAACGGAAACTTAGTTTATGAGTATGAGACAGGTCTTGAGGAAGGTTCTACTTGGGCAGGTAAAACGGTTGTTGCTAATGGTGATACAGTCGGTGTAGGACAGATTGAGTTAAAAGCAGCTATCAAAGAAGAATTAGCAGCAGTTAAAAAAGTATTTGATACATATGCTACTGAAATCGGTCTTGATGCTGCTCCAACAGTTGATGCAACTGATGAAGATGGTGCACAGGAAATCACTCTTAAATCTGCTAAATCTTCATTTACTTACAATGATTCGCTTGATTTAAGCCTTCATGTAGGTGCAGATTCAACAGATAACAACAAGATTGGAATGCAGATTGAATCAATGGATGCTAACTCTCTTGGAGTTAAAGGTCTTAAGATTGATGGAAAATCATACTTACAGGCTACAGCAGCTATCGATGTTATCGCAGATGCTATCGCTAAAGTATCAGCTCAGCGTTCAGACCTTGGTGCTGTTCAGAACAGATTAGAGCACACAATCGCTAACTTAGACAACGTAGTAGAAAATACAACAGCAGCTGAATCTCGTATCCGTGATACAGATATGGCTGAAGAAATGGTTGAATACAGCAAGAACAACATTCTTGCACAGGCTGGTCAGTCTATGCTTGCTCAGGCAAACACAGCTACACAGGGTGTTCTCTCATTATTAGGCTAATCAAACATCTAAAACTTAGGTATTTGATTCTAATTAAACAAACAAATAAAACCCCATCCGGTGCGTACGGCCGGATGGGGTTTTAATTTTACAAAATACCATATATTGTGAAAATTTTTTGAAAAATTTTATATTTAGGGGTTAAGTATCAGAAACTACCTCCGATATATAAGGTAACCAAATAAAAAGTACTGCACGGACGCGGTGCTATAATCTATCTTCACGGATGAAGGGCGTTAAAGGACTAACAGCAAAGAAAAGGAGAGAAAATTATGGTAGTACAGCACAACTTAACCGCGATGAACGCAAGCAGAATGTTAGGAATCACAACAGGACAGCAGGCAAAGTCCTCAGAGAAATTATCTTCTGGTTACAGAATTAACCGTGCAGCAGATGATGCAGCTGGTTTAGCAATTTCTGAAAAAATGAGAAAACAGATCAATGGTCTTGATCGTGCTTCCACAAATGCACAGGACGGTGTATCCGCAGTGCAGACAGCAGAAGGTGCACTTACAGAAGTACACTCAATGCTCCAGCGTATGAACGAACTTGCAGTACAGGCAGCAAACGGAACAAACTCAGAATCTGACCGTGATGCACTTCAGGCAGAAATCGAACAGTTAATAACAGAAGTTGATCGTGTAGCTGAAACAACAAAATTCAATGAAACATACTTACTTAAAGGCGATGATAATAAGCCACAGATTGTGGAAGAAGTATACAGACAGCCAAGTGTATCTATGGTACAGGCAGTAATCGCTCCAGACTCTACATTTGGTGTTTCAACAGAAATGAATGCTGATGGACAGACTGGATATACATTAACATCTGGTTTAGGTGTTGGTGATACATGGGCAGGTAAAACAATCGTAGCTGATGGTGATACAGTTGGTTTAGGACAAATCGAACTTTCAGCAGCATATGCAGCAGAAGCATTAGCTGCACAGAAAATCTTCGATTCATACTTAAGTGAAATGGGACTTGAGGGTACTGTAACAGTTCCAAATGATGGATCTGCAACAGAAATCATGCTTCAGTCGATTAAGGATACATTTACATACAATGATGCATTAGATGTAAGTCTTCATGTAGGTGCTGATTCATCTCATGCAAACAAGATTGATATGCAGATTGAATCAATGGATGCATCATCACTTGGTATCAAGTATGTAAGAGTTGATGGAAAATCATACTTACAGGCAACAGCAGCAATTGATGTAATCTCTGAAGCGATTCAAAAAGTATCTACACAGCGTTCCGATCTCGGTGCTATCCAGAACCGTCTCGAACATACAATTGCAAACTTAGACAACGTAGTAGAAAATACAACAGCAGCAGAATCTCGTATCCGTGATACAGATATGGCTGAAGAAATGGTTGACTACTCAAAGAATAACATTCTTGCTCAGGCAGGTCAGTCAATGCTTGCTCAGGCAAATCAGTCAACACAGGGTGTTCTCTCATTACTCCAGTAAAATTTATACGAAGCTATTCAGAGTCGGAGCAGAAAAATCTGCTCCGACTTTTTTATTTAAAGTACAAGATATCCATATTTATGATATAATAAACCCAATATAACTAAAGGAGATTTATCCGCAATGCAAATTCAGAAGCCAATCCTTACAATTTCATTATTGATATCAAATAGACCGGATACCATTCCGAGATGTTTGGATTCCTTAAAAGGCATTATGGAGGCTATACCAAGCGAATTAATTTTAATTGATACAAGTAAAAGTCCCGAGGTTCATAAACTTTTATTAAAATACACAGATAAGGTTTATGAATTCGAATGGTGTAATGATTTTGCAAAAGCACGAAATGAAGGTTTAAAAAGAGCCAAGGGAGAATGGTTTTTATTCTTAGATGATGATGAGTGGTTTGTTGAGACAGAAGATATCATTCAGTTCTTTCAATCTGGTGAGTATAAGCAATATGGATACGCGAACTATCAGGTTCGAAATTTTATGAATATCGATTACACAAAATATCATGATGCCTGGGTAACCAGAATGTTTTGTATTGAAAAAGACACTGAATTTAAGGGAAAGGTTCATGAGATTTTTTGTCCTATCAGAGGACAGTTAAAATATCTGAATTCTTTAGCCAATCATAGTGGATATATATTTTTAGACGAAGTGCAAAAACGTAAGCACTTCGAGAGAAATACAGAAATACTTTTAAATATGGTTGAAGAGGAGCCTGAGGAGTTAAGGTGGAAAGCACAGTTGGTGCAAGAGTATAATTCTATTAGAGAATGGCAAACAATGGTCTCTTTTTGTAAAAAGCAGTTAGAACAAGTGAAAGAAGTCAATACAACATATGACAGAAATCATTTTTCTACATTATATGCAGGGATGATGGCAGGATTGACGGCTTTAGGACACCATGAAGAATCTATTATGGTTGCGAGAAAGGCGTTAGAGGATAAAAGAGGGATAGAGCTTTTAAAGGCATTGTCCTATTTTCGCATGGCAGAAAATCATATGAATTTAGGTGAGTGGAATAAGGCATATACATGTGCAAATGCTTATTTGGAAACATATAAAGTGTTGAGTAAAAATCAAGAACTTATGAGAGAGCAATCTTATAGTCTTTTGGTACAGTTTGCATTTGAAAAGGTTAATTTAAAGATTGGACATAGTATCCTTGCGTATTGTGATTTAAAAAAAGGGAGTACAAAAGCGATACGTGAACATTATGAAGAACTAGGCTGGAATCAGGACGATCTTTATGTGTATGAAAAATTACCGCTACTTTTGATAGAGTGTATGTCTACTATGAAGTACGAGCCAATTTTTGCAAAGGCAATAACAGATGCTTGTAAAGATGATGAGTTTCGAAATTTCATATGTGGAGAGGCACAACAGTGGGAACAAAAGGATGAGGCAGCATTTGAAAAGATTGCGTATGCATTTGCACAGGCAGATGCTGATTTTTGGTTCATCTGGTACACTCGAATGGTTGTTGCGAATGCAAAGAATGATAAGTCAGCGTTAGAGAGTGCATTAGAAGGCTTTGTGAAATCCGTACCAAATGTATTCCATCTTCCAGAAAAAGTATACGAGCTTATCCAGAAAAAAGATATACAGGTAGCTCTAATATGGGCGAAAGTTTTGGAAGATGATTGGCAGGTTCAGGTTAAGTATTTTGTAAACAATCATGATTCTAAACAAGTAGACATTGTCAGAAAATTTCTAAATAAAACTTTTACAGCTGAAGATTGGCAATTAGTAAGTTTCGAATTAGCTGTTATGGAAAAACATATAGAAGAAGGACCAAAAGAACCTTGGAATCTTTCTAGTTACTATGATGTGTTAAAGAATTATGCAATAGTTAGCATTGGTTACTTCAATAGTTTCTGTCGCCAGTCGGCACAGGAAATACCAGAAGAGGTCATGGCAGCGGTTAAGATTAAGGAATATATTGATGTAGAGTCACAAGACAAAATACAGGCTCTAAATAATCTTAAAGATGCAGTAGAAATATATCCAAAGTTTGCTGATGGTATCGGAAAATTTTTACACTCCTATCCTGAACTAGAGAGACAAAGAGCAAGGAAGCAAAAAGTAGAAATGTGCCAGCTTCGAGACCAGGTAATGGAGCAGGTAAAGGTTATGGCGGCAAGTGGTCAGGAACAGGCAGCTATGCAAATCATGCAACAGTTGAAGCAGATGTTCCCAGAGGACTTAGAAGTCATTGCCTTGGGATTGGAATTGAGGTTGCAGACATTAGAATAGACAAAATAATTATGAAGAGGACTGCAGATTGCGGTCCTTTTTGTTTTTATGTTGAAAAAATTATATCTTTTGTGTTTTGTTATATTGAAAAAACTATACTTTTTACAGTCGTTCATATTGAAAAAACTATACTTTGTGCTAAAATTGATAAAAAGAGACATAATATTAAGTGAATTCATAAGGGGCCAAGAAAAAGATGTATAAGCGTAAAGTATATGAAGAACTTAAAGAATGGAAAAAAGACTGGGCGGGGAAATATGCATGTCTGCTAGAAGGCGCAAGACGTGTTGGCAAGACGACAATTGCGGAAGAATTTGCACGTAACGAATATGAGTCGTATATTTTAATCGATTTTTCAAATACGACTTCGGAAATGTTGGATATATTTGATGATGTTTCTAGACTAGACAGATTCTTTTTAAGATTACAGATGGAAACAGGGGTAGAACTCTACGAAAGAAAGTCCGTTATTATTTTTGATGAAATACAGCTATTTCCTAAGGCGAGACAAGCCATCAAACATTTGGTAAAAGATGGACGATATGACTATATAGAAACAGGCTCGCTGATTTCTATCAAAAAGAATGTAAAAGACATTTTGATCCCTTCAGAAGAACATAAGATTAAAGTATATCCAATGGATTACGAAGAATTTTTATGGGCTACGGGAAAAAGTTCAAATGTTTTGGCTATGGCATATAAGAGTGAGATGGAACTTGGAAATGCAATCAACCGTAGTGAAATGCGTGATTTCCGAATCTATATGGCAGTAGGAGGCATGCCTCAAGCGGTAGAATGTTACATTAATACAAATAATTTTGAAGCAGTAGACAAAGTAAAACGCGGGATTTTGGAATTGTACTATGATGATTTAAAGAAGATAGACGCTTCGGGCAGAATAACTGATATGTATAAGTCAGTTCCTTGCCAGCTGGCAGCAAAGAAAAAGCATTATGCAATAACTACTGCGATAGGAAAGCAGAAGACGCGTAAAGACGAAGTGAGACTCTTTGAACTGATTGAGTCCGGTCTTGTATTGCCTTGCTATAATGTATTAAATCCAAGTGTCTCTCTATCTCAGACAAGAGATTTAAATTGTTTTAAATTATACTTGTCGGATATAGGTCTGTTTACTACGATGCTTTTTAATGATTCTCAAAATGGAATAGAAGATATTTATAAAAAACTTTTGAGTGATACGTTAAGCGCAGATTTGGGCTATCTATATGAGAATGTTGTCGCACAAGCAATCAAAGCGAGTGGTAGAGACTTGTATTATCATACATGGAAAAAAGAAGGTAGTACTCACTCGTTTGAGGTGGATTTTTTAATTACTTCAAAAAATAAGGTGATACCAATAGAGGTTAAATCCTCTTCAGTTAGAAATCATAAATCCATTGATCAATTTGAATTAAAATATCCAGAGAGAGTCGGGGAAAGATTTTTACTGTCACAAAAGGATGTAGGAAAAATAGGAACATTAAAACTGAAACCGGTATATATGGTACAGTTTTTGCTCCAAACATTGGAGGCAAGATGAAAAAAGTTATCACTTACGGAACATTCGACTTGTTCCATCAGGGTCATTTAAATTTATTAAAAAGAGCAAAGGAATTAGGAGATTATCTTATAGTAGGCGTTACTACAGAGCACTTCGATGAAGCTCGAGGAAAAGTGAATGTAATAGATTCTATTATGGAGAGAATTGAAAATGTTCGTAAGACAGGTCTGGCAGATGAAATTATTATTGAAGATCATGTGGGACAAAAAATTGAAGACATTCAGAGATATGGAATCGATGTTTTTACACTTGGTTCTGACTGGGTAGGTGAATTTGACTATCTCAAAAAATTCTGCGAGGTAGTATATCTTGAACGAACACCAGATGTTTCCTCGACACAGCTTCGAGCAGATAAATTTCAGATTGTACAAATGGGTTTGGTAGGTACGGGACGTATGGCACCAAGATTTGTATCAGAAGCAAAATACGTAAGTGGTGTCAGTATCGTGGCTTGTTACAACCCAGAGGAAGAAAGTGGAAAACCTTTCGCGGACAAATATAAGGTTGTATACTATAAAGATGACTATGATGCGTTTCTAGAGTCGGTTGACGCTATATATGTAGCCTCACCAAACGAGACACATTATGAATATGCAAAGCGTGCAATCGAAAAAGGCAAGCATGTTTTATGCGAAAAACCAGTGGCGTTTACAGTAGCAGATACAATAGAGTTATATGATTTAGCAGAAGAAAAGGGATGTGTTTTCTTAGAGGGTATCAAGACTGCTTATTGTCCAGGTTTTCAGCAGTTGATAAACGTCGCACTTAGTGGAAAAGTTGGAGATATCTGTGACGTGGAAGCATGCTTTACACGAATTGCGAATCCTCTCGCGAGAGAGTGTCAGGATATAGAGTATGGAGGCAGTTTTCTAGAATTTGGTGCATATACACTACTTCCAATAATTAAACTTCTTGGTACAGATTACAAAGATGTCATTATTGATTGTTTATGTGATGAAAGAGGATTGGACGTATATACAAAAGTGCATCTTCGTTATGAGGACAAGCTTGCGTTAGCGAAGAATGGAGTAGCAGTCAAATCAGAAGGTCAGTTAGTAATTGCTGGAACAAAGGGGTATATCCTTGCCGAATCTCCTTGGTGGCTTACAAAGAAATTTGAAGTACGTTACGAGGATGAAAATGTTATTGAAACATACGAACCGGCTTTCCAGGGCGATGGCTTGCGTTATGAAATAAGTGCCTTTATAGGAAAAATTAATAAAAGCGAAAAGAAGTCCTATAAACTAACAAGAGAAGAATCTATAGCAATAGCACGAATTACAGAAATGTTTATGGAGAAAAGGAAACAGAACCAAGATGTATGTGAATGAGTATTTGAAGAAAATACATAGAATCAAAGATCATGAAGACAGAACTGGATTTATCCGTCTTGATATGAATGAAAATCCGATAGGACTTCCAAAGGAGTTTGTGCAGGAAGTATTATCTACGATTTCTGCGGAGACTATTGCGTTTTATCCAAGAAAGGATACGTTAATGGGACTCATTGCACAGCGCGAAGGAATCAACGCAGAGAACATAACATTGACGAACGGTTCGGACGAGGGAATCAAGCTTTTGTACGAAACCTTTACACACAAAGGTGCAAATGTGGTTATGGTTTCACCAACCTTTGAAATGTATCGAATTTATGCGGAAATGTTTGGAGTAGAAGTAAAAGCCGTTCCAATCCAAGAAGGATTTGTCATTGATGTTCAGAAAATCATAGATATGATTGATGAGAATACGGACATGGTAGTTTTATTGAATCCAAATAGTCCAGTGGGAGGAGCATATACACAAGAGGAAGTTTGTCGTATTATCGAAAAAGCAGATGAACAAAATGCTGTGGTCTGTATTGATGAAGCTTATTATCCATTCGGAGTAAATACGATGGTGCCATTTATACATAAACATGAGAACGTATTGGTTTTACGCACATTTTCTAAGCTATTTTCTATGGCAGGTGTAAGAATTGGCTATTTAATTGGCAATAAACTTCCGATATATTATGTAGACAATGCGGAAGGTTCCTATAATGTAAATACAATAGGAATATTATTTGCAGAAGAAATATTAAAGAGACCAGAAGTCATTCAGATTTTAATTGAAACAGAAAGAAAAGGACGCGAATATCTGACCGCACAACTAAATCAGCAGAACTATGAATACTATGGAGAACATGGAAATTACATGCTGATTAGAACGAAGAAAGCACCGAAGGAAGTGGCGGCAAAGCTTCGTGAAGAAAAGATATTAGTAAAAACTTACGGAAATGAATTGCTAAAAGATTGGCTTCGTGTTACTACGGCAGATGTGGAAACGATGAAGACTTTTTGGAAGGCATTTGCAAAGGGAGAAGAATTGGATAATGAATAAAATTTTTGCTATAAATTCAGAAATTCTCAATGAGAGAAGACAAATTATTATATGTGGAACAACCCCTTATTCAATAAGATTGTTCTCTATGTGTATAAAACATGATATATATGTTACAGCTTTTTTATCAAGGGATGAAATGTGGGTTGGATGTAGAATTATGAACAAGCCATGTTATTCTATAGAAAAAGCATTAGATTTTGAAGGATCCTTTTTCTTGGTAGTGGATGAAATGGATATACAAGTTCTTCAGGAACGGGGAGTTAGCAAAAAGTTTATTTATAAATTAAATGATTATAGAATGGATGATATACCAACAGAATTAGTAACAAGAGTAGAAATATGGTTGGTATTATCCGCAACGAAAAATAAAAAGATTATTATATTGGGAGATACAAAAGAAGGAAGAGAACTAGCTCGAATTTTCAAATTGTGTGATAAAGAAATTGCATATTTTTTACAGGAAAAAGATATAGAAAAACTTGCATATGAGAACTGTGAAGAAGTTTTTGTAATTATAGCAAGTAGCAATTGGAGAGAATGTGAAAAAAGGTTAAACGATTTAAGTTTTGAGGAAGTAAAGCATTATAGAAAATATTTCAGTTTGTTTAATCATAAAAAACCAGAAAATTGGTTTGATGTGCAATTGGGCCATACATGGAAATTGGAGGAAGAGGAGCATTACGGAGTAAAAGTGTTTTCTAATGGAGTAAACCTAGAGGATGCATTTAAGATTGTAACATTGGGTAATAGTACTACAGATGCTAGAATATTTCCTTTTAAGACCTGGTCGGAATTTTTATTTGAAAAAATTACGGCGATAAAAGAAAATGTAGTGGTTATTTGTGCCGGCGTGGGTTCATATACAGCATCTCAAGAGTTGTTGAAATTGGAGAGAGATTTACTTTTACTAAAACCAGATTTAGTAATTTCATATAGCGGTCTAGTTGATATTTTTTTATGTGATGAGTATAAGTTTGCAAGTCCTTTTCAAAGGGCTATATATAAAACTTTAGAAATAAAAAAGCAGGAGATTGCAAAATCAAGTTTTAAAGGGGTATTCAATGGTGAAAAGAATGAATATACGGCATTTGAATGGTGGTTAGCATGCGAAAAGATGATGTGGGGTGTCTGTAATGCATTTAACATTCCCTTTATAGGTATACTACAGTCGATGTTAGGAGGAAAAGAGAAGTATACCTTATATGATAAAGAAATAATTTTAAATGGGGGGGAACCAAAGCTAAAATATATAGAACATTATAATGTTCAAAAGGAGTTTAGAAATCAAATTAGGTGTGTTAAGAAAGAGGACTATCCTTTTTTATATAATTTTATAGATTTACTAGATGATGGAGACTTTTATATAGATAAGAGCCATGTAAATGAAGAGGGTAATGCTATTGTGGCAGATAGGATATATGATATTGTGGAGGAGAAAGGATTACTATGAGTCAGATTTTTTTAGTTCATGATAGGCTAAGCGATCCGTTTTATGTAAATTGTTTTTATGGAATTGGTGATTGGGCAACTCTCAGAATGAAGGAATTAATTCGAGAAGGAATTAAGATAGATTACATTGTAGATAGAAATGTAGATTTTTGTGGGTGTGAGATAGAAGGAATAAAAGTGATATCTCATAAAGAGTTGTTACAATTTAAAAATATTAATATTATTATCGGAAGTTTATTATACAAAAAAGAAATATATGTAAGATTATTGAATATGGGAATACGAGAAGAGGATATTTTCTATGATAATTTTCCGGAGGAAATGAATGATTCTTTTTTAGGGGATTACTAAGAATGGGAGTAAATTGTAAAATTACGAATGATGAATTAATAAGATTACAAAGAGTAGAATTTGAGATGCTCATCGAGGTAGATCGTATTTGTAAAAAGCATGGCATCAAATACTCTTTAGATGGTGGTACACTCCTTGGTGCGGTTCGTCACAAAGGGTTCATACCATGGGATGACGATATAGATCTCATTATGTTGCGAGAAGAGTATGTGAAATTCAAAGTTGCTTGTGAAAAAGAATTAGATACAGAACGTTTTTTCTTGCAGGATTATCAGACAGACCCAAATTATCGATGGGGATATGAGAAGATTCGTAGAAATAATACACGATTTATCCGAGTTGGTCAGGAGCATTTGAAACAGCATCCAGGCGTCTTCATTGATATCTTTGTAGCAGATAATGTGCCAGATGGATTTCTTGCAAAAAGAATACATCACTTTTTGTGCTTTTTAATCCGTAAAGCTTTATATTCGGAAGTGGGAAAACAATCCGATGTAAATGTTTTGCTAAAAACGATTTATAAACTTTTAAATAAAATTCCTAGAGATACCATTTTTGGATTTCGGAATTGGCTCGCAGAGGTATCTAATAAAAAGAGAACGGAATTGATTAGTCATTATACTTTGCAGTATCCAAAATCTTGTAAGTACGGACTGCCAAGACTATGTTTTGACGACTTCATAGAGATGGAGTTTGAGGGAAGAAAGTTTCCCGGATTTAAGAACTATGATGTGTATTTGTCCAGACATTATGGAGACTATATGAAGCTGCCGCCAGCAGAGGAGCAAGTTCCGCATTTGACAGTGTCAGAGCTAGTGCTTATAGAGCCAGAATTGTAAAAAGAAAAATATAAGAATGAAAAGGAGGTGTCAAAGCATGGATAGGAAAGTTTCAATAATTATTCCAGTGTACAATGGAGCAAATTATTTGAAAGAGGCCATCGAAAGCGCTTTGGCACAGACCTATAAAAACATAGAGATTTTAGTAGTAAACGATGGTTCTAACGATAACGGAGAGACAGAGAAAATCGCTCTGTCCTATGGCGGTAAAATCCGCTATTTAAAAAAAAAAAATGGCGGGGTAGCGAGTGCGCTAAACATGGGAATCAAAAATATGAAAGGTGAATATTTTTCTTGGCTTTCTCATGATGACGTGTATTATCCAGATAAAATAAAAAAAGAAATCGAAGCGATAGAGGCAACTGGAGACAAGACCACACTGGTACAGTGTGAATATGATTTTTATGATATGTCGACGGGAAGTAAAACTCCATCAGAATATCATAAATATTATAGTCTCGAACAGTTGTCAAATTCTGTTTTTAGCGTGTTGCAGATACAGATACATGCATGTGGTTCTTTGATACACAAATCGCATTTTGAGCGTGTAGGAATGTTCGACGAATCCATTCGTTCGGTACAGGATATCGAGATGTGGTTTCGACTTTATCGAAACCAGAGAGTGTTGTTTATACCAGAGTCTTTGTATTTTGTAAGAGAGCACCCAGAAGCAGGAAATCGAACGATTACCAACTATTTCGCAGAAACCTGTAAGCTATACAGGGAACTGATTCGACAAATGTCCGATGAAGAGCTGGAAAAAGTATATGGTTCGGCGTTCAGAGGTATTGTTCGAATCGCAGGATTTTTACAGAGTTTTGAAAATGATTCCTCGGAATTAGAAGATAGATTACAGAATTGCCCGATGACAGAAATTGATAGACAAAGTGTCAAGGAAGTAGCTGAACTGTTAAAGAGCACAGAGAATCAGGTATATATCTTTGGTGCAGGAATGTATGGCGTGAGATTAGCTTATGAGATGAAAAAGCGAGACTTGCGAATCGATGGATTTCTAGATAATAATCCAGCATTAGAAGGGAAGAAGCTGGAGGAAATTACCTGCTATCGCCCAAGTATTCTCGAAGGAGCTACAGAAGAAATCACTGTAATTATCGCGGCACGAAATTATAAAGGCATTGAAGCAGAATTAAAGACGTATAAGAATGTGCACGTTGTAAAGAAATTAGACATTGAGTCATTGTTATATAAAAACGAAAGTGTAGGAAAGTAAGATGAAGTGGACGAATAAGGGTCACGAATTTGATGCGGTTTATGAGCAAATAAAAGAAAAGAAAACATTCTATTTGTTTGGTGCTGGTCAGTATGGTGAAGCTATTTATCAGGAGTTAGAAGGAAAACTAGATATCGCCGGCTTCATAGATAATAATCCCCAAAAGCAAGGAGGAACCTACTGCGGATTAAAGGTAGTAAGTCTAGCAGACATAAAGGGGGAAGAGCAGGTTGGAATCATTGTAACAGTATCACCATATACGAGAAAAACACTTATGTTGCAGATGATGACAGAAGGATATGTATATAACAAAGACTTCTTTACAATGGAGCAGTTCATGTCTATCTATTATGCATATGCGAGAGAAGAATTGTACATTCCATCTATTTCCTTTTTGCCAAGTACGAAGTGCAATTTAAACTGTGAAGCGTGTTTGAACTTTACACCATATATCAAAGAAGCTATGGTGCGTCCATGGGAAGTAGTAAAGGCAGATATCGACTTGTTTTTTAAACATGTGGATTACATCATGCTATTTCACATCAGCGGTGGAGAACCTCTTTTATATCCATATTTAAAACAGTTGGTGGAATATATCGGAGAAAACTATCGTCACAAAATCCATTTCCTGCGCACAGTAACAAATGGAACTGTTATACCAAAACCAGAGATTTTGGAAACATTCAAGAAATATGATGTGGACGTTACCTTGGATGATTATCGTGAGGGCGTTCCACAGTTTAAGGAACGTTTTGAACAGATAAAATCAATGCTAGAAGTATATGAAGTGAGTTACGAGGTCAACAAAGTCGACGAATGGATTGACCTGGCACCAATGTCAACTGACCATAGTGATTGGTCACCACTCAGACTTCAGAAGAAATTCGAAGGCTGCCATGTACCATGGCAGGAACTTCGTGGAGGTAAGCTTTATAGCTGCAACTATGCAAGTTATGCTATCGTAGCAGGATTCATGGAAGAACAGGAAGACGAAGTATTCCACCTAGACCGCTATGACAAGAGTCAGTTGAAAGAACTCATGGAATTTAGAATGGGTTATAATACAAAAGGTTATGTGGAGTTCTGTAAGAGATGTAGTGGGTATGTGGATATTAATACAAATATCGTACCACCAGCGAAACAGTGTGAGAGAAAATATTAGGATGAGGATTAGTTATGGGAGAACCATTAGTATCAGTAATTGTTCCAGTATATGAGACCGAGAAATATGTCAGACGAGCAGTAGAATCTATTTGTAATCAAACATATGATAATCTCGAAGTAATATTAGTAAATGATGGTTCACCTGATAATTCGGAAGAAATATGCCTAGAGTTGGCGAGAGAAGATAATCGAGTAAAATACTATTATCAAGAAAATGCTGGAGTTGCTTCTGCCAGAAATTTAGGGCTTAGCAAGGCAGATGGAGAATATGTTTTATTTTGTGATTCTGATGATGAGTGGAAAGAAAACCTATTAGAACTTACCGTGAAGGAAATGCAAGAAAGCGGTTATGACATGGTTCGTTTTAGTTTTGAGAGTAGGGCATCAGAGTTGATCATGTCGGATGATTTGCCAGAAAAAGTTTATAGTCAGAAAGAACTGTTTTTAGAATATTTTTCTAATAGCATAATTTATAGAAATATATCTTCTAGTTGCTTTGGAGTGTTTCGTTTGCAAATTATAAAGGAGAATAGATTGCAATTTGATGAGCGATTAAAGCATGGAGAGGATGGAAAGTTTGTAGTTCAATATATTAATCATTGTGAAGAGATTAAGTATATTAATCAAAATTTATATGTATATTATCCTTTTTTTGAAGATCGTATTACTGCAACTTCAAGAAACAATAAAGAGCTTTATAATGAATATGAATTGTGCTGCATACTGTTTGAAGAGTTTTATAAGCAATGGAATTCGCGATTATCGAAGGAAGAAAAACAAAAAGCTTATGGTGCATTTTATGATAGAGTGATAGGTAGATTAGTTCGCTTTGCTGCATATTCAACACAGCAGACAAGAATAAAAGATAAGAAAAGCTTAAAAGATTTTTTATATCGAAGCTATGTAATAGATGCAGGGAACTATTATCAAAGAATAAGGTCTACGGATAGCAAAGCAATTCCATTTTTGATGAAGAAAAGATGTGTAAACTTGCTTTGGTTAGTGCTTAGAGGCAAACGAGAAAGATATTATCAGATGTATGGAAAAAAGCAGTACGCAGAATCTATATGGAAGATGGAGAGATTAAATGAAACTGGATTGTGCAAATGACGAGTTGAAAAACAAGAAAACCTTTTTTGAAAAAAACGCTGAACGATATAAAAAAATCTATGTTTTTGGAGCAGGAATTATAGGTGAAGAATTGTATCATACGTTTAAAGCATACAACATATTAGGGGGCTATGTTGATAACAGTTTAGAGAAGCAAAAATGTGGATACTTGAATCATAAAGTGTATTCTTTAGAGGAATACCTATTAATGGGTTCTGAGCATTTATTGATTGTCGCAGTTTCAAATAAAAACAAACAAATCATCGTAAAGCAATTAGAAGAAAATGGGTTGCACCAAGGCGTAGATTTTGAATTATATGATACGTTTCTAAAAGAAATATTTCCTATCCTTTCGTTGTGTTTACATAATAAAGCTTTTGTATATTTGGCACAAATTTCGCTAACGGAAAGATGTACTTTAAAGTGCAAGAAATGTGCACACGCATGCTATGCTGTCGACAGTACATCACAGGACCTTTCCTTAGAACAGGTGTATAAGAGTGCTGACTCATTTTTTTCAAAAGTAGATTACATACATGAATTTGTGTTAATTGGTGGAGAGCCATTGTTATACAAAGACCTTACAGAAGCGATTTCTTATATTGGAGAAAAATATCGTGATAAAATGGGGATATATTCTATTACGACAAATGGTACCATTGTGCCGTCAGAGGCTGTTTTGGATGCTTGCGAAAAATATAGAGTTATGTTCCGAGTTTCAAATTATACAAAGCAGATTCCAAGATTAGAGGAAAAACATTGCAAATTAAAAGAATTGTTTAATGAAAGAAATATTGGTTTTCAAATAAATGATCCAGAAAGAGAATGGATGGATTATGGATTTGAATATGTTAATAGACAAGGTGGAGAAGAAGAATTCATAGAGGTTTTTGATAATTGCAAAACAGAGTGTAGAGAAATCAGAGAAAATCGTTTTTATTACTGTGTAATGGCGAGAAGCGTTTCGGAGAACCTTAACCGTAATGTTGGGAAAGACGATTATTTAGATCTAGATAAATTAGAAGGAAGTAACTATAGAGAAGAGTTGTTAAAATTTTCTTTAGGCTATTTACCAAAAGGGTATTTGGATATGTGTAAATATTGCCATGGTAAAGAGGCCTATAATTATCCAATACCTGCGGCGGAGCAGGTTAAACTATAACCAATATATTAGAGGATGAACGATGAAAAAGGGACCATTAGTTTCGGTAATTGTACCAGTGTATAATACAGAAGAATTTGTTGAGAGAACTCTTAATTCCATATGTGCGCAGACGTACAAAAATATTGAGATTATTGCGGTAAATGATGGTTCAACGGATAATTCAGAAGAAGTGTGTCTTTCTATTGCAAAAAAAGATTCTAGAGTTCGATATGTTTATAAAGAGAACGGTGGAGTTTCATCTGCTAGAAATGAAGGTTTAAAAAATGCAGTTGGAGAATATGTGCTGTTTTGTGATTCCGATGATACTTGGGATGATAGACTACTCGAAATTGTAGTTGGTGAAATAGAAAGTGAAAATTGCGATATGGTAAGATTTTCATATAAAAGCAATAGTGAAGATGTATTGCCATCCCATCCAATACCGGAACTTGCTGTAAACGAGAAAGATGCATTGATTACATGTTTCAAAGACAGAGGTATTAGTATAAATATGTCCAGTTGCTGTTGGGGAATTTATAAAAGAAGCATTATAGAACAAAACAATATCTCATTTATGAATCAATTGAGAACTGGTGAAGATAGTATGTTCGTTTTAGAATATACAATGTGTTGTAAGCTAATAAAATTTATTAGTGACAGGCTATATACATATTATCCAGTATTTGAGAAAAGAGTAAATGCAACCAATAGAAAACAAGCTATATTATATGATCACCATGAATTGTATGCTTTGGTGCTTCAAAAATTCTATGAAAAGTATCACATGGAGTTAACAGATGCACAAAAAAAAGATACTTATGCGAAATTTTATGATAGAGCTATAGGACGTATGATTTGCTTTGTAGCTTATTCTACACCTGAAAGTAAAAAAGATGATAAAAGACGATTAAAAGAATTTATTAATCAGCCTCATGTGATAGAAGCCGGAAAGTATTTTGAAAGAGTTCGTAAAACAGATAGTCGCTTGGTTCCGTTTTTTATGAGGCAGAGATGGAACCAAATGTTATGGTGGGCACTTAAATTACGTGCAGAAAAATACATAAATGCTTATGGCAAGAAACCATATGCATATTCGATTTGGCGAGAAGGGAAAACACGAATAAATGAATAGTAAGCCAATGGTTTCAATTGTAATTCCCGTTTATAACGGTGTGAATTATATGCAAGAGGCAATTGATAGTGCACTTGCACAAACGTATGAAAATTGTGAAGTTATTGTGGTAAATGATGGATCTACAGATAATACCGAAGAGGTAGCATTATCTTATGGTGATAAGATTCGCTATTTTAAGAAAGAAAATGGTGGAGTAGCATCTGCTCTCAATCTCGCGATTCAGGAGATGAAGGGAGAATATTTTTCGTGGTTGTCGCATGATGATATTTATTATCCAAACAAAGTAGAAAGACAGATACAGGCATTGCGTGAATTTGAAGATATGCAAGCTCCTTTGTACAGTGGCTTTGATATATTATGGATGGAAGACAACAAAAAGACATCGCTTTCACCAGAATATCGTTTTGGAAAAGAGGAGCGAGAAAATGGATTGTTTCCAGTGTTGTTTGGATTAATTCATGGATGCTCAATGCTTATACATAAAAGTCATTTTGAAAGAGTGGGTATTTTTGATGAAAGTTTGCTTACTTCACAAGACTATGATATGTGGTTTCGTATATTTCGAGGACAGAAAGTGGTGTATGTAGAAGATGCGTTGATTACATCCAGAACACACGCACAGCAGGGGTCGCATACCATCGAACGATACAAAAAAAATTGCGAAGAAATACAAATCAATATGATAAACCGACTTACAGAAGAAGAGATTTGGGGTTTGTTTGGTTCAAAATATCAGATGTACTATCACATGATGAAATGGGCTGAACAAAACGAGTTGGATGGCTGTATAAAAGAATGGCTTCCACAGTTTATGAAAGAAGCGCAGCCAGAAGATGCTGGTGAACTATCAGAATTAAAAGCTGATAAAGATATATTTTTATATTGTGCTGGAAGAAATGGCAGAAGACTTCGAAAAGACCTTCAGTTATACGAAATTGAGGTATTTGCATTCAGCGATGGAAATCAATTATTATGGAATACAGAAATAGATGGACTAAAGTGTCTACCAGTACAGAATATTTCAAAAGATGCAATAATAATAGTAACCAAAGATTATCCAGAAGATGCAGTAGAACACTTAAAGGTACAAGGGCACAAAAATGTAGTTGGTTTTAATGAAGTAACAAGAAAGATGTTTCAAAGTATTCCAGAAAAAGAAAGAGTAATAAAACATTTCAAAAGGTAGAATTTACGATGAAGAAAAAAATTGTTCAGCAGATAAATACAATACTTAAACAATTGGTGATGTTAATCGATAAGGGTGATATAGAAGATGTGGTATCGTGTCGAGAAGTATTGGCAGTTGTAGAAAAAAAGTGTAAGACAGAAGCAGAGTGGGATAAACTGTCTTGCTATTTTACTGAGATTAAACAGCTGATGGAAAAAAAGGAATCTGTGGACAAAATTCATGAGGTTGTGCAAGCTCTACAAAGTGCGTTGGAACAGATGGCGGTTCACGAAGCATTGTTTTTGCCATATCAAGCATCAATGTGGGATTCATTAGAAACTGTTTATCAGGCAGTTTCAGAAGATGACAAGTGGAAAGCTATAGTTATGCCTATTCCATATCGTAATATCAACTCAAAAAGAGAAACGATATCCATTGAATATGAAGGTAAACTATTTCCTAAGGATGTGGAGATAACACATTATTTGGATTATGATTTAGGAGAAGAAAAACCAGATGTTATTTTTATTCATAATCCGTATGATCAATGCAATACAGTAACAGAAGTTTTCCCGGAATATTTTAGTAGTCATTTAAAGGACATATGTGAGCATCTGGTGTATATTCCATATTATGTGGTAGAAAAAGAAATGGGCATGAATCAATGTTATATGCCAGGCCCACGAAATGCATGGAGAGTGATTGCCCAGAATGAAATATGTAAAAAGCAGTTTATTGACATAGGGGGATTAGAAGAAAAACGAGTTCTTGCATTAGGTTCACCTAAATTTGATAAAGTAAACAACAGTAAGGAATCTCTGGATATTCCATTTGAATGGAAAGAGAAAATTGGTGATAGAAAGGTAGTCTTCTTAAATACACATCTAAGCAAGGTATTAACTGCTACTAAACGTTCCTTAAAACAGATAAGAGATATTATAGAGTTGTTTAAAGAAAGGAATAATGAAGTATTACTTTGGAGACCGCATCCTCTTAGTATTCAAACCGCAAAATCTATGAATCCTATGATATTGGAAGAGTATCTATCACTCGTAGATGAGTTTAAAGGTTTTAACTTAGGGATTTATGATGATACTTCTGATTTGAATAGAGCTATTGTCCTTGCCGATGCATATATCGGAGATAGAAAGAGCTCGGTAGACCAGCTGTTTGAGGAAACTGGAAAACCGATGTATTTTTTAGATGGAAATGCAGATGAAATTAAAGATGAGACAAGATACTTAAGAAGTCTTGCTGGGGAGTGTATAGATAATAAGTTGTATTGCTCTAATTTTGATAGTAATTTATTTACGACTGTAGATTTAGACAATGGAAACATTGGAGTTTGGAAGGACACATCAAACAATCTAAAATGTATACCTGCATTGTTTAATAGATCTGTAGAGTATCAAGATAATGTATATTTTCTTCCGGCTGGAGCCAATGATTATGTTGCAAAATATGCTCCGTTAGTAAAAGAAATAGAGTATATTGAACTTGAGCATTCTATTCGAGATTATCAACCGATTATTGAGCAGGATAAACTATACTTATTCCCTGTATACTATGTTGGCGAGTTTCCGTGTGTCGATTTAAAAACGAATCAGGTGGAATACATCCAAATTGAGTATTTAGATGAAATATGCCAACACATTAACGCTAATTCATTAAATCTTTTTTCTTGTTTTTCGGGGGTAGCCCGTAAAGGTGATGATATATATAGAGTGAGTAGATTTGCCTCTATAATTCAAAAATACGATTTAAAGAAAAATAGATTTGATTATTTAGAGCTTATGGAAAGTGATAAAAAACTACAAACCATTTTAGCCACAGAGGATAATGTATATATACTTCCACAAAAATATAATGGGCTTTATGTATGGGATGAAAAGAAAAATCGTATTAAGAAATATATAGATTTGTCAGAGCACATACAAGACGAGGATATGTATTACACAGATATGATTGAATGGCAAGAGTACATAGTTTTGATTGGCGGGAATTCAACTTTGGTTGTTTTTGTTCACAAACAGAATGAAAGTGTAGTAGTGATTGATTGTACCAAAGTCGAAGGATTTAGACCAATTAAGAATTTGATAAATCTATCAGTTAATATGTCATTTTCAAATGCTGTAAAGCAGACAAAAAACCAAGAGCTAGTATTTATTCCAAATGCAGCAAATGGAATTATAATTATTGATAAGGATTTATCTCCAAGATTTGTATCTGCAGAATTAAGTAAAGAAAAATTGTATAATCTTGCAACCGAGCAAATAGTTGTAAATGATGCATTGTGTACATTAAATGAATTTTTAAATTTATCTCAGGATCTAAGAAGAAAAGCGGAGCAGACGATGGTCGTGGGGGATGTGATATGGAAATTCATTAAGCAATCATTTGTAGAAGATGTTTTATAAAAGAAGTACGAGGTTAGAAAAATGAAATGGAAAAATAAAGGACACGAATTTGATTATATTGGGAATAACTTTTCCAAAGAGCAAAAAATATATATTTATGGAGCCGGTCAACTGGGAGCAGCACTAAATGATAAATTGAAGTTTTTAGATTGCGTGAATGCATTTATCGATAATTCGCCGGAGAAAATTGGAAAAAGATTTTGTGGTAAAGAGGTTCTTAGTTTTGAACAATTTATCGGAAATGATAAGAAAAACAATATCGTTGTTTTGGCGATGTCTTTGGTTAATATTCCACAGATCAAACGACAGATGCTATTAAATGGTTATGAAGAAGGAAAAAATTTGTTCACGTTTGATGTGTTTGAAGAGTTTTATCTTCCTATTTTTGCACTGTATTCATGGGATAAAATGTATATTCCATCGATTTCTTTTTTGCCAACAACAATGTGCAACTTAAATTGTAGAGGTTGTTTGGCATTTGTTCCGCTGAACAAGAGTAAGTGTTTCAAAGATGTTGATGAGATGAAAAAAGATATAGATGGTTTTTTTGCAAATATTGATTGCGTGGGATTGTTTCATTTTTCTGGTGGGGAACCATTTATGTATCCATCACTAGCAGAGCTTGTAACTTATTGCAATGTGAATTACTGCGATAAAATTGCAACTATAGGCGTCACAACAAATGGAACAGTTAATCCTTCTAAAGAACTACTTAAAGTATTAAAGAAATCAAGTGCCCATG
This sequence comes from Agathobacter sp., assembly GCA_045606325.1. Lineage (GTDB taxonomy): Bacteria > Bacillota > Clostridia > Lachnospirales > Lachnospiraceae > Roseburia. The sequence goes on from JAZURS010000028.1 coordinate 25,756, forward strand.
TATGGCTGGATGATTACAGAGCGTCTGTTGAATTGGCTAGAGACCGAATGGAAAATATTGAGAACGCTATGAGAGAAATGGGAATTCCTGTGACTGTAAATAAAGTTGATAAATGGATGGAAATATCAAGTAATGAGATAGAGAAAAAAGAAGAAAAACTGATTGATAAATGTAATAGATGCGTAGTTCCATATTGGACTTTAAAAAACCAAAGGTTATATGGCTGCAATTATAGTGAGTATGCGACAGAGGCTCAGATTATAGAAGACAATGAAAATGATTATTGGGATTTAAATAGTGTGGAGAATAAAAAAGTGTTACTCGAATTTATTATGGGATATACAGATTTAGGATATTATAGTTTTTGTGAGAGATGTAATGGCTATGTAGGTAATTTTGAGTTTATTCCAGTGGCAGAGCAAATCTAATTTATTAAAATATACAACTTTGGTTTTGAAACGGTTTTGTATGCGGTATAGCAAATAATTATATTAGGAAGAGACAAGATGAGCGTTAAATATATGGATATAGAACATGAATTAAATCAATTGATTTTCAAATATAATATTGATAAAAGATTTCCTGCTTACAAGAAGTATGTGAAGGCGCGTGAAATTGTGCAGGATACATATAGCAAATTTGTGGCAGCAGGGGAGAGAATCGTATTAATTAGTGAAAATGAAACTGATTTAAATTGGTTTCAGTCATGCATTTGTTCACAAGAAGAACAGAAAGTGCATCTAAATATATTAAACGCATCAACGGTTTTGTTTGAAAAGAATGCCCTTTATCTGAACGTGTCCTATGGCCAAAGAGATGAAATCAATCTTATTTTACGAGAAAGAGAATTAGAAGTGGTTTCTATATATAATTTGTTTGAACAGAGAGAGTTATATTTTCAAAATGCATTTTACGATATATATGCAGAAGAATATATGCCTTTTAGGGGAAATGAACCTCACAGAGATTTTATAAGTTTCGACATATGTCATGTTTTTTTTAGACACAGACGATTATATGAATTATCAGAGAGGCAGGAAGATAAGCAACTTTATCTAGAAAAGATAATTTTCGATTGTTTAATAGCCAAAGATTTTTTAACACTAAAAAAATATATAGAATATTTAGAGCCAAATACAAAAGTTCTATATGAAGCGTTTTATCAAGAGGTTGAAGAGCTACTTAAAAAAATAAAACTTGCTTTATCTAGGCGAAAAGATGATACATTAATTCTGTGGCTAGATGCACTTGAATATGGAAAAGATTCCGATATGCCATATTTGAAAGAGGTAGAACAAACAGCAGTGACTTTTGAAAATGCATACACGGTGACTCCGTATACCTCTGCAACGTTTAAAACCATATTTACAGGTATGAAAATAGTAGATGATGAATCTTTCTTGTATAATAGAATTACTACAAAGGAGAGTGTTCTTTTTCGGACTTTAGAAAAACATGCATATGATTTTAAATATTATGGTTTCTTAAATTTATTGGAAAAAGAACGGAAGTCCAATTATCTGTATACACCATATACGACTGTGACACAGATATATTGGGAGTTGATAAGAGAATTAATTATAGAAAAGCCGGACGTTAAAAGACTTTGCGTATTACATGAAACTACTCAAACGCATGTGCCATTTATATCGTTAGGAATATCGGGTACAACATACAATGGACGAGAGGATTTTCCTGGACAACAAGGAGATTTTCAGGAATTAAAAATACAAGCGCAAGAGAGTCGACACTATGTAGATGAGCAGTTGAGTTTTTATGGGGATTTGCTGCCAAACCAAATGACAAAAATTTACATGAGCGATCATGGACATACTTTGTTTGGTAGATATCATGCTATTTTAAAAATTCAGCATAAGAAGATACAGCCTTGTCAAATTAAAGAATTATTTTCGTACAAAGATTTTAGTCAACTATTAATGGATATTATTTTTGATAACAAGATAGGTTCTGACTATTTAAGGGATGATTATGTCTTGGTTCAAGATGCGGACTACTATAATGAACCATATCTTAATACATTGGTTGCAAATTGTGATTTTTACCCAGAATCGGTTTTTGGATATCAAGGAGTTATCACATCGGAGGACATGCTAATAAAGCATAATAATGGAACGATATTCTATCTTAAACATGAAAATGATGAAGTTATGGTTACAGATGAGAGGTTGAATTATTTAGAAAGTCTTATTAGCGAGAAAAAAGTAGATGTTTGGACACAAGATAAATTTGCTGCAACAAGACAAATATATAGTGCATGGGAGAATTCTTCTCGTAGATGTGAAAAAGAAGAAGGGATTAAATTGCATGTCATAACAGAAGTGTTCGAAAAAATCTCCGAGGATTCTGTTTTTGCAATTAGAGGAGGCGGGATACATACGTTACGCCTATTAATGCTATTGCCATATAAGTTGCGTAAAAAGGTAAAGATTATTATCGATTATAATCAGGAGTGCTTAGCAGGACGATTGGGAATAAAGGTGATTTCTCCAGAAACTGGTGATAAGTATAAAATAGATGAGGTGTTATTATCTTCCTATGATTATAAGAACGAATGGAAATCTGAGTTTGTAAATCAAAAGATAAAGCTTCATGATATATATGATGCATTTGAGAAAGAAGGCGTTATATGTACAAAAGAATTTTATAAACGACAATATATTCCAGAGGATTTTACATCAGAGGATTAAGGGATATTTTGAGCAGAGAGGAATATTTTACAGATGGAAAAAAAAGGAACTGTATATTTTTTCACTGGTTTATCAGGAGCTGGAAAAACAACCATTGGAGGACTCTTTTTTCGCACTTTAAAGTCGAGACAGAATGATATTGTATTACTAGATGGTGATAAAGTGCGTCCTGTGTATTGTGAAGATATTGGCTATACAACGGAAGAACGTTTAAAAGCAGCGAAAAGAAGCTTCCGAATATGTAAGATGCTATCGGAACAGGGGATTGATGTAGTTTTTTGTGGTGTGGGCATGTATTCTGAAATAAGAGAATGGAATCGTAAAAATATAGATAACTACAAAGAAATATATATTAGAGTTACACGAGATACCTTGTTAAAAAGAAATCAAAAAGGATTGTATACAAACGGTACTAACGTGGTAGGGGTAGATTTGCCTTTTGATGAACCTACAGAATCAGATATTGTTATTCAAAACGATGGAGATAAAAAGCCAGAGGAAATAGTTGATGAATTGTTGGAATCGTTGGGCTTGATGAATGGGTGATATAATGAATGAATTATGTAAAAACTTAAATCGTGAAGTAAAACGAAATTATAGTTTGCAAGAGAAGCATTTGTTTAAAAAGAAGGCAGGAGCAGCAAAAGGGTACTATCAACTAACTTTTGATGATAGTTTGGAGCAGGATTTAAAAGTGCTACATGAATTGTATGTAAATAGCATCCCATTTAAAGTGTTTGGATTACATACCAATTTGATGATAACAGAAAAAGGGTATGATGGTTTATTCGTAGATGTTAGTTCAAAGCATTCTTTTATAAGATATAATGAAGTGGATGCAACTTTTGTAGTATCAAGTAATGTAAAAGTTGCAGAACTAGTAAATCAAGCGATGACAATGGGATACGATTTTTCGGCATTTGCAGGAGTACCGGGTTATGTTGGGTCAGGAGTAGTTGGGAACTCTGGATGGACACCAACGAAAAAAGACTTTAGTACATTTGTAAAGAAAATAGTTGCTTATGATTTTTTAGAAAATCAATATATAGAGTTTGTTCCAAATGAAAGTTTTTGGGATGAGAGAGATAGTTTTATTAAAAGAAAAAATAAACCTGTAACACGATTCTTTGTAAAAGAAGTTGTTTTAAAAACAGAATATCTTGGCGAAGAATTGGTAAGAGAAAAATATAAGGAACAGATGTCAAATAGAAAAGAATCTTTAAAATATGGTTTTCAGGAAGGGACTGCTGGTTCTTTATGGTCTAATGGATATTTGAAAAAAAATTGTGGAGTAGCGTTTCCAAGAATGTTAATAGAACACCCGGATATAAAAATAGATTTTAACGGTGCTCAATATAGTCCAAATGGAAATATGTTCTTTACTACGGGAAAAGATACAAGGGACAAAGATGTTGCACGATTGTTTGCACATACACTTGATAAGGTACAAGAATATTATGGGATAGTGCCAAGGAAAGAAATAATGATTTTAGATTATGATGGAGAAATAGAGGTCGAAACATTTATCGAAAGGTATTTATAGTAAATTGTCAGAAGATAGGATGAGAAGTATAAGATGAAAAAATACAAGATTGGATACACGACGGGTGTTTTTGATATGTTTCATATTGGGCACTTGAATATTTTAAGAAGAGCGAAGGAGCAGTGTGAGTATCTCATAGTGGGGGTATCCACTGATGAACTAGTTAGATCCTATAAGCATAAGACTCCGATCATTCCATATGAAGAACGTTTGGCTATTGTGGAAGCAATCAAATATGTAGATAAGGTTGTGTGCCAGGATACTATGGACAAAACAGTTGCCTGGGAAGAATTAAAGTTTGAAGTAATGTTCCATGGTTCAGATTGGATGAAAACGGATTTATATCAGAAAATGATAGATGATTTTAAGGATAAAAATGTGGACGTGATTTTCTTTCCATATACGGCAGGCGTTTCGTCTACAAAGTTATCGGAAATTATATACGAGAGGTTAGAATTATGATTAATAAGAAATTCTGCATGAGTTCATATTTAGCACTCAGATATATTGAAAAAGAAGATGTGAATTTTTATGAGGGATTGAAACATAAACACTTTAAACCAATACCTGATGAAGAAAAAATTCTAGTGCGTTCCGCGGATGATGTAGATGACAGGTTAAAAGAATCCATATCAAATATTAAAGGAAAAAAAGGAATTCTTTTATCAGGAGGGATGGATTCTGCCATTTTAGCCTCTTATATGGAGGGCTGTGATGCATATACGTTTCGCTTCTTAAATGGTGAATTTCAGAAAGAAGAGTTAGAGAGAGCGGAATATTACGCCAGATATTATAAGTTAAATTTACATTATGTGGATATTTCATGGGATAGCGTAGAAAAGTATTTAGACAAAGTTATTAGTAGAAAAAATGCTCCGGTCCACCCGATTGAGATACAAATATTACAAGCTGCTTTACAGGCGAAGCGTGATGGCATAGATATAATGCTGGTTGGAGAAAGTAGTGATTTAGTTTTTGGTGGAATGGATCAACTTTTATCAAAAGATTGGCAATTTGAGGAGTTCATGAAACGCTACATGTTTATGGATCCAGCAGATGCTTTAGTTGAAGTTGAGGATATGCAATATGTATTTGAAAGATTTCGCGTAGGAGAGAAAATTGATTTTATGAAGTTTATGGATGAAATTTTCTCAGTGGAAGATAGTGGTTGTTTTGAGAATGCGTTTGCGGTTGCAGAATTGCTATATTTCGATCCATATGCGCGTTTGAAAATGGCAGACGAATTAGATTTGTATAGGGTTCGACATGGGGAATCTAAATATTTAATTAGAGAGTTGTTTTCAAAGAAATATCCAGATATGAAAGTTCCAGAAAAAGTAGCAATGCCTAGACCGGTGGATGTTTATTTTAAAGACTGGTCAGGTCCTTCAAGACCAGAGTTTAAAGAAAATCTCGATATGAGCCAATTTACAGGTAATCAGAAATGGCAATTGTATTGTTTGGAGTATTTCTTAAACAAGTATGAACCATTAGAAAAGAGTTAATGCAGTCTCAACAAGCAGGGAGGAAATAGTATTATGATAAAATAATGTTGACCGCAGGTGCAGGTATTAGAGCAAAACAATAAGGATTAATATAATATGACAAGTAGATTTAAGAATGTATATGGTGATACTGGAGCTTTGTTTGAAAACTGTATTTCATTGGGCTGGTTTTGTGGTACTGCATTATCAATGGTTGAATGCGGCTTAAGAAGTTATTCTGGACCATTTGATTGGTGTTTTTCTGATTTAAAATCTGTATTATATATGATAGAGAATGATTTTAAGGATTTCATGCTGAAAGAAAATTTGGAGGTTTCAAAGGACGATCCTAAAGTCTTTTGTGACTTTAAATATGGATTTTATTGTAACCATGATATTTCTATTAGTTTTGAGAAAGAATATTCAGATATATTTAAAAAGTATCAAAAGAGATCAAATCGGTTTATAGAACTTACAGAAAAACCAACATGTTTTATTAGAGCTGTAAGATCTGAAGAGGAAGTTTTATATATAAATCAAAATATAGAGTATATTTATTCTGTAATTAAAAAGAGAAACCTGTCTAATGAAATCATTTTTATTTTAACTAAAAACATGACACAATTAAGTGATGAATTATTGTGGTTTCGTATAGAGGATGACAATTATGTTGGACAAATATATGAAATGCGAACAATGTTCAAATCCTCAAAAAAACTGATGGATTTTTGCAAGAATAATATCTTATCTGAAGATAAAATTAAGAATAACATAGAATATGAAAAACAGAAGTTGTCTAAAGAAGATAAGAATGCTCTTGTTATAAATAGAATTCAAGAAAATAATACATGCATAATAGAGGCTGTGGAAAGAGCTTTCCAAAGTATTTATAATGAAGGAATATATATTTGGGGTGGCGGTGAATATGGAATTAAGATTTTAAAGTATCTTAAGGATAATAAAGTAAAGACAAATGCTATTATAGATAATAATGAAGAAAAAATCGGAACTTGTATCAATGGTGTTGTTGTTGTCTCTCTAATAGACGTTCCTGATAATGCAAATATTTTTGTGGCGGTTGGTTCTGAGGTGGCAGAGAAGGAAATTGTTAATCAAATAAGTGCTTGTAAAGAGTGTATGAGAATTTTAACTTTTAATGAACTATATGGATATTTAAATATACCAGAATTATTATGGTTTTAAATACTTGATAGTATTAATTTGATAAAATTGGAAGGCGAATATGAACTACTTAATCCTAGGCATCAACGGCATGGCAGGCCACATAATTGCCCAATATTTAATTGAACAGGGACACAGTGTAATGGGTTTTGCTCGCGAGCATAGCCCTGTTTGTGATACAATTATTGGAGATGCTAGGAAAGAACAGGATGTCATTCATGCCTTGCAGTTAGATGCGTATGATTACGTGATTAATTGTATTGGTGTGTTAAATCGTTTTGTAGATGCCAATCTATCGGATGGGATTTATTTAAATAGTGTGTTGCCACATTTTGTTGCAAAGCAGCTAGTGGGGACAAACACAAAGCTAATACATATTAGTACGGACTGTGTATTTGAGGGCTCAAAAGGAAAATACACAGAAGAGGATATCCCAGATGCGACTTCTTATTATGGTCGTTCAAAGGCATTAGGAGAAGTCATAGATGAAAAGAATCTTACGATTCGTACCTCGATTGTTGGGCCAGAATTAAAGCAGAATGGTATTGGATTATTTCATTGGTTTATGTCCCAGCAGGATGAAGTCTATGGATATCAGAAGGTGATGTGGTCAGGTGTGACCACGCTTCAGTTGGCAAAGGCGATTGAGAAGGATGGTAAGAGGCCACAGACTGGACTCTATCATCTGGTAAATAACCAGGATATATCGAAGCATGATTTGCTGGTATTATTTAATCAGTATTGTAGAACACAGCGTATCGAAATTGGTGTAAATGATACACTTGAAAGTGATAAGACTCTTCGTAACACGAGAGAGGATCAGCCATTTACAGTACCTTCTTATGAAGAGATGGTGCAGGAGATGGGAGATTGGATAAATGCACATTCAGATTTCTATAAACAATACAAAAGGAGTTAACATGAAAAAGCTAAAACTTATGACAATTGCTGGCACAAGACCAGAGTTGATTCGTTTATCAGAAATTATTAAAAAAGCAGATATTTATTTTGATCATGTTTTTGTGCATACAGGACAAAATTATGATGCTCGTTTAAATGATATTTTTTACGATGATTTGGGAATTCGTAAACCGGATTATTATCTTGGTGTAGTGGGAGAGAATCTGGGCGAAACAATTGGAAATATTATTGCAAAATCCTATGCCTTGATGCAGGAAGTGAAGCCAGATGCTCTGCTTATTTTAGGTGATACCAATTCTGCTTTGACAGCTATTGCGGCGAAAAGATTGAAGGTGCCTATTTTTCACATGGAAGCTGGCAATCGTTGTTTCGATGAGAATCTTCCAGAGGAAACCAATCGTAGAATCGTAGATCATATTTCAGATGTGAACTTACCATATACGGAGCATGCACGTAGATATTTGATTGCGGAGGGCGTTCGAAAGGAGCATATTTATGTGACGGGGTCTCCTATGAAGGAAGTAATCCTTGCGCATCAGGACAAGATAGATAATAGTAAGGTGCTTAAGGAACTTGGCTTAAAAGAGAAAGAGTACATCGTGCTTTCTTCGCATCGAGAAGAAAATATAGATAATGAAGAGAATTTCTTGAGTCTTATGCAGGCGGTGAATGAAATGGCAGAGACTTATCAGATTCCAGTGATTTATTCGCTTCATCCACGTAGTGCGAAGTTTGTGGAGGAGAGAGGATTTGAGTTCCATCCATTGGTAAGAAAGATGCCTCCATTTAATTTTACAGATTATAGTCATTTGATGAAGCATGCATATTGTGTGGTTTCAGATAGTGGAACTATGCCGGAGGAAACAGCGGTTAGCCATTTTCCTGCTGTGTGTATTCGTACTTCTACAGAACGTCCAGAGGCGTTGGATAAAGGTGCGTTTGTGATTGGTGGAATTACGGGAGAGTCATTATTGCAGTCTGTTGATATGGCTGTGAAGATGGCTGAGCTGGGTGACTTTGGTGAGAACGTGCCGGACTATGAAAATGAAAATGTATCGTCTACGGTCATTCGAATTATTCAGAGTTATACTCGAATCATAGATGATAAGGTTTGGAGGAAGTAAAATGGGATACTTTACAGGAAAGACATTGATGATTACTGGTGGAACTGGCTCCTTTGGTAATGCAGTGTTAAATAGATTTTTGGATACGGATATCAAGGAAATTCGAATTTTTTCTCGTGATGAGAAGAAGCAGGATGATATGCGTAAACAGTATAATAATTCTAAAATAAAATTTTATATTGGAGATGTGCGTGATATTCGAAGTGTTCAGGATGCGATGCATGGTGTGGATTTTATTTTTCATGCAGCGGCTTTAAAGCAGGTTCCATCCTGTGAGTTCTTTCCTATGGAAGCTGTGAAAACAAATGTTATTGGAACGGACAATGTGCTTACAGCTGCGATTCAGGCTGGTGTGGAAAAGGTGGTTTGTCTTTCTACTGACAAGGCGGCTTATCCAATCAATGCAATGGGAATCAGTAAAGCGATGATGGAGCGAGTGTTTGTTGCAAAATCCCGTACAACAGATAAAACAATTATTTGTGGAACCCGTTATGGAAATGTAATGTGTTCGCGTGGTTCGGTTATTCCATTATTTGTTGAACAGATTAAAAGTGGTAAGCCTATTACAATTACAGACCCAGATATGACACGTTTCTTGATGAGTTTGGAAGAGGCTGTGGATTTAGTACTTTTTGCGTTTGAAAACGCAGAGCCAGGAGATATCATGGTGCAGAAAGCTCCTGCGTGTACAATTGGAGTTTTGGCACAGGCGGTTCGCGAGCTGTTCCATGATACCAATGATATTCATTATATCGGTATTCGACATGGCGAAAAGAAATCAGAGACTCTTCTTACCAAGGAGGAGTGTTTACATGCCTTTGATTTAGGAAATTTCTATCGTGTACCAGCGGATAACCGCGATTTAAATTACGAACAGTATTTTGAAGAAGGACATGTAGAGAAGGCAAAGATTGAGGAGTTTACTTCGGATAACACAGAGATCTTAAATGTGGAACAGGTAAAAGAAAAGCTACTTAGTTTGAGTTATGTAAGAAACGAATTGGAGAATTAAGAATGAACGTTGCGATTATTCTTGCTGGTGGTTCTGGACAGCGTATGGGACAGGATATACCGAAACAATTTATCAATGTATATGATAAGCCTGTTTTATTATATACGTTAGAGAGTTTTCAAAAGCATCCACAGATTGACGCTATTGAAGTAGTTTGTATTGACGGATGGCATGATATTCTTTGGGCATATGCAAACCAGTTTAATATTTCAAAGTTAAAGTGGGTTATCTCCGGAGGAGAAACTAGTCAGGAGTCTATTAGAAATGGTGTGTTTTTCCTAGAGGATAAATGTTCAAATGATGATGTGATTATAGTTCATGATGGTATTCGTCCGCTGGTGGATGAGACAGTGCTGTCAGATGTTATTGTTAAGTGTAAGCAACATGGAAATGCAGTTACATCTCTTCCATATAATGAACAGATATTTGTTGCAGATGATGATTTCTCAACGACAAAGTATATTCCTCGTGAGACTTTGCGTAGAGTATCTACACCACAGGCGTATAAATTTGGAAAACTAGATTGGGCTTATCATGAAGCGTTTGAAAAGCAGATTGGTATCAGTAAGTCTTCTTATGCGAATACCATGATGGTGGAGTTGGGAGAACGACTTTATTTTGCAGCAGGCTCTGATAAAAATATTAAGTTAACTACAAAAGATGATTTGGAAATGTTTAAAGCATACTTAAATGCAGAGAGAGCGAATTGGTTAAAATAAAATGAATCGACTAGATAATGAGCTTTATATAGAGGATCTAAAGAAGATATCCGAATTGTATATTGATTGGGATTTGTTACAGGACAAAAGTGTCTTAATTACAGGAGCGGCTGGAATGATAGGCACATTTTTGGTTGATGTCCTTATGTATTGTAACAAAACAAAGATGCTAAATTGTACCATTTTTGCATTGGGAAGAAGTAGGGAAAATGGTGAGGAACGATTTCAGACATATCTGAAAGATGAAAATTTTAAATTGGTCGTGGCAGATGTAAATCTAGGCGATTTGAACCTTGAAATAGAAGGGTGTGATTATATCATTCATGCTGCGAGCAACACGCATCCTGTAGCATATGCGACAGACCCAATCGGAACGATAAGTACAAATGTAATTGGGACACATCACATGCTGGAGTTGGCGGTAAGATGTAATTGTAAACGATTTGTTTTTTTGTCGTCGGTTGAGGTATATGGAGAGAATAGAGGCGATGCAGAAACTTTTTCAGAATCGTATTGTGGATATATTGATTGTAATACGTTAAGAGCTGGTTACCCTGAGAGTAAAAGAGTAGGAGAGTCGCTTTGTCAAGCATATAAAAAACAACATGGTTTAGATATTGTGATCCCGAGATTGTCTAGAACGTATGGACCAACAATGAAACCATCAGATACAAAAGCAATTTCTCAATTTATAAAAAAGGGTATTGCGAAAGAGGATATTATTCTTAAGTCACAGGGAAATCAATTGTATTCCTATAGTTATGTTGGTGATGCAGTCACAGGTGTTTTATATTGTCTGCTCCAAGGAGAATCTGGTCATGCGTATAATGTGGCAGCTGAGGATTCTAATATTACCTTAAAAGAATTAGCTGAGATAATTGCAAGTGAGGCAGGGGTAAAAGTAGTGTTTGAACTACCGGATGAAGTAGAAATGGCTGGATATAGTACAGCGACCAAGGCTATTATGGATGGAAGCAAATTACAGGAGCTAGGCTGGCAACCAATGTATAATATTCTTGCGGGTATCAAGCAGACGTTCGATATAGTAAAAAAATAATTTTTATAAATATGCTTGCTAATTTGATTTAACCAACCGATATATAAGATAACAAAAGGATTTGCACAAACGACAAGGAGGAGTCAAACATGAGTCAATTATTTGGAATGGACAACATAATTTCCTCATTATCAGGAAAATATGACAACAAAGTAAACAAGGGAGTGGACAAAACTGGTAACACCAAGAATACGATTGGCAAACCAGAGCTTAGCGAAACCGCTTCTAAATATTATGAAGAGCTGAAAGCAAAATACGGGGACATGGAATTTGTTCTTGTAGATGATGACCAGATAGGAACAGCCAAAGAACAGGCTTCTAATATCAATTCAGATAAGAGCATGATCGTTCTCATTAGTGAATCAGAATTAGAAGAAATGGCAACAAACGAAGAAACTCGTGCAAAGAACGAGAAGCTTATTGAAGATGCGCAGGCACAGATGCCAGACATGTTGAAGCAGTTAGAGGAAGCTGGCGTATCTGCAAAATCTTTCGGTATCGAAATCAAAGATGGTGAGGTTTCATACTTCGCTGTTTTAGACAAATTTGCAGAAGCACAGAAAGAACGCATCGAAGCAAAACGTGAAGAAAAACACGAGGAGAAAATTGAAGCAAGACGTAAAGAAGATCTGGTTACGGTAAGTGCGGGAAGCATCGAAGAACTAATCAAGAAAGCACAATCAGTTGCATATGAAGCAATGTCCGATAATGTACAGACTCCACAGGAGAAAATGGTCGGACAGAGTTTTGATTTTACGGTATAAGGATATAATTATGGGCGGGACAGCAGTGTCCCGCCATTTTTATTGCATACTTGACTGCGACCAATTGGTGGTTCTATAATGTATATAGGATTCTTTTTAAGTTCATTAATCATGTTTTCATATTCTTTTAAGAATAATGAAGAGGGGGTAGAAATTATGTGTGAAATCGTAGACGAATATGCGAACAAGATAAAAGAAGAGGCTTTAGAAGCCAGTATAAGAAATGTTTTTTTAAATGGGGGAAGTCTAGACCTTGTAAGAAAGGCTTTTACTACGGTATCGGAGGATATTATTTCGCATATCTATGAGGAAACGAGAGAAAGTCTTCAAGTGTCATAATAAATCAAGCGAGGACATCCCTTTCCTCGCTTGACTTTATTATGGTTACAGCAATAATGCTATACTTTCTATTGTGTTTTTTTCTTTCTTGATATACTATATATCGTAGGGATATGTAAAAAACATAAGTCCTTTTTTAAAAGAAATTAGAATATTTTGAAACCGCCACAAAAGGAGTATAGATATGATTATCAGTGAAAAGATTTTTGAACTCATCAAAGCAAAGGGAATGAACCAGAAGGAATTTGCCTTAAAGACAGGGATTGCGCAGAGCACTATCAGTGATTGGAAGACCAAGGGAACGAATCCTGCAGCAGACAAAATCATGGTTATTTGCGATGTGCTTGGTGTTACACCTGTAGAGCTCCTCACCAGTGGTGATCAGTTCAAATCTTACGAGCCAGATAAGAGTATTATTGTAGAACCAGGCACAGAAAAATATGCACTGATCGAATCTATCAAGCAGATGGATGATGCACAGGTGAAGAGACTTACAGCATATGTGAAGAGGTTGAAATAAAAATTCTTATCATGTATAGTCTGGTTTTTTCTCCACATACTTACATCAAAAAGGAGTGAACCCAAATGGTAAAACGCGATGATGTAAGTCAGGATACTGTGGAATTGCTAAAAGAATGTGATGCAGGCTGCAAGATGGCAATCGATAGCATGGAGCAGATTAGCAAGTACGTGTCAGACGACAAATTAAAAACAATTATTCAAAAATACAACGATGCACATATCAAAATGGAAGAAGATATTCACAGAATGTTAAACAATCTCGGAGAAGAGGATAAAGAACCAAATCCAATTGCGAAAGCATCTTCATGGATTCAGTCAGAAGTAAAGATGATGATGAACTGTGATTCCAAACAAGCAGCACATCTTCTTACAGATGGTTGTAACATGGGAGTGACATCCCTTTGCGAATATAAAAATCAGTACAAGGCAGCAGATGATAAGAGTGTGCGTATGTGTGAAAAACTTTGTGATCTTGAGACAGAGATGACTTACGAACTACAAGACTTCTTATAAGAATAAAAACAAAACTCCCGTCAGCGAACGGGAGTTTTTAAATATATCTATCAAGCATCATTCCAGAATATACAGAGCTAAAATAAGGTGCGGTAAAAGTCTTTCCAGGATTCTTATAGTTTACTATCACCTTATTTACATAGTTCATAGGATTGATAGCCACTTCATCAGCCTTTGCACCAATCGCATTCTTAAAAGAAGAAAGTCTTCCAAAGGTTTTATCTGCACGCTCTGGCTGGATAGCAGCTTCAAGTTTTTCCTTATTTAATGTAATGGTTCCATTATCTGCAACTTCTAGTCCGATGTCGCCTAAGGATTCTCTGCGGCTCCGAGATACAGAACTCATTTCCATAAAGAGTTTATTGGTATCTCCAGTTGCTTCCGCTGAGGAGTTTTCTGCAATTTCCAAAATACCGTTAAACGCATTTATCAGAGACATTACATTATCAGCGACAGCTTCAACGTCATTTTTAAAACTAATCTCAGCAGCTTGTCCTTCTGGTGACACCTTTTTCAGGGTCAGTTCGAAGGTGTCATTGATGGTAAATGAATTGGAAAGCGACTGTAATTCTTCCCCATTAAATAAGAAGAGAGAGTTCTCAGCTTCTTTCGTTACAGCTTCAAAACCTAGTTCTTTTAACGTCTGGATAGAACCACCATCAAAACTTGGCGAAATCTTAAATAATGGTTCGTCGCTGCTTCGACCAGTTTGTCTTGAAGTTAAGGTTAAAGCACTGGCGGGAGTTCCATCCTCGGCAGTGCCGTGTTTAATCGTAGCACTGATTCCAAGAGAAGAACGGTTTACTAATCCGGCAAGTTTTCGTAAAATATCCAGATTGTTTTCGCCAGGATTTATATTAAACTGAAATTCATAAGCAGTATTGTTTACTTCTAAGTCAAAGGAATAGCTTCCAGTTGTAAGTGACAGTACTTCGTTCTTCAGATAGTTACCTGTGTTAATCTGAGGAGAAGATAGCTGCTTTACTTCTATATTAAAGTTTTCGAGTTCCGTAGTTTCGTTTCCGTCACCTACATATTTTACAGCAACGGATTCTGGGTCGCTGGATATTGCTACTTTTTTACGGAAGGAGTCGGAGAAATCTCCATAACTGTCAGAGAGGGATGCCACGACGTTCTGAATTGCTTTGGCATTTTCTTTGATGTCAATGGCGTACTTCGCCACTTCATCTTCTCCTGAGAGTTTATACAGAGGAGCTTCACGGTTAGTTTTTACAATTTGGTTGTAGATTTTACGCAGATCACTCTTCTTATGCGAATCGTAGCGCGTAGGACGATTTTGTCCATATGTGGACAAATAATAAGCATAGGCATCAATTCTTGCCATTAGAAACCCCTCCTTTCTTCCTTGATTTCCGCGAAGGCGAACATGCATCCGTGCATGAGTTTCAAGCTTTTGCCTTCATAAGGGTATAGTAGACCTATTTTTATATCTATATTATACTCCGTTCGAAAATAATCTACAATAACTATTTAATAAGAAGAAACACTTGCATTCCACTATATTTTGTGGTCTAATAATAAAACAAAACTAGTTTTTAAAAAGGGTTGACGCACAAAAACGATTGTGCTATATTGGATAGGCTTAGAAGTAGGTCTTTTTTTTATGCCCTTTTTTAAGGGCGGCAACAAACAATGAATTTAAACGGAGGTGGAAGTTGTGCGTACAAGAATTACATTAGCATGTACAGAGTGCAAGCGTCGTAATTACAATACGACAAAAGACAAAAAAACTCATCCGGACAGAATGGAAACCAAAAAGTATTGTAGATTCTGTAAGACTCATACAATGCATAAGGAAACAAAATAGTCTAGGAAGAGCAAAGGAGTAAATTATGGGACAGACTGAAAAAACTCCAAAGACAAGTTGGTTCCACGGCTTGAAACAGGAATTCAGTAAGATTTCTTGGACAGACCGTAAATCAGTTGTCAGACAGACTATAGCGGTAGTTTCTGTTTCAGTTG
>JAZURS010000029.1:0-4042 GCA_045606325.1 Agathobacter sp.
GATACTTTTGATAATTTCACTTGCGTTCATTTTGTGACCTCCTATTTACTTTGACGTTCTTAATGCGCACTATGCTAACAACAGAGGACCATCAGTTTTTATTCACAACATTGATAATCTACCACAGATTACCTATGTTTGCAAGCATTTTCTTGTTTTTTCTTGATATTTTATTTCTATCTAGCCCATCCAGATAATTGGAGTTTTTGAAAGATACATATTTAAGGATTTCTGTATCTTGGTAGAGGCTTCATCCCCTATCATAATTTGACTATATGGTCTCCAACCTACATCTATCATTTTATTAATCATGTAAGTCTGTAAAGCAGTACCAATTCTCTGACCACGGAACTTTTCATATACATAAAGCATGCCGATACTGTCGTCATTATGCACACCTATCATACCTGCTAACTCATCATTTACAAAAGCTCCATACATATTTCCTTTTTGGATGCGTTCCTTGATATATCCCTTATCCTGCACTTTCTGATAATCTGCGTGATCATATGCATATTGTGCTTGTTCTTCGTGCTCTAAAGTGAGCTGGCGAATCACTAAGCCGTTTTCCGTAGGCAATCCATCTTCACGGTACAAACCTTTGATGCTCAGACGTTCTCTTGGCGTATATACCGACTGATAACAAACAAGGCTGTAGTTCAAATTCAAAAGTTTACGTACTGGTTCCACCATTTCTTCCTGATGAAGAACAATCTTCTTGATAGCAAGTCGAATTTCCTTTGGTAAATTAACAAAGAAATCCTTCTTGGTTCCTGAATGATGGTAGTATCCTGTTTCCTTATCTCTAATCAAAACATCATTGCCAACCCTTGCAATAAGCTCTGCACGACCACGATTGATAGATTCAATCATATCCATATTCAAAGTCTTATTCAAAATCAAACGATCTTTACATTCATGTAGTGCAAAATACTTATCAAACAGATCTGGGCGACGCTGCATCGTACGTTTCTTTGCTTCTTCCAGCTTCCAATCTTCGATTTTCTTCTGATTTCCACTAAGCAAAATCTCAGGCACATATTTTTCATGCCATTCCTCTGGTCTGGTGTACTGAGGATATTCTAACAAATATCCATGGAAAGACTCTGTTTCTGCTGACATTTCATTGTGCAACACGCCTGGAACCAGACGAGAAATTGCATCTATCATAACCATAGCAGCAAGTTCCCCACCGGTTAATACATAATCGCCGATAGAAACATAATCTGTAACGATTTCTTCTAATACTCGCTCATCAATTCCTTCATAATGTCCACAAAGCAAAATCAAATCATCATTCTTTGCAAATTCTTTTGCCATATGCTGATTGAACTGATACCCCTGTGGTGTTACATAGATGACACGACGTTTATTTCCTTCTGGAATTTTTGAAACCACATGCTGATATGCATCATAAACCGGCTGTGCCTGCATAAGCATTCCTGCACCGCGTGCATATGGGTAATCATCTACCTTTTTATGCTTATCCGTAGAAAAATCACGGATATTTGTAGCCTCAATTGAAATCTGTCCTGCATCCATTGCACGACCTGTAATTGAAGTATTTAGTCCGTTTTCTACCATTTCTGGAAATAATGTCAATACATGAAAGTTCATATATGCCTTCTTTCTATCCTTTTACAAGGATAAATTTTAATCTCTTAAGCCAGGAAGTAAGTGAACAAGTACTGTACCTTTTTCTAAATCTATTTCTTTTACACAATCAGGAATCTTAGGTACTAATAAATCTGCTTCCCCTTGTTTGGTAAATACATATACATCATTTGCTCCCGTCTGGATAACGTCTGTAAGTTCGCCTAAATTCTCTCCTTCATCGGAAATCCCCTGAAGCCCAATTAAATCCGCTATAAAGTATTCCCCCGGTGCAAGTTTCACTGCATGTTCACGAGTAACGAGCAAGTCCGCATTCTTATACTTTTCAACGTCATTGATGTTGTCAAACTGTTTAAATTTCAAGATAACAAGATTTTTAAAGAACTTCACCGACTGTACATCTAGGTCTAACTGTTCTTTTCCGTTATCTAATATAACCTTTTTTAATTTTTTAAATCTCTGTGGGTCATCTGTAGTAGGAAACACCTTCACCTCTCCACGAACACCATGTGTGGTCGTGATGACACCGACTCTTAATAAATTTTCCATATGTTACCTCTGTAATTTATTTTCCATAATTAGCAGTTGGATCTGCAACCTGTGCAGCTCTAGCTTCCTGTGCTTGAACTGGAATCTTTACCAACTTGTAAACCTGTTTTGCTGGATCTTCATAATCCATCTCTACATAATCATATAACGTTTCTTTTGCCTTATTAAACAATTCTTCAAGAACTGTATGCACATCGTTATCATAGTACTCTTCTCCACATTGAGTGCACACCATACAAGGCACATTTTTAATTATAATAATACGTCCCTCAAAGTCAACCAAATCATTCGTTTTATCCTGCTTTAATTCACTTTCACATCTGCAATAAACACACCTCATCATTTTCCCCTCCTTGTCTTCATATCGACCTCAAACTTTTCTAAATTTGGATAATAATCTGTAATCATATACACATAAACCCCGTTTGTTGCCACTACAACATGAATAACTCTTCCATCTAGTTTTGTTCCATAGACTAAACATGCTGGAAACGGATATGCATTTGGATAATCTTCTATTATCTCCCCATTAAGGATACAATGTATTGTGTCCTCCTCTGAAATATCTCTTTCTCTTAGTCTCTTGGAAAAATGTTTTGACCACACTATTTTTCCTCTTTTTACTAATTCTTGAATCGCTTCGATTTGCATAACTCTCCTTTCCCGCACACAAATCTCAATCCGAATCAGTTCTCCCCTATGCAAAGTATCATATCACATATTTTTACTCCGTCAAAAAAATAATAAAACTTTGTGCAACCTGCAAAAAATAAAGAGAGTGTTTTTTAGCACTCTCTTCAAAAAAAATTTTATTTTTTAATGTTACCTATCATAAATTTTTTTCTGCAACAAGAATGATTCCATCCTCTTGCACCACTTCTCTAATTACTTTAAATCCATTTTTTCTCCAAAAATGATTAGACTGTGGATTCTCTTTATCTATCCCCAACTGACAGTTTTTGAATCCTTGGCTATGTAAATAACCAAGCATCTCTGAAACAATCTTACTACCAATTCCTTTGCCTTGTAATTCATTATTCATCATAAAAAATCCGATAAATGCACTATCACAATCTGGATATCCATCAATTAAATCCATGATAGCAATCATCTTATCATTTTCGTAAAAGCCCACATAGTACTTCTGTTCCATTGGTATTCCTGGAGGAGTGATCGTTAAATCCCTCTCTATCAAATCAACGGATAGTTCCTTTCCGCAATACTCATAATACTGGGTATTCATCCTACAAAAATTGTAAATGGACTCCACATCATCCATATTAAGTTTTCTTACATCGAATCTATCTGAAAACTTTTTAAAGTCTATTTTACTCACTTGAAACCCCTCTTTAATTTATCTTTGCTTTAATATTTCTAATATTTTATTCGTATAGTCATCCGCATGATTTATCGAAAATTCTCCATGATACATTTGTGGAAGGACATGCAAAATGCTTCCTTGTAGATTTTCATGGATTATTTTTGCAGATTTTTTCATTGTGTGATTTTCTTTTTCTCCGACAAACACATAAGATTTTGCAGAGCAGTCAGTAATAGATGGTTTTATGCGATACAAAGCATTTGCTTCTAAAAAAGCAATCATATCCGACTTCGAAATACCACAAGTATCTCTGAAATAATCCTCAAACAACCCTGGTTTTATTCTAAGTGACTTAAATTGTAATTTTGAAAACCACTTATATCGTATTAATCCATAACAACTTCCAAATGCTGGTTTAATCATAAAATATGTAAATTTTGAAGGTATAACAAGTGCACTTTCCACTATGGCATATTTACATATATCCTTACGTTGAGATAAAACTTCAAGCAAAATCTGTCCGCCAAGTGATAGTCCTCCAATCATCAAAACAGATCC
>JAZURS010000030.1:0-13391 GCA_045606325.1 Agathobacter sp.
AAAATTACAGACTCACAATCTTGGAGGATGTATTATTACGAAGTCATTGCTTGAGAATAAATCTAAACTAAAATGGATGTTTAGAGAACAAAGTTGTAATGAGATTGATAATGGTTGGAGAGCAATCGGAGATAGTGATACACAAGAATATATTAATATAGTAGAAAATAATATTGTAGTGGATTTTGATAGATTGGTTGAAATTGAACCAGCGGTATTATCTATTTATTTACTACCTGTTGGAACTGACTTGGAATTTGATAGTGATAGAAAAGTTTTTATTGACACAAATACGGGAAAGGAATACCGATAAATTCCAATTTACAAAACTTGCAGGTAGAATAGGAGCGATCTATCATGACACGAGAAGAACAAAAGAAATTTAAAGAAATTAAAAAATATTTGGAAGAAACAGTAGAAGAATTTAATGCTAAAGTTTGGGGAGAAACTTATGTATAAGTTTATAGAAAAAGTGAAAATAGCTGCATTTCCCTACATGATTGTAGAGCTACAAGAGCGACTTATGAAGGGGAATATCTGAGTTTTCGGTAGAAAGGAGTAGCAATTGCTACATCATTAATGCCACTTGTGTATGGATTGGATTTCTTTTCCGTAGTGGGAGCACTAATATCTGCAGTGTTGATTCTAGAGTTTGTAATAGTTGTTATGAATAAAAACAGGAACTAAAAGGTTTTTGACAAAAAGTGGTTCATGTAAAGGAGATATAATTATGGGATTGTTTGACATTTTTAAGAAACCAGAAAAAAAGGAAGAAATAAAGATTGAGGCGCCAGAAGAAGTTTTGAACACTTCAGGCTGGGATGCAATAGATGCAGAAGCGGAAAGAGTGTATCCAGGTCAGGAAAATCCAATGCATTATGGAACACTATTGAAATGGTGTTTTGGTGGAAAGGATCCACTAGACGGAATAAGTGTATATGATGGTGGAGATTGCTGGCATTTTGTTACATATGGTTTATCTGAATTGTACGATAAAGAATCTGAAAATCTCGAATTCAGTGGTTATGGTATGGAGTTCACCTTCAAATTAAAGAAGGATAATTACGAAGATGAAGAGGGTGAAATCAAATGTGTCTGTGGAATTTTGCAGGCGATTGCACGTATTACATTTACATCAGGAGAATTGTTCAAGCCATATGAGTATGTTTACACCAAACAGACACAAGGTATTGATGTTCAGATGAAATCGAACATCACGGGCTTTATCACAGTTCCAGACACAAATTTCAATCCGATTGATACGCCAAACGGAAAAGTACAGTTTGTTGAATTTATTGGAGCGACAGATAGCGAACTACGAGCAATCTATGATGGAAAGATTACGGTAAAAGAACTGTATGAAAAATTAGGAACGGATATTACGAGTTATCATAGAGAAGCGGTTGTATAAAACAGCGTAGAATAGCGAAGTTAAAGAACAAATATAAGTAGAGAGCAAATTGTATGAATGAATTTCAAGAAAAATTTTTTAATTATTTAGCAGATATTCAAGAGACGTGTGTTCAATCGTGTATGACACAACATAATATGAATGATGATAATATAGAAAGTATGTTGTATAAGGTTACAGGAGAATATTTAAAAGAAAAACCAAATATAGAATTACATGACCAGACGGAAAGATATCTGAAAACGGAGTAAATATGGAAACCTATGAAGTGACAATTATGAATTTAAAAACGAAAGAGGAAAAGATTCTGCTTATTGAGGCTGATGAAGCAGAATCATCCGATGACATTGTTCTAAAAACAGTTATATTAGAGAGAGAATTTTGTTCGTCAAACTATAACTATTTATCTGCTTATCAAGAACTTAGGGATAAAATATTAGAGTTAGGCTATGGAATAAAGTGTAATGGTTCAAGAATCAATGTGGTCCAATCGGGAATGATGGGAGCTAGTGATAAAATATACCTTGTTGAATTTGGTAGACAAGCTCTTATGAAAGATGTTGTTGGTATTTTTGATTATGCTGAAATTAATGAATTTCCAAATAGTCTGCAACAAAATGAGTACTCTATGAAATGGTTTGATTCATTAAATTAAAACGAGAAAGAGTATTTGACATTAAAAGAGGGGAGAATATGAGGATTTTTGATAAACTTTTTAAGAAAAAAGAAGAAACAACACAACAGGAAGTATTACAACAAAATTTAGAAGAAAAAGCCAGACCAGGTGCAGTTTTTATGATACAGCTTCTTTTTGAAGAACCATGTGAAATGCCTGAAAAAGATTTCATGAAATCTATTATGGAAAAAAATTTGGGAGAGGTAGACAATTTTTCTTATGATGAAAAGCTGGCTGCTTTTGCAGTGAAAAAATATACAGCAGAGTTTAAGGACGCAAAAGGACATCCGCAGGTAATGATTATGGGATGTAATGAGTTTGATGAATCTCAAATCGGAGTAATGGAACGTAATCAGATGTGGGATTGCCAGGAGAGTGAGCAAATATTAAGCTCATGTAAATACCAGGTACTTGCTACGGATATGTTGGCGGCTACATTGCATTATAAGGAACGTGCAGAAATGGATATGAATTTCTTAGAAGCATTGGTAGAAATGTTCCCACAGTGTAAAGCGGTTTATTTCCAAAATTCAGGGAAGTTTTTTTCAGCAAAAGCGATCAGAATGCATAATTTTCCACAAGAAAGTAGATTCCTTCACTTTGCTGTAAATGTTCGATTTTTTAGGATTCAAAATACAGAAGACATGATGGTGGATAGCCTTGGTATGCACACATTGTTCCTGCCTGATTTGCAATATCATTTTCATGGTATGAATCAGGATTGGGTTGTAAATCATGCTTATAATGTGCTGTCCTACATATTTGATAACGAGAATCCAATCGAAAGTGGTGATCCAATTGATGGAATTGTAGACGGTAAAATAAGCAGGGAACTTATGTGGAAATGCAATTATGAAATGGCATTGATTCAGCCGGTAAGAGAAGTAATTGATATAAATATGGGTGAATACGCGTCAGGAAAAAGGTAAGGAGATACAAGATGGGATTATTTGATAAGATTTTTAAGAAAAAAGAAAACAAAGAAAATCAGATTGAAAACAGAGGATTAAAAGAAAACTTGGCAAATGCAGCATTAGGTCTACTTGTACAGGGCGTAGATTATGAAGATTTGGCTTACACAGAAGTAGAATTTGGATATTTGTTTTTAATCGAAAACCATGGTTTGGAAGCATTGTATAAAGTAACGACTGATAAAGGCGTATTTTATTTTGCTGCGCAAGAAGAAAAACTTATGAGAGTAGAAATTAACGAAGTTATGTTTAAGACAACAACAGAAACGTTTTTGGAGATGCATCAGTAATGGGAAATTGGTTTGAATTCGAGTTCAATGCACCTTATGAGGGGGAAGAAATAAGAAGTGTTAATGATGTCACACTTCCAGTGCAATATTTGGATTTTATGAAGAAGCATAATGGTGGGGTTGGTGATATTGGTGAAACTTGGTTCCTTCTATACGGTTTAGAAGAATTGCAAGAAATTAATGAAGCCTATGATATTGAGAGATTTTTACCTGATCACATAATAATTGGTTCTAATGGTGGTGGAGAACTATATGGAATTGATTCGAAAGGGAATTATTTTAATGTTCCTGTTTTGATTGAAGAAGAGTATATTTCCTATTTGGGTAATGATATAGAGAAACTTCCAGATAGGATAAATGAGCTGTGGAGAAATATGTAGATGGAGAAATAAGATGGGATTATTTGATATTTTTAAAAAGGAAACAAAAAAGAAAACACCAGAGGAACGTAGAAGCATATCTAATAAAAAGATAAAAAGTCTTGGAATTGCTTGTCATGAGAATCTGCCATTGCTAGAGGATAGTACAGAGGTAAGTTTGAAGAGTGTGGATGAAATATGCAAAAGAGCAATTGCATGTTTATTATCTACGCAGATTGCCTGTGATATTGCAGAGAATAATGATTATGATGAATCCAAAGAAATGTTTCTTAAACTTTTAAAAGAGTTTGAAGTGGAAGATTGTCTTTTAGAAAAAGAGAAGAAACTGTTTGAGGGAAATTTCCAAAATCAAGATGTTATAGATGTGGTCTGGACCTATGAGGCTTATTGGTCTTTGGTATGGGCTCTGGGGTTGGTGAATAATATTGATTATCCAACCGATGTATGTGATTGTCAGAAAGCCATTCGCTTAGTGGGTGATTGCAAGAATTTTGAAGAGTTCAAAAAGCAATGTAAATTAAGAGATATCGAAGAAATACTGGATATGTTAGATTTGTATTATCGTTATCATTGGGCGACAACGGAAAAAAGACTTAACCCAGCAACGCCAATTGCTGAACTAAATCCAGATGTTGTAGTGGAAAGAAGACGTGGTTTAGAGTGGCTGATTTCATCGGAAGAAGATTGGAATGAAATCTCGATGGACACCTAAAACTCTATTAGGAGAGTAGTGACTATGAAATTAAAAAACATACTTATAGTAGTTTCGGATATTGAAAAATCAAAGAAATTTTACAAGGATTTATTCGGCCTAGAAGTGATTTTGGACAACGATGGAAATGTCATTCTTACAGAAGGTTTGGTGTTACAGGATAAGGCTATTTGGGAGAAGTTTTTAGAAAAAGGAATTGTGCCTGAAAATAATGCTTCCGAATTGTACTTTGAAGAGAGTGACATGGAAGCTTTTGTGGAGAAATTAGATAATTACAGCGAACCAATCAAATATGTGAACCGATTAATGGAACATTCTTGGGGACAAAAAGTGGTTCGTTTTTATGATTTAGATGGTAATTTGATTGAGGTTGGGACACCGATGTAAGCAAAAAAATGGTTTTAAGAGGTAAAAAGGATGATTCGAGTAATTCTATGGGATATTGATAATACCCTTTTAAATTTTAATAGGGCAGAAGTAGCAGCTTTGAATAAGGATTTTGAAGAGTTCCAGTTAGGTGAACTCACAGAAGAGATGTTTAAAGAATATATCGTTATCAACAAAAGACGCTGGCAGGCATTAGAACGTGGAGAGATGACGAAACTTGAGGTTACCGAAGGACGTTTTGTGGAATTTTTTGAGATGTATGGAATCGATACCAGTTTTGCACCTGCATTTAATGACAGATATCAGGAATTATTAGGTGAAACCATTGTTTTCAATGATGATGCATATGCAATTGTAAGTGATTTAAAAGGAAAAATTCTTCAAGGTGCAGCGACAAACGGAACTAAAAAAGCGCAGACTGGTAAACTAAAGAATTCGGGATTAGGTGAGTTGTTTGATGTTGTTTTTATTTCAGAAGAAATCGGAGCGGAGAAGCCAGCAGTGGAATTTTTTAATCATGTAATGAATGATTTAAACACGCGAGTTGAAAATCTTAAGCCGGAAGAAGTGCTTATGATAGGTGATTCTTTAACAAGCGACATAAAAGGTGCAAACAATGCAGGGGTCAAGGCATGCTGGTATAATCCAGAAGGAATACCTTGTGACAAAGAAGTGCAGATAGATTACGAGATAAAGGATTTACATGAAGTATTTGGACTTTTATAAGTTGAGGAAATAAAAATGAGTAGTAACAAAAAGAATGATAAAAATATTGGTCAGATAGTATTTATGCTTATCATGTTGTTTGCAGGGATGGCATGTGGAGTACTTGCAGGGAGAGTTATGGGAAAAGCTGCAAAAGAAGGAGCGCCCTTTTGGGGAAGTTTGCTTGTTCTAGTGTTAGCAATTTATCTTGCCATGTTTCTTCAGATTGTAATACACGAAGCAGGGCATCTGATATTTGGGCTTTTGACAGGATATCAGTTTTCTTCATTCAGAATTGCAAGTTTTATGTTTATAAAAGAGAATGGAAAAATTCGTTTACGTAGATATTCTCTTGCTGGCACAGGTGGTCAGTGCTTGATGGCTCCACCAGATTTGGTAGATGGAAAGATGCCGATTGTACTTTATAATTTAGGTGGCTGCATCATGAATCTGATTGCTACGGTCTTATTTATATTTATTGGAATTATAACAAAAGAGAATGTGGTTCTCTATACCTTTTGCTCATCAATGGCGGTAATGGGGATTGCATATGCTTTAAGTAATGGAATTCCTATGAAAGTAGGTCCGATTAGTAATGATGGACATAATGCACTTTCTCTTGGGAAGAATCCAGTAGCACTTCATGCTTTTTGGTTACAGCTTAAGATAAATGAGCAGATATCCAGAGGAAAAACTTTAAAAGAACTTCCAGAGAGCTGGTTTGCTGTTCCAGCAGACGAAGATATGAGAGATGGACTTGTAGCTGCACTTGCGGTATTTCATGCCAATTGGCTGATTGACCAGGGGCGATTGGAAGAGGCAGGAGTGTATATTGAACAGTTATTAGGTAAAGAAACAGGAATACTAGGATTACATAGAAGTCTTCTGATTAATGATAGTATTTATTGTAAACTTGTAGTGAATGATGATATAGAAGCGGCGACTCGTTTGCATAATAAAGAACACGAGAAGTTTGTGAAACAGATGAAAAACAATCCAAGTATTATTCGTTCTGAATATGCTTATGCTTTACTCGTAGAAAAGGATGAGCAAAAAGCAGAAAAACTTTTAGAGCGGTTTGAAAAGGTGGCAAAGACATATCCATATCCAAAAGAAATGGAAGGTGAGAAGGAATTGATTGCGAGGTGTACAGAATGAAATATATAACAATCAGAACCGCAAACATATCCGACGCACCGGCAATTTTGGATATCTACGGATATTATGTAGCAAATACTGCGATTAGTATGGAATATGATGTCCCAAGTTTAGAGGATTTCCAGCAAAGAATAAAAACCACATTGGAAAACTATCCATATTTGGTAGCAGAGCAGGATGGGAAAATTATAGGCTATGCGTATGCTGGAAAATTTCATCCACGTGCAGCCTTTTATCGTAGTGCAGAGGTTAGTATCTATATACACAAAGAGGCAGTAAAGTGCGGTCTTGGACGCAGACTATATGAAGAAATTGAAACGAAATTAACAAAGCAGGGAATCCTAAATGTCTATGCAAGCATTGCTTACACGGACGTTGAAGATGAATACCTTACGAATAACAGTACTCAGTTCCATGAACATATGGGCTATAAAAAAGTAGCTCAGTTCAATAACTGCTGTACAAAGTTTGGAAGATGGTATCACCTTATCTGGATGGAAAAGTTTCTGGGAGAGCATAAATAAACAAAGAGTATGGGTGTAAATAAATTTACATCCATACTTTTTTATTGTTCGACTTGGTTAAATGGGGTATAATGTTTGTATCTATGTGTATGGAGGAATATTGATGAGTTTTTTGAACATAGACGCATATGAATTGATAAAAGAGCAACAGCTTAATGATATAAATTCCAAAGGATATATCTTTCGCCACAAAAAGAGTGGTGCAAGAGTTGCCTTGATTTCGAATGATGATGATAATAAGGTTTTTTATATCGGATTTAAAACACCACCAACGGATGAGACTGGTGTGCCACATATTATTGAACATACGGTATTATGTGGTTCAGAGAAGTTTCCAGTAAAAGATCCATTTGTGGAATTAGTGAAAGGATCGCTTAATACATTTTTGAATGCGATGACCTATCCAGATAAGACGGTATATCCAGTTGCTAGTTGTAATGAACAGGATTTTAAGAATCTTATGGATGTGTATATGGATTCGGTATTGCATCCAAATATTTTGAAATATGAAGAGATTTTTAAACAGGAAGGCTGGCATTATGAATTAGAGGATATGGATGCTCCCCTTACGATTAATGGTGTAGTTTACAATGAAATGAAGGGCGCATATTCATCACCAGATGAAATGTTACAGAATGCTATCTATAAGAGCCTTTTCCCAGACAACACTTACGGAAAAGATTCTGGCGGAAATCCAGAATATATTCCAGAACTGACTTACGAAGAATATCTAAATTTTTATAAAAAGTATTATCATCCAGCAAACTCCTATATTTTCCTTTATGGAGATTGCGATATGAAAGAACGCCTCGAATGGCTGGATAAGGAATACTTAAGTGCTTATGATGAAATTAAAGTGGAGTCGCAGATTGCACTACAGGCTCCATTTAAAGAGGTAAAAAATGTAGTAGACAAATATCCAATCGCTAGTGAAGAGACAGAAGAGGATAATACCTATCTGGCATACAGCAAGGTGGTTTGCGATATTTCAGATAAAACACTAAGACAAGCCTTTGCAGTACTTGATTATGTGTTGGTAAGTGCACCAGGTGCTCCAGTGAGACAGGCTCTTATTGATGCAGGTATTGGGCAGGACGTATATGGTTCTTTTGATGATGGAACCTTGCAGACCACATTCCATGTGTGCGCAAAGAATGCAAATACTTCTGATAAAGAACGTTTTGTTGAAATTATCGAAAATACATTAAAAGATATTGTAACAAATGGTATCAACAAAACCTCCGTACAGGCTGCGATTAACAGTTCCGAATTCCGTTTTCGTGAAGCAGATTTTGGTTCATATCCAAAAGGTCTGTTGTACGGTTTGGAATGTTTGGAAGTCTGGCTTTTTGATGATGAAAAAGTTTTTGATGCCATGGAAATGTTAGATGTGTTTGAATTCTTAAAGGCACAGGTGGATACAGGTTATTATGAAGGTTTGATTCAGAAGTACCTTCTTGATAATCCGCATGGAGCTGTAGTTTCTTTGGAACCAGAAAAAGGTTTAAACACCAAGGTAGAAGAAGCATTAGAAGCTAAATTAGCAGAATATAAAGCACAGCTTTCAAAAGAAGCGTTGGAAAAACTGATAGAAGAAACCAAACATCTCGAAGAATATCAGGAGGCTCCATCTTCGGAAGAAGATATGCAGAAACTTCCAATGCTAGAGAGAAAGGATATGAGAAAAAATGTCCTTCCATTTAGCAATATTGAGGAGCAGATTGGGAATGTGCCAGTAGTACGCCATGAAGTGTTTACCAATGGCATTGACTACATCACTTTTATGTTTGATGCAGGGGATATAACGGCAGAGGATTTACCATATTTAGGAATTCTTCGTAGTGTACTTGCATTTGTAGACACAGAAAACTATACGTTTTCCGAATTGAATGATGTGATTAACATTTATTCGGGAGGCATTTCCAGTGGACTTACAACTTATGCGGATTCTAAAGAATCTGGAAAGTATCATATGAAGTATGAGTTCCGTATCAAGATGTTAGAAGATAACATAGAAGATTCTTTGAAGATTTTACAGGAAATTATCCTTACATCTAAAATAGATGATGTGAAACGTTTGGCGGAAATTGTGGCTCAGACAAAATCCAGACTCCAGTCAGTTTTGAGCAGTGCAGGGCATGTGGTTTCTGCAACGAGAAGTCTTGCCTATTTTTCAAAATATGGTTATATCCAGGATGCGACAACAGGTATTATGTATTATGATGAAGTCTGCAAAATGGATGCTTGGATGAAGGAACAGCCAGAACTGGTAATTCAGAAACTCAAAAAAGTTATGGACCAGATTTTGGGTAAAGAAAGACTGCTTATAAGTTTTACTTCGAATCAAGATGCTTACGAGCGAGCAATACCAGCTCTCCAGAAATTTATAGACGCGCTTCCAGCAGGAACAAAGGCAGAGGAAGATGAGAGATACGCCTTAGGGCAGCAGAATGAAGCATTCACAGATGCATCTGCGATTCAGTATGTTTCACGTTCCGGAAATTTTGTAAACCATGGATTCCAGTATAATGGTGCTTTAAATATCTTAAAGATGATTCTAAGTTATGATTATTTGTGGAATAATGTACGTGTAAAAGGCGGAGCATACGGATGCAGCAGTTCCTTCCTTCGTACAGGGGATTCTTATTTTACCTCGTATCGAGATCCAAATCTTGGGAAGACAAATGAGGTATATGAGAGAGTGCCTGAGTATATTAGAAGTTTTCAAGCGGATGAAAGAGAAATGACCAAGTATATTATTGGTACACTTGGTAATATGGATGCACCGCTTTATCCAGAAGGAAAGGGGCAGCGTGCAATCACGGCATATTTAAAGAAACTTACATTAGAGGAACTTCAGGTTGAACGTGATGAAATCTTAAATGCTACTGATGCAGATATTCGCGCATTGGCAGATATGATAGAAGCAGTCATTTCAGATGGCAATTTATGTGTTATTGGAAATGAGAACAATATTCAAAAAGAAAAAGAACTTTTCATGAATATTAGAAGTTTAAATGAGTAAAGAAAAGGTGAAAAAATGAACGCAAATTTTAAATCTGGTTTTGTAACCATTATTGGTAGACCAAATGTAGGAAAATCGACATTGATGAATCGTCTTATCGGTCAGAAGATTGCTATTACATCAAATAAACCACAGACGACTCGTAACCGTATCCAGACAGTTTATACGGATATGGATAAGGGACAGATTATTTTCCTAGACACACCAGGTATTCATAAGGCAAAGAATAAACTGGGTGAATACATGGTAAATGTGGCAGAGAAGACACTGAATGAAGTAGATGTTATTCTCTGGCTGGTTGAACCATCAAACTTTATTGGAGCAGGAGAACAGCACATTATTGAGCAACTTAAAAAAGTAAAAACACCTGTTATTTTGGTTATCAATAAAATTGATACAGTAGAAAGAGATGCGGTGTTTGAATATATTGATACCTATCGCAAGGTATATGATTTTGCAGAGATTATTCCAACATCTGCACTTCGTGGAAATAATACTGAGGATATCATCGACAGTATTTTCAAGTATTTGACTTACGGTCCACAGTATTATGATGAGGATACCATTACCGATCAGCCTGAGCGAGCTATCTGTGCAGAAATTATTCGTGAAAAAGCACTTCATGCTTTAAGCGATGAGATTCCACACGGTATCGCGGTTGGTATTGACCAGATGAAGGAACGCAAAGGAATCATTGATATTGATGCAACTATAGTTTGTGAAAGAGATTCCCACAAGGGTATCATTATTGGAAAGCAGGGTGCGATGTTGAAAAAAATCGGCACCAATGCCAGATATGAAATGGAACGCCTTTTGGATACCAAAGTAAACTTAAAACTTTGGGTAAAGGTGAAAAAGGATTGGCGTGATAGTGATTTCTTAATCAAGAATTTTGGTTATAGAGAGGACCAGTAATTTTCCAATTTTTTTCGGGGATATTTACAACTACATTGCAAAACCTAAAATTATCGGAGGGAGATGCAATGGAGAAATCATGGGAAAACTTTTGGACAACTGGGAAGGTAGAGGATTACCTGACCTATCGTAATCGTGCCACGGAGGAAGAAAAGGAAAAAGAAACAGATGGGACAGTCGGTGATAGTAACGGGAATGGTTTTAAACACCATGCCGATTTCTGAATACGACAAAAGAATAACGATTCTAACCAAGGAAAGAGGAAAGATAACCGCATTTGCCAGAGGTGCCAGACGGCCTAACAGCCAGCTTCTGGCGGCGACTAATCCTTTTTCTTTTGGGGAGTTCGAACTTTTCGAGGGAAAAAGCTCTTATAACGTATCCAAAGCCAGCATACATAATTATTTCCGTGAATTGACTTTGGATGTAGATGCAGCATATATGGGCTTTTACTTCCTTGAGTTTGCCGATTATTTTTGTCAGGAAAACAATGACGAAAAAGAAATGCTAAAGCTTTTGTATCAATCTTTAAGAGCTTTAGAAAGCCCCGCTTTTTCAAATGATTTGGTGCGAGTGATTTTTGAATTAAAGGCAATGACTATAAACGGGGAAGGGCCAACGGTGTTTTCCTGTATGCATTGTCGTAAAACAGAAAATTTGGACTACTTTAGTGTTTGGCGCGGCGGAATCTTTTGTCCCGAGTGCAAACATGGACAGAAGACTAGACAGATACATGAGTCTACAAGATATGCAATGCAGTTTATCGTTTCTTCTAAGATAGAAAAATTATTTACTTTCCAATTATCAGAAGAAGTATTGAAGGAATTAAAGAAAATAATGCGTGATTATTTACGTACTTATGTAAAACATTCTTTTAAATCCTTGCAAATTATTGATGAACTTGTGTTGAAATAAAAAAATGAAAAGTGTATAATAGGTAAGATTATTAGTTGGTTTGGAGGAAGTATTATGAAAGAAACAACCCAAAAACGTAAACGTGTTTCAAAAGCAGCTAAACAGAGACAGAAATTAATGATGATAGGTGGAGGCGCAGTTCTTTTAATTGTGCTTGTTATTCTTTTAGCAGTATTTGTATTTGGTAGCTGTGGGTCAGACTATACAAAAGCAGATACCAATACAGTATATGTATTAGAAAATGGAAAAATCATTTCTACTGACGTAGAGTCCTTTAATGAGAAGACTTATAAGAAAAGTGAATTACAGGATTACGTAAAGGATGTTATTGATACATATAACAAAGAAAATGAAAATGGTTCTTTGAAGAAAAAATCCTTAAAAGTGAAAGATGATGTAGCTACGTTGGTTCTTGAATATGCAAATACAGAAGTTTACGAAGGAGTAAATGGAGTAGAACTTTTTGTAGGAAGCGTAAAAGAAGCACAGAAGGCAGGCTATAATTTTGAAACCACTTTTGCAAAAATGTCAGACGGAAAGGCATATACTGCTACTGCAGAAGATTTTGCAAAGGATGAAGCATACAAGGTAGTAATTATCAAATCTAATACAAAGGTAGTAGTTCCAGGAGAAGTATGCTTTGTATCTACTGAAAACACTGCTAAGGTTGGAGATGACTATGTAGTTATTAAAGAAGGTAGTGAGTTATTAACTACAGAACTCAATACAGAGTTTGGTACTGAAGCAGAGGGCTCAGATGAGTCTATTAGTGAAGACGATCTTGAATCAGGCGATGGAGATATCGTCTTTGACTTCGGTGAAGAGGAAGAGAAAGAAAATAGTCAGTACAGTGAAGTGCTTACTTATATTATCTATAAATAAAACGAAAGTTGAGGAATAGTAATTATGGAAAAAACTATGGAAAAGATTGTACAGGTTGCTAAAGCCAGAGGTTTTGTATACCCAGGCTCAGAAATCTATGGCGGCCTTGCAAATACATGGGATTACGGTAATCTTGGTGTAGAATTAAAGAACAATGTAAAACGTGCTTGGTGGCAGAAGTTTATTCAGGAAAACCCATACAACGTAGGTGTTGACTGTGCCATCCTTATGAACCCACAGACATGGGTTGCATCAGGTCACCTTGGCGGATTTGCAGATCCACTTATGGATTGTAAAGAATGTCACGAAAGATTCCGTGCAGACCAGTTAATCGAAAATTACTGTGCAGATAATGGTATCGCATTAGAAGGTTCTATCGATGCTTGGTCACAGGAAGAAATGAAAAACTTCGTTGAAGAACACAATATTCCATGTCCATC
>JAZURS010000031.1:0-11538 GCA_045606325.1 Agathobacter sp.
GGATACGCCAATTCATCAGTTGATTGATCTGGTTTTACAGGAAACAGGATATGGAGATTATGTGAAAGCTTTACCTGCAGGTACTCAGCGAAAGGCAAATCTTGATATGCTGGTTGAAAAAGCAATTTGCTACGAAAAGAGCAGCTACAAAGGTTTATTCCATTTTGTGCGCTATGTAGACCAGTTGCAAAAATATGAGGTAGACTTTGGAGAAGCGGATGTAATAGGGGAAAATGAGGACGTTGTTCGTCTTATGACAATTCATAAGAGTAAGGGTCTGGAATTCCCAGTCGTATTTGTATCAGGTATTTCCAAGAAGTTTAATGATAGAGATGTAAAAGAAAAAGCGGTGATTCATCCAGATATGGGATTAGGTCTGGATGAGGTAATGGTTTCGCCTAGAGTGAAGCGAAAATGCCTTATCCATAGCGAAATTGCAGAACGAATTCGACGTGATAATTTAGGTGAAGAACTACGTGTTTTGTATGTTGCAATGACACGAGCCAAAGAAAAACTCATTCTGTCAGGAACGATAAAGGATGTAGGAAAATTTTTAGAATCCTGTCTGGGCAATATGCTTCCAGAAGTACCGCTTAGTTTTGGACAGAGAGAAAAGGCGAAAAAATATATCGACTGGATTGCACCAGCGGTAGTGTCTTATCCAGAAAAGTATGACTTCACCTTTATGAATGCAGCAAACCTGGTCTTTTTGACGGCAAAGGATATGGCAGAAAAGAAGATTTCAAAGGATATCCTTTTAGAGAATATAAATCGGGCAGACGAAGATCTGGTAGAGAAATACAAGACAAGCTTTTCTTTTGCGTATCCATATAAACAGGATTTGGATAAAAAGAGTAAGTATTCGGTATCCGAATTAAAGCACGATTCGATGGTGGAAAATTACGATCGTATGGAAGGTCAGGTTGAGATTCCAGAATTCCTACATGAAGAGAAAGAGGTAAATCGAGGTGCGCTTCGAGGAACTGCAGTGCATAGAGTGATGGAATGCATGGATTTTGCAGCATTTTTAGATGTGGACAGAAACTCAGAGGCAGCAATTGAAGAGTTTGTGTCAAAAGAGTTAAATCGCATGGTTCCGAATCTTCTAAGTCAGGAACAGTATGAACTTGTTGACCAAAGAAAATTATTGGCATTTTTCCAGTCGCCGGTTGCTCTGCGAATGGCGGAAGCCGATAAGCGTGGTGATTTATTCCGAGAAAAGCCATTTGTTATGGAACACGAGGGCGTGCTTTTGCAGGGAATTATAGACGTATTCTGGTTGGAAGATGAAAGAATCGTATTATTAGATTACAAGACGGATCGAGTATCTACGCCAGATGAGTTGGTACAAAGATATAAGATTCAGTTGGATTTATATGCAAAGGCACTATGTCGTATCTTTTTATCGAAAGGAGATACAGAAAACTTAATTTATTCATTCTGCTTTGGTCAGATTGTTGAATTAAATGAAAAATAAGGAGATATTCCATGAGTCAGATTATACTAGCATCCCAATCGCCTAGAAGAAAAGAACTTCTAGAGCAGATTGGTTTAGAGTTTGAAATCTGCCCTGCAAAGGGAGAAGAGATTATCACCAAGACGATACCAGAAGAAGTAGTAATGGAGCTTTCAAAGCAAAAAGCTGAGGAAGTAGCTGCAATGGTATCATCTTTTGGTGAGGAGCATAAAGATATAACAACACCATCAGATATTTTAGTTATCGGAGCAGATACCGTGGTTGCCTATGATGGAAAAATCCTTGGAAAACCAGCGGATGAAGAAGATGCAAAACGTATGCTAACCATGCTTTCGGGAAACACACACAGTGTATTTACAGGTGTGACGCTGGTGCTTATTGATAAGAGTGGTCGCGCTGGCGAACTTGTTTTTTATGAAAAAACAGATGTGAAGATGCATGAAATGTCAGAAGCAGAGATTGACCGTTATATTGCTACTGGCGAGCCTATGGATAAAGCTGGTAGTTATGGAATTCAGGGAAAATGTGCTATCTATATCGAGAAAATTGATGGGGATTATAATAACGTGGTTGGATTACCAATTACAAGAATCTATCAGGAATTAAAAAAGATTGGAATTGATATATATTTATGGTAAACTAGCCATAACAAAATTATCGTGAATTGCATGATATTATATAGGAGGAAGGGTCTATGTATAATTACGATGATGAGGTTTTAGAAGTGTTTCTTGAAAAGCAGGGACAGCTTTTTCCAGAAAATGTAGCAGACACACCAGAGGAAGCAGAAGAGTTTTTGGATGACTGCATGGCTGTTGTTTGCAAGAATTTAAGAGAAGTAAAAGAGTATTTTGATGAAGCAGGAACCGATATTGCGGGAATGTCTGATGAAGATATTTTAGAAGCAAGTGAAGTGTTTGAGCTTCCAAGTGGAAGATTTTTGATTGTAGAAGGTTAGAAAATGAAGAAAAGATGTGTAACGTTATGCCTTGCCGCAGCGTTATTATCAAGTGCTTTGACTGGGTGTACCATTGGAAATACAGAGATTGTATGGAATACGAACTCCGTAGGACGTAATCATATATTTTCTATCAATGGTGACAAATGTACAAAAGAAGAGGCGCGTCTTTACCTATGCAACTATCAGAATATTTTAGGTAACGCCTACGGAATTGATTTGTGGGAATACGATTATAGTAAAATGGACGATGATAGTACCTTAGAAGCATATGTAAAAGATGTGACTTTATCCGAACTTGCAAGTATTATGTGTATGGAGCAGCTAGCAGAGCAGCAGGAACTTACGCTGACAGAGGATGAGTTGGATAAGGTTGCAAAAGCGACAGATGAGTATTATGACTCTCTTAGTAGAGAGGAAATCTCGTATATTAGCTTAGATAAAAATGAACTGAGAAGATTTTACGAGAAGTATGCTATAGCACAGAAATTGTACAGTAGTCTCACCCAAGGTGTTAATGAAGAAGTAAGTGATGATGAGGCGCGTGTTATGCGCATTCAGCAGATTTTTGTAAAAAGTGAAGAAGTAGCACTTCAGGTGCAGCAGAAACTTGCCAACGGTGAAAAGTTTGATTCTCTTGCAAGCAATTATAATGAAGCAGGTGGAATTGAGAAGAATTTACGTCGCGGAGACTATCCAATTGCTGTGGAAGAAGTGGCATTTCGTTTAGATAATGAAGAGCAATCCCAGATGATTCAAGCAGAGGATGGTTATTACTTTATTAAGTGTCTCAATAAGTATGATGAAGAACTGACCGAGGCAAATAAAGAAACGATTATTGTCAAAAGAAGAAAAGAGCAATTTGATGACAAATATATCGAACTTGTGGAGAATTCACAGTTTGAGTTGAATGAAAGAGCTTGGGACAACATCGAATTAGATACTTCAGGTAAGATTACAACAAATAGTTTTTTTGAAATTTACGAAAAATATTTTACAGAATAAGAGGAAAAGAGTATGAAGTGGGAATTTTCAATTCTTTATGCACTACAGGAAATACATAATCCGGTTTTAGATAAGATTATGCTGTTTATCACTTCGTTAGGAGACGATGGATGGGTATGGCTTGCAATCGGAGTAATCTGTCTCTGCCTTAAGAAACATCGTAAAATGGGATTACAGCTATTGTTATCCATGTTATGTACATTTATTTTAGGAAATTTAATTCTAAAGAATATATTTGCCAGACCAAGACCTTGTGATATTGATACAGCGGTAACATTGTTGCTTTCTCGTCCTCATGGACATTCGTTTCCATCAGGACATTCGATCAACAGCATGGTTGCAGCAGTAGCATTATTTTTAAACAACAAGAAAATTGGTATTCCAGCCGTAATCGTAGCCACATTAATCGGTTTTTCAAGATTGTATCTTTTCGTACATTTCCCAACCGATGTATTAGGTGGATTCGCAATTGCAATTCTTGTTGCAATTGGTGTGGATGCGGCCTTTCACAAGTTTGAAATTTGGAAAGAAAAAAAGGTATAAAAAATGAGCCCGTGTATCGTTGACACGGGCTCTTATTATATTACTTTGTAATTAACAACATGATATCGTTCGATCTCTTCACAAATTTCGCCATTGCATCAGTCGAAAGTGGCTGATTACTAAGAAGTGCCAAATCGTAAAGCTGTTCTGCAAACATAGGTACATGTTCACTGTCTTTGTTTTCAATGATATACTGAACTAATGCATTGTTTGCATTCAAGGTAAGAGTTTGGTCGGCTGCAAACATGTTCATGTCCATTCCACTCATGCCGTTCATAGCATACATTTTCATCATATCCTGCATACGACGGCCTTCTTCTGAAAGAGTAATTACAGAAGCGATACCATCGTTTTTCAGTTTTTCAACTTTGACAGTAAGTTTGTCATTGTTTAATGCATTTTTGAATACATCTGAGAGAGTAGTAGTTACTTCTGTTAAGTCTTCACTTGATTCATCTTTTAAGGATTCAGTAAGGTCTGCATCAATACGCATGAAACGGTAGTTTTCATTTCTCATTTCAAGCTGTGAAATGAAAGAAGTATCGATGTTGTGGTTTAATACAACTGCGTTCATACCCTGTTCTTTGAAGAGAGTGATATACTGTCCCTGCTGGTTGAGATCAGTTACATAATAAACTACCTTGCGCTCATCTTTGAGGTCATCTGCAGTTACGATATCATCATCCACAACTTCTGCCTCAACAGCGTTGCCGTCTTCATCAGTTGCATTTTCCTTCTCAACTGGTGCAAGAAGTTCAGGTAACGTCTGATATTTATCGTTGATGTCCTTGAAAAGAATGTAGTCATTCATCTTGTCGCAGAATTTTTCGTCCTTTAAGCAACCGAATTTAATGAATGGACTAATGTCATCCCAATATTTTTCATAAGACTCTTTATCCGTTTTACACATACCAATAAGTTTGTCTGCTACTTTTTTAGTAATGTATTCTGAAATCTTCTTAACGAATCCATCGTTCTGTAATGCACTACGTGATACGTTGAGTGGAAGATCTGGGCAATCAATTAGACCGATTAAAAGCATAAGGAATTCAGGAATGACTTCCTTGATATTATCTGCGATAAATACTTGATTGTTATAGAGTTTGATTGTTCCTTCGATGGAATCATACTCTGTATTTATTTTAGGGAAGTAAAGGATACCCTTTAAGTTGAAAGGATAGTCCATGTTCAAGTGAATCCAGAAGAGTGGTTCCTTGTAGTCCATAAATACGTTGCGGTAAAATGCCTTGTATTCTTCGTCTGTACAGTCTTTTGGATTTTTTGCCCAAAGTGGGTGAATATCATTGAGTGGAACTGGTCGTTTTACAATTTTGCATTTTTCTTTTGCAGGAGAAATTTCAACGATTTCTTTAGTTCCATCTTCGTTTTCTTTTTCTTCTGTCTTAGCTGCTTCGTGAATTTCTTCCACTACTTCATCTGTATCAAGGACATCTGCTTTGTCGATAGTTTCATATTCCGTAGCGGCACCGGCCTTGCTTAAAAAGATTTCCGTAGGCATGAAAGAACAGTATTTCTGGATAACTTCTTTTGCACGGTATTCGTTTGCGAATGCAAGGCTATCTTCATTTAAATATAAAGTGATTTCTGTACCGATAGTAGTTTTGTCACTATCAGACATATCATATTCTGTACCGCCATCACATGCCCAATGAACTGCAGTAGCTCCTTCCTGGTAAGAAAGAGTGTCGATGGTTACTTCATCAGCTACCATAAATGCAGAGTAGAAGCCAAGACCAAAGTGACCGATAATCTGATCGTCATTGGATTTGTCTTTGTATTTCTCAATGAAATCAGTTGCGCCAGAAAATGCGATTTTTGTAATGTATTCTTCTACTTCGTCAGCAGTCATGCCAAGACCATTATCAATAAACTTAATAGTTTTATTTTCTGGACTTACGATAACTTCAATCTTTGCCTTATAATCAGCTGGAAGAGAATATTCTCCCATCATGTCTAATTTCTTTAATTTTGTAATCGCATCACAACCATTTGAGATAAGCTCGCGATAGAAAATATCATGGTCTGAATATAACCACTTCTTAATAATAGGAAATAGGTTTTCGCTGTCAATTGACAAGCTTCCGTGTTTGTTTGTCATAATTGTAGTACTCCTTTTTTCTTTCATTTGTGAGAACACAAATTTTTCATCTGTAAAAGATGATATCGCTATCATTTTCAAAAGTCAATACAAAATTAGCACTCTTTTGTGGAGAGTGCTAACGATGTGCTGCAAACCCAGTAAAATCAAGGGTTTTATAATTATTAAATGTTTATAAACTTTGGTTTATGGACATAAGGATTGGTCTATGATATGATGAAAAAAGTTCATGAAAGAATATATGTTGAAACAGATGGAGGTCTTATGTACATCAAAGTTAGAAACGTTTTATATATGCTTGTGGCTGTATTTGTTCTGTTTTCCTGTGCCGCATGTGGAAAGACACAGATCATAGATACTGAAAATAGTCAGGAAACAGAAACGGAAGTAATTGTTGAAATTACAGATGCAGTAGATATTTTAAATAAAGTATGGGCACAGTATGAAATGATAGATACAGATGGTAATGTTAATAACGACCGTTTTGATGTTATGGGGGGACATTATGAAACAGCGGTTATGCATGCACCAGGAAAATATGATTTAAATAAAGTGGAAGAGTTGGAAGAAATGTATTGCATACCAACCGATTGTATATTAGAATTAGACGACGCAGCGACCATGATTGATTTGTATAATGCAGGTAGATTTACTGTAACTGCGGTTCATGTAACGAATAGTGAGAACCTGCAGAACATAGTTGAGGGGATTCATTCTCAGGTAGTATCTAATCAGTGGCATGGAGAAGTACCAGAGAAACTTTTGATTTTCGAATTAGATGGAGAGTATGCGGTAGTTGTATATGGCAGAGAATCTCTTGTAAACGAATTTCAAAAGATACTAAAGGAAACCTATTCAAAACAGGCAATTGTGGTTGTAGAACAAAAAGGTTTATAAGGTAAGGAGATTATTACAATGAAAAAATTAGCAGCACTTTTACTCGCAGTAGCAATGGCATTCACATGTGTAGCATGTGGTGGTGCAGGAAACTCAGCAAATAACGGTTCAGGAATCAAAGATGCAGAAGAAATCCTTGTAAAAACATGGGATGAATATAACAAATCAGCTTCTGAAGATATCAAATTCCCAATTGGTGGCGGTAACATTGAAAACTTTGAACTCGTAGTAATGGATGCGCCAGGAAAAATGGATACATCATTAGAAGGTGCAAAAGACGCATTAACTGTATCTTTCTGTATTCCAACTGAAGCAATTGATATGACGGATGATGCTGCAACAATGATGAACATGATGATGGCAAACAATTTCTCTGCAGCAGCTTATCATGTAACAGATAAAGCTAATGTAGAAACAATTATTTCTGATATTAAAGAAGCTACAATGAACAATCAGTGGATGTGTGGTTTCCCAGAAACACTTATCATCGTAACAGTAAACGGTGATTATGTAGTATCAGCTTTTGGTAATGGACAGGTTATCGAAGCATTTAAAACAGCTCTTACAACCGTTTATGGTGATGCAGCAGTAGTTTCTGTAGAAGAAAATCTTATGCAGTAATTGTTAGAAGGAAATCTGAATGATATTTTCAAGTATACCGTTTTTATACTATTTTTTACCGGTGGTACTAATTGCATATTATCTGGTTCAAAAACCAGCAAAAAACATGGTCTTGCTTTTAGCAAGCCTTGTTTTTTATGCGTGGGGTGAACCTTCCTATGTGTTTTTAATGATGCTTTCCATTGGGCTGGGCTATGTATTTGGTATTCTGATAGAAAAATTTCGTGCGACAAAATGGTCAAAAGTATATCTGATACTTGCATTGCTAGTTAGCTTTGGATTTTTAGCCTACTTTAAATATGCAAACTTCTTTATCGTAAATTTCAACGCGGTTACAGGTATTTCCCTGCCACTTCTAAATGTGGTTTTACCAATTGGAATCAGTTTTTATACATTCCAGCTGGCAAGTTACATTATGGATGTGTATTGGGGCAGAGTATCTGCACAAAAGAATTTGATAGTTTTAGCAACTTATATTACAATGTTCCCACAGCTCATTGCTGGGCCAATTGTGCGTTATTCAGATGTAGAACATCAGTTGGAAGAAAGAAGTATTACTTTTAGGCGCATTGCTTATGGGGTTCGAAGATTTTGTATTGGGTTAGGCAAAAAGATTCTAATTGCAAACGTTTTGGGAGAATACTGTGCAGTTTTTAAGGCGACAGACGAAAAATCGGTGATTTTCTACTGGACTTATGCAATCGCAGTGTCTTTACAGATATATTTTGATTTTTCTGGATACAGTGATATGGCGATTGGTTTGGGAAGCATGTTGGGTTTTCAGTTTGTCGAGAATTTTAACTACCCATTTATCTCAAAGAGTGCAACAGAATTTTGGCGTAGATGGCATATGTCATTAGGAACATGGTTTAGGGACTATGTGTATATTCCACTAGGTGGAAGCAGATGTTCTGCGGTACGTCACTTTTTTAATATTTTTGTAGTATGGATGCTGACTGGATTTTGGCATGGTGCAGAGTGGAATTTTGTAGTATGGGGGCTGTATTTTGGCATTTTACTTATGCTGGAAAAAGGCTTTTTACTTAAATGGTTGGAAAAATACAAATTCATTGGACATTTGTATATCATATTGCTTGGATTAATTAGTTTCGTGATTTTTGATGCTGTAAACTTAAAGGATGCAGTAAGTCATATAGGGGCTATGTTTGGATTTGAAGGGCTTCCAATTGTTACCAATGCTACTCAATATTATTTTAGAAGTTATCTGGTAGTATTCTTGTTAGCAATTATTGGA
The DNA here is from genome assembly GCA_045606325.1 of Agathobacter sp. Taxonomy (GTDB): domain Bacteria; phylum Bacillota; class Clostridia; order Lachnospirales; family Lachnospiraceae; genus Roseburia. The sequence goes on from JAZURS010000031.1 coordinate 8,876, forward strand.
GCTACACCGTTACCAAAGAAATTAATAGAAAAGATAATGGAAAATAAGATGGGCAAAGTCGCTATTGGGGCAATAGAGCCGATAGCAATGCTGATTCTTTTAGTAGTTGTAACAGCATATTTAGTAGATGGATCTTTTAATCCGTTCTTGTACTTTAGGTTTTAGGAGGTAGATGATGGATAAAAAGAGAAATAAAAGATATGTAATATTTGTAGCTGTTTTGTTTGGGGCTTTGACCATATTTACCTGGATTAAGCCTGTGGATGAGTTTTCGGTAACAGAGAGAAGACCATTGGAGCAATTCCCGAAAGTAAGTATGGAGTCCATTCTCAGCGGGAAATTTATGCAGGAATTTGAAGACTATACACTCGATCAGTTTCCACTTCGAGATATTTTTCGAAGTATCAAGGCTATGACTCATTTATATGTGTTTGGACAGTCGGACAATAATGAGGTGTATATAGCAGATGGTTATGTGAGTAAAATGGATTACCCGTTGTCCGAGAAAGCAATGGATAATGCAATCAGAAAGTTTGAAAGCATTTACCAAAATTATATCCAAGAGTCAGATGCAAAGGTTTACTATTCCATAATTCCGGATAAAAATGCTTTTCTGGCAGAAAAAAATGGATATCTTTCTTATGACTATACGAAGATGTCTTCGTATATGGAGAATAGGCTTGTAAATATGACGTATATTGACATATTTGATTTGCTGAGTATAGAAGATTATTATCGTACAGATACGCATTGGAAGCAGGAATGCATTCTGGATGTGGCACAACGTTTAGGAAGTGCGATGGGAGTGAAACTGGAGAAGGAATATGAGACAGTTTCATTGGATGTTCCATTTTATGGTGTATATTATGGACAGTTAGGCTTGCCAATCGAACCAGATAGATTGGCCTATTTGAATCATAAATTATTTGCAGACTGTAAGATAATAAATCATGAAAACGAAAAAGAGATTCCTATGTACAGCATGGAGAAAGCGACAGGTCGTGATCCTTATGAAATGTTTTTATCAGGTTCATTGGCTGTGATTACAATTGAGAATCCCAATGCGACTTCCGATAAGGAGTTAGTGGTATTTAGGGATTCCTTTGGTAGTAGTTTGGTGCCTCTTTTAGTAGAAGGCTACGAAAAAATAACAATTTTGGATGCTCGCTATCTAAATGAGAGAATGATAGGAAATTATGTAACCTTTGATAAACAGGATGTGTTATTTATTCATAGTACAAGTGTAGTTAATAATGAAACTGCATTCAAATAACCTGTTTACACTTGAAAAATTTAGTAAATAAGGTTATACTTACCAACGTGGGGGCTTTCAAAATGAGAGTTCCCACATTTTTTTGAAACAAGTGGTGTTTTTATATTAGGAGGAAAATGAACAGATGGATATTTATTCTGTCATTAAGTTAGTCGGAGGACTTGCTTTTTTCTTATATGGTATGAATGTCATGTCAGATGGTTTGGAAAAAAGTTCCGATGGTAAAATTGAAAAATATCTTGGTGTAATTACCAAAAACAAATTTTTTGCACTGATTTTTGGTGCATTACTTACTATTGCAGTGCAGTCATCATCTGCGGTAACTGTTATGCTCGTAGGTCTTGTAAACTCAGGTATGTTGGAGTTTGGACAGACAATAGGCGTTTTGATGGGTTCTAATATTGGAACTACACTGACTGCTTGGATTTTAAGTTTAGCAGGTATCGATAGTGATATTCTTTGGGTGAATATGCTCAAACCAGCCAATTTTGCACCAATTTTTGCTTTGATTGGTGTAATTATGATTATGGCCAGCAAAGAGCAGAAAAGACAGAGCTTGGGAAATGTATTAGTAGGTTTTGCAGTTCTTATGTCTGGTATGACATTTATGTCAGATGCAATGAAACCATTAGCAGATATGCCGGAATTTGCCAGCCTTCTTACTGCATTTGCAAATCCATTGCTCGCGGTTTTAGTAGGTGCAGCGGTTACAGGTGTTATTCAAAGTTCAGCTGCTTCAGTGGCTATTTTGCAGGCACTTTCTATGACAGGTGGTATTACATATGGTATGGCACTCCCTATTATTATGGGACAAAATATTGGTACTTGTGTAACAGCGGTATTATCGAGTATCGGTGTAAATAGAAATGCGAAGAAGGTTGCGGTTGTACATTTATCATTTAATATTATTGGTACTACCATTTGTTTGATTCCACTTTGTATTGCTACATATGTATTTGATGTAGCAGCACTTAAATTACCTATCACACCATTTATGATTGCGGTAATGCATAGTATTTTTAATGTGTTTACTACATTCATTCTACTTCCATTCACAAAGCAGTTAGAGTGGATTGCCAACAAGGTATATCCAGAGATGGAGGGTGAAAAAGAACCAGATCTTGTATTGGACGAAAGACTTTTTGCTATGCCAGCGTTGGCAATTAAGGATTCGAACGATGCAGTTGTACAGATGTGTTATTTATCACATAAAGCGTTTAAGCGTGCAGCGGGTATGTTAGGAAACTATACCGAAGAAATGTCATCAAAGATTCATAAGATGGAGCGTAAATTGGATTACTATGAAGACCAGTTGGGTACTTATATGATGAAGATTACGAAACTTGGTATTTCTGATGAGGATTCTAAACATGTAACTAGAATTTTACAT
>JAZURS010000032.1:0-24910 GCA_045606325.1 Agathobacter sp.
TGCAGATATGGATAAATTGGCGAAGATGGTGCCAATGGAACTGAATATTACCATTGATAAAGCACTAAATATGAATCCAGAGTTACGTTCCGTTTACGAAGGTGACCGTGCAATGCACGATTTGATTGATATGGCGAAGAAGTTAGAGGGGCTTCCAAACCATGTGTCGGTTCACGCTGCGGGGGTAGTTATCTATCCAGGTGTGGCCAGTGATTATGTACCTTTGGGACGTGCCAGCGATGGTACACCAACTGCAGAATACAATATGGTACAGCTCGAGGAGCTTGGTCTTCTTAAAATGGACTTCCTCGGACTTCGTACTTTGACGGTACTTAAGGATGCAGTGAAAAATGTCAAGAAGTCAAAAGGGATTGATATCGATATTGTCCATATTGATTTTAATGATAAAGCAGTGTTAGATTTTATCGGAACTGGTAAGACAGAAGGCGTGTTCCAGCTAGAATCTGGTGGTATGCAGAACTTCATGCGTGAACTTAAGCCACAGAGTTTTGAAGACATTGTAGCGGGAATTTCGCTTTATCGTCCAGGTCCAATGGATTTTATTCCAGATTATATTCGAGGTAAAAACAATCAGGATTCGATTACGTATGTGACGCCTGAATTAGAGAGTATATTGGAGCCTACGTACGGCTGTATCGTATATCAGGAACAGGTAATGCAGATTGTACAGAAACTGGCAGGTTATACTATGGGACAGGCGGACAATATTCGTCGTGCCATGAGTAAGAAAAAACAGTACGTTATCGATGCTGAGCGCAAAAACTTCGTATATGGAAACGAAGAACAGGGTATCAAGGGCTGTGTGGCGAATGGTATTTCGGAAAAAGCAGCCAACAGTATTTACGACTCCATGGTCGACTTTGCGAAATACGCATTTAATAAATCACATGCGGCAGCTTATGCGGTAATCAGTGTGCAGACAGCATGGCTCAAGTACTATTATCCAGTAGAATTTATGGCGGCTCTTATGACCTCCGTTATCGATAACTCTGCAAAAGCAGCAGAATATTTGACACACTGTAAGGAAATGAATATTGATGTGCTTCCACCGGATATCAATGCTGGTTGGGGAGAGTTTACTGCCGAAGGGGAAAATGTAAGATACGGACTTTATGCGATTAAGAGTTTGGGACGCCCAGTGATTGATAAAATTGTTGAGGAAAGAAAAATGGGTGGTCCATATCGTACCTTGCAGGATTTCATTGAACGTGTGGCAGAACGTGATGTCAACAAACGTGCGGTAGAAAACTTAATAAAAGCAGGTGCCTGTGATAGCTTGGACGGAACACGTAAGCAGATGACCTTTGTATATGCTGCTATGATTGATCAAGTAACTTCTAAGAAAAAATCTTCGATAGCGGGTCAGATGACACTCTTTGATTTCGCTTCAGAAGAAGAGAAGTCAGATTATGAAATCCAGTATCCAAACGTAGGAGAATTTCCAAAGGAAATGCTGCTTGGTTTTGAAAAAGAAGTGCTTGGTATCTATTTAAGTGGACATCCATTGGAAGAATATACAGCCAAGATTCGTAAGAATATCAATGCAGTCGCATCGGATTTTGCTTTGATGGAAGCAGGAGAAGGTAACTTGGATGCAATGAAGACGGGTGTAGAAAGTCAGGACAAAATCAAGGATAACCAGCATGTTATTGTAGGTGGTCTGATTGCAGAAAAGAAGGTTACTTTTACAAGAAACAATAAGGCGATGGCATATATTACCATCGAAGATTTGACGGGAACCGTTGAGGTTATTATTTTCCCACGTGACTATGAAAAGTATCAGCGTTATTTGAATGCGGATGAAAAGGTATATGTTATAGGACGTGCATCGGTAGAAGATGATAAGGATGGCAAAATTATATGTGAACGCATCGTTCCATTTGATGAAACGGGTTGCGAATTATGGTTCCAATTTGCTACAATAGAAGCATACAAAGAAAAGGAAGTTGTGCTGATGGATATCCTTCGTGATTCCGATGGAAGCGACGAAGTGGTCATTTATGTAGCCAATCCAAAAGCCATTAAGCGTCTGGGGAAAAACCAGACCGTAGGTGTAAACGAAGAGCTTTTGCAAACACTTATTAAATTCCTCGGAGAGAAGAATGTAAAAGTAGTAGAGAAAAGCATAGAATAATAAACTAAGGGAACAGGAGGAGAGAGTATGTCTAAGCAGGTAGAAACAATTGGTGTATTAACAAGTGGTGGAGATTCTCCGGGAATGAACGCGGCGATGCGTGCAGTAGTACGTGAGGCTCTCTTTAAGGGGAAAAAGGTAAAAGGTATTTCTAGAGGTTTTGCGGGACTTCTTAGTGAAGATATCTTTGATATGAATGCATCGGATGTTTCAGAAACAATTGCACGTGGTGGTACGAAATTACAGACCGCCCGTTGCACAGAGTTTGTGGATCCAGATATTCAGAAAATGGCGGCCGAAATCTGTCATAAACATGGAATTGATGCATTGGTAGTTATTGGTGGTGATGGCTCCTTCCGCGGAGCACAGGCATTGGCAAAACACGGTATCAATACCGTAGGTGTGCCAGGAACCATCGATTTGGATATTGCATGTACGGATTATACGATTGGTTTTGATACTGCGATAAATACAGCGATGGAAGCTATCGATAAGATTCGTGATACTTCAAAATCCCATGATAGATGTACTATTATTGAGGTTATGGGGCGTCATGCAGGCTATATTGCATTATGGTGTGGTATCGCCTGTGGTGCAGAAGATATCCTTTTACCAGAGAAGTACACACATAATGAACAGGATATTATCAATCATGTAATCGAAAACCGTAAAAAAGGAAAACAGCATCACATCATCATTAATGCAGAAGGTATCGGACATTCTGCATCCATGGCGAAACGTATTGAAGCTGCAACAGGTATGGAAACCCGTGCATCTATCTTAGGCTACATGCAGCGTGGTGGTGTCCCTACCTGTAAGGACCGTGTATATGCTTCTGTTATGGGAGCTATGGCAGTAGATCTGCTTTGTGAAGGAAAATCAAATCGTGTAGTTGCTTATAAGAATGGAGAGTTCTGTGACTTTGACATTGATGAAGCACTTGCAATGACAAAAGAAATTCCAGATTACATGAATTATATTTCTAAGAGCTTAGTATAATGAAAGGGGCTGTCTAAGGCAGCCCTTTTTCGAGGAGAGAATATGATAACTAGTACAAGTAACCAACAAATGAAGCAGGTTAGTTTGTTGCTGAAAAAAAGTAAGGAACGCAGAAATTCCAAGGCGTTCGTTGTGGAAGGCCCTCGCATGGTTGTGGAGGCACCGGTAGAAACATTAAGGGCTGTTTATGTAGCAGAGTCCTTTGAGAATAATGTAGAAAATGCTTCACTATTAGTTGAATTGAAAAATAAATCTGAAAGAGCTAACGCTGTCTACGAAGTTGTAGCAGATAACGTATTCAAGAGTGTTTCCGACACCCAGACACCTCAGGGAATTATGGCGGTAATAGGAATGCCAGACTATAGTCTTGAGGAATTATTGAGTGGGGATAGAACCCATCTTTTGATATTAGAAAGTATCCAGGACCCAGGAAATCTAGGGACTATGGTGCGTACGGGTGAAGGTGCAGGTGTAACAGGTATTATTATGAACAAAACGACTGTGGATTTGTTCAATCCTAAAACGATTCGTTCCACCATGGGAAGTATTTACCGAGTGCCATTCTTCGTAACCGAGGATTTAGAAGATACGATGAAAGAGCTTCAGGCGAAAGGAATCTCTTTGTATGCAGCGCATTTAAAAGGGGAGCATGCATATGACGAAGAGGATTATACCAGGGCTTGTGGTTTCTTGATTGGGAATGAGGGAAATGGTCTGAGTGATGAAATCGCAAACCTTGCAGATACTTATATTAAGATTCCAATGGAAGGACAGGTGGAATCTTTGAATGCAGCAATTTCTGCAACTTTGCTTATGTATGAAGCAAATAGACAGAGAAGAAAATAGTAAAAGTAAAGGAATAACTACTATGCGAATTTGGGTTAAGGTATTTGATGATAATGCCCATATGTTAAATTCAGAAACGATAGAAGATTATAGTGAGGAAACTCGTACACATAAGGTTTTTAATGCCTTGCAGGAGGCTTGTGATCGATTAGATTTGGGAAAGCCAATATGGTTAGATTCTAATATTGCAGAGTTTAAACGACTGGCAAAAACCAGATTCTATCAGGATAATTTTGTGGAAGAAATTGAGTTTCAGTTTTTGGAATTGCATGTGATAGAGGAAGATTAAATTTATTAAATATATATGAATTTTCCCAAATTCAATATATTTGTGTTATACTGTATGTAGGAATAAACCTGGGGAGGTTTTTTAGATGGATACATCTTTGATTTTTAATGAGGACGTTGAGAGTTGGGAAACTCTGATGTTTTTATATAACTCTGCTTTGAAGGAAGTGACTACAAAGCTAGAGATTTTAAATGACGAGTTTAAGCATGTACACAAATATGATCCAATTGAATATATCAAGTCTCGTATTAAGAGTCCGGAAAGTATTGTAAAGAAATTAAAACGCCATAGTCTGGATATTAATGTAGACAATATGATTAATAATATCAATGATATTGCTGGTGTGCGTATTGTATGTTCTTTTACCTCGGATATTTATCGTGTGGCAGAAATGATTGGAAAGCAGAATGACTTAACCGTTATTTCTGTTAAGGACTACATTCGTAATCCAAAACCAAGTGGATACCAGAGTTTCCATATGTTGGTTTCTGTGCCTATCTTTATTGGGGAAAAGGTAGTGGATACAAAGGTGGAGATTCAGATTCGTACGATTGGTATGGATTTCTGGGCAAGCTTAGAACATAAGATTTATTATAAATTTGAAGGTCATGCACCAGCTCATATTAGCCGTGAACTTCGTGATTGTGCAACTATCGTATCTATGATGGATGCCAAGATGCTACAGCTCAATGAAGAAATCATTAAGGCAAAAAAAGAACAGGAAGAAGAGAAAAATAGTTAGATGAATATCATTAACGTTGAAAATATTACTAAGGTATATACAGAAAGGGAGCTTTTTTCAAAAGCTTCCTTTTATGTGCAAGAAAGAGAAAAAATTGGTATTGTTGGTATTAATGGAACTGGCAAGTCTACGCTTTTAAAAATTGCTGCAGGTTTGGAAGAACCAGATGAAGGTTCTGTGATTCGTGCAAACCATGTAGTAATCAATTTTCTTCCACAGAATCCAGAGTTTGACGGAGATAAGTCAGTTCTGGATAACGTGATGAATAAAATTATTACCACGGATATGGATGAGGCTCATAGATGGAGTCTTGAGAGCGAAGCAAAGTCACTTATGTTGAAACTAGGTATATATGATTTTGAACAGGCATGTGGTGAACTTTCTGGCGGACAGAAAAAGAGACTGGCTCTTGTAGCTGCAGTTTTAAAGCCTTGTGATGTTCTGGTTATGGACGAACCTACCAACCATCTGGATTATGATATGGTAGAGTGGCTGGAAGAGTTTCTCCGAAATTGGCGTGGAGCTCTGCTTATGGTTACGCACGACCGTTATTTCCTGGATAGCGTATGTAACCGTATTGTAGAAGTAGATAGAGGTCAGATATATAGTTATGAGACAAATTACTCAGGTTTTCTGGCGTTAAAAGCACAGAGAGAAGAATATGCACGTGCGAGCGAAAGAAAGCGTCAATCCATCCTTAGAAAAGAAATAGAATGGATGCAGAGAGGTGCCAGAGCCCGTTCGACAAAGCAGAAGGCTCATATTCAAAGATATGAAGCATTACGAGACCAAGAGGGGATTAAAGAGACTCAGAAGATGGAAATGAGTTCGCTTTCTACACGTTTGGGACGTAGCACCATAGAAATAAACAATGTTTCGAAGGCCTTTGGGGATACGGTTTGTGTGAAAAATTTTAATTATATTCTTTTAAAGGGAGACCGAATCGGTTTTGTCGGAAAAAATGGTTGTGGCAAAACCACTCTTATGAAGATGATTGCAGGCTTCTTACAGCCAGACAGTGGTAGTATTGAGGTAGGACAGACGGTAAAAATAGGCTATTATTGTCAAGAGATTAATTTCCCAAATCCAGAGCAAAGGGTAATTGACTATATTAAAGATACAGCAGAGTATGTTCGTACTGAGGATGGTTTGGTTTCTGCATCTTCTATGCTGGAGCGTTTCCTCTTCCCAGCAGATCAGCAGTATAGTCCAATTGGAAAACTATCTGGTGGAGAGAAACGTCGTTTGAATCTTCTTCGTGTGCTGATGGAAGCTCCAAATGTTATGATTTTAGACGAACCGACCAATGATTTAGATACGGAGACACTAGCTATTTTAGAAGATTATCTAGACAATTATGATGGTATAGTGATAACAGTTTCGCATGATAGATATTTTTTAGACCGAGTTGTGCGACGCGTCTTTGCCTTCGAAGGAGATGGAAAGATTACTCAGTATGAAGGTGGATATACTGATTACATGAATAAGCGTCCACAGGAGCAGAATGATGTTTCGTCTATTGGGGTGAAAAATACAAACGACATTGAACAAAAACAAGATTCTCGCGAAACTTGGGGACATCAGAAAAAACTTAAATTTACATTTAAGGAACAGAAGGAATATGAGACCATCGAAGCTGATATTGAAAAGCTAGAGAATGAGATTGCGAGTTTGGATGCAGAAATGATAAAGAATGCTAGTAATTACGGCAAACTCAATGCGCTATCACAGGAGAAAGAAGCAAAAGAGGAACTTCTTATGGAAAAGATGGAGCGTTGGGAATATTTAGAAGATTTGGCTGCTCGCATTGAAGAACAAGGCTAATATTTATATGATAAAAAAGGAAGGTTACTATGAAACCTTCCTTTTTCTGTATCTTTTTAACTTTCTTCGTTAAAATCCATTTTTTTTGGAGATAATTGGTGGAACCAGTTCTGTGGAATGCCAAAACCGAAGATGATTCCAAATACAATAGCGCCTGCAATTTCAAGCGTTTCGAGTCCTTTTGCTCCAGACATTGCTGTGTTGCCATTGAAAAGGTAGTAGGCGGTATAGTAAATACCAGCTCCAGGTACCAATGGAAAGATTCCCGGCAAAAGATATACGGTAACGGGACTCTTTCTTACTACTGCAAATCCACGAGCGAGCACGGTCAAACAGAAGGTTGCAACTAAGGATGCAAGAACTGGATTAATTCCCTGCTGCGTCATGCCAAAATACACGGTCCACCCAAGAGCTCCTGTAAGCCCACAACATAGTACTTCTCTTTTGGGTGCAGTGAATAGAACTGCAAAGGATATGGTGGCAAACATCGCCACGATAAATTCTAGAATAATCATGGTAAATTTCCCCCTTAATCGAATATCGCTAAGCCCTTACTTGGGCTCATGTCGACACCCATAGCTGAAAATATAGCCATTGGGATAATAATGCCTACTGCAATACATAATGCGGTAAGTAACGCATCTATCAAATGAATCGTACCGGATAAATAGTCACCATTGTGAAAATCACGAATAGAGGTAGTAAATGTGATTCCAGGTACTAAAGGCATAATTGCACCGATGATGACCTTATCCTGATATACAGGAAATTTAAATGCAACGAGCAAGCAGGTGCATGTTGATACGAAGGCACTTGCAAATACATTCTTTAAAAACCGTGAAAATTTATGATCAGATAGATGATTTAATACCATCTGTTCAAAAGTACCTATTATAAAAGAAAAGACAAAATCGAATATGTCTCCACCAAAAATAAAGGTGTAGCATGCACTACCAAGGCCGCAGAAGAAATTCTGAATCTTACGAGAATAACTAGGTAGATTCTTAGCCTCTTTTACACGTTCCCATCCTTCAGCAACCGTACATTTATGTGTACATAAATCTCGAGTCAGCTGATTTAAGTATGCAATTTTCGATAAATTAACACTTCCAAGTGGAACGTGACGAATCATACTGCAGGCATCTTCTTTATCTTCATTTGCACTAGCAAAGATACCGTTTGAAAGTACATATACGTCGAAACTTTCTACATTATATGCTTTTAAAATATGAATTACCGTATCTTCAATACGATAAATTTCTCCCCCATTTCGCAGCATAACATCTGCAATTTCAACGGCAAGAGACAACACTTCTTTCGTGGTTGCCATAAGAGATTCTCCTTTATGTTTTACATATATCCAATGTAATTCGAAACCTAGTCGGTGTCAATCTTTTTCAACATAAAAACCAGTTGAAATAATAAATTTACAGAAATGGTACATACTATAAAAAAATGGAGGATTTGGAAGATGAAACTTTACAGATATTTTCTAGGATGTTTACTGGTGTTTTTTATCATAATTGCTGTGTTATATGTATTCTCTTTTTATGATGAACGACGTTCAATAGAGAATGGAACACTAATCTGGAGACAAAATATAGACTATGTGCAAGGCATGAGGGGAGTAGAAGGGGATGTCACAGGTTACAGCATATGTTAAGGCGTCTGGTAATTGCATCGTATATAATAAAAATATTACCTTGGGGGATGTTTTAAAGGTTGAGTGTACGAATATAGGGATTTTGCGTACAATCAAACAGATGGAATTATATCAGTTTAATCATGAACATTCTGTTGTTTTCTCGATTTTGAAGGTTATAGAAATTATACATCAGGACTATCCAAATCTAGAGGTAGTTAATTGCGGAGAGTCAGATTTTATTGTGGAATATCAGAAGAGTACTGTGAAATCTGCAGTATGGGAGAAGATTAAGTTGGGACTAATAGCGACGATTGTTTTTTTCGGCTCAGCCTTTACAATTATAACTTTTCACATAGATATAGGTATTCAGAAGACTTTTAGCCGCTTTTATGAACAATTGATGGGGGTGGAAAAACCTGCAGTCACAGAATTAGAGATATCCTATAGCATCGGTTTGGCTTTGGGGATTATTGTGTTTTTTAATCATTTTAGCAAAAAGAAACTGACGAAGGATCCTACACCAATAGAAGTAGAAATGAAAAAGTATAATCAAGACTTAATCAACACGAAGGTGGCGGAGTCCGATGAGAAAGGACATACAATAGATGTTTCTTAAGTCCCTATTATTGATATTTATTGGCATATGTTCAGGACTAGGAATTGCTGCGGGGACATTTGCATTTCTCGTAGTGCTGCGAGTGATACCACGTATGGTGCAAATGGCGAAACTAGAACATAAGATTATATATATAGAAAATATTGTTTTTCGAGGAATTGTATTTGGAACTGTATTATCCCTATTTTCATGGAGAAAAAAGTGGCTGTTTACACTATTGGGAAAAACGCTTCTTACGATATTTGGCATATCTGCAGGAATATTTGTAGGGTGTCTTGCTGTTGCATTGGCAGAAATATTAGATGTGTTTCCAATTTTCTTTCGAAGACTTCATTTAGAAGAGAAATATGGAGAATATTTTTTGTTTATCATGGCACTTGGAAAAATGATTGGAAGTCTGTTCTTTTTTCTTGCAGGATATGATACAATCGTTCCATAAGAAATGGAGGATGAGACATGGTACCATCAGTTGCAAGACAAAGTGTTATTATCAAATGTAATCAGCAGACTTCTGCACTATTAGGAAATTACGAATTTTTCTATCTCGCTGGTCTGATGAAAAAGTTATATAATCTGGATTTGAATGAAGATATGCAGCCTATGGAACTTTTAGAAGGTGTACAGTCAAAATTAGATGATGCAACACCTTCGAGCCCACAGGAAGAGCATCTAATCAAAATGGCAAGGAACTTTAAGCCCGATGAAAATGTAGATGAGCAGATGAGAGAACTCTTCCGTTGGGGAGCCACAGAGGAGAATCTTTGGAAAGTGCATATATAAGAGTAAACAAGAATAGATTTATCATAATCGGACATACCTAAGATGAACAACTTTTCATACGGAGGTATGTCATGAAAAATGAGAAAATTTCGCCTCAGGAACAGAAACGTAACGAGGCGTATAACGAGTATGTAAAACAGGTGACTCCTACTCATAACCTTTGGGTTAATATGTTTAAAGCATTTCTGCTGGGCGGGCTAATTTGTACAATCGGACAGTTTATCGTAAATATCGGTATGAATAATTTTGGTTTAGAACAGAAAGATGCATCTACCTGGTGTAGTTTGATTTTGATATTGATAAGCGTGATTCTTACAAGTCTAAATCTTTATCCCTCTTTAGCAAACTGGGGTGGAGCAGGAGCATTAGTTCCAATCACAGGATTTGCAAATGGCGTTTGTGCCTCTGCGATTGAGTTCAAAAAGGAAGGTCAGGTCTTTGGTATCGGTTGCCAGATTTTTAGAATTGCAGGGCCGGTGATTCTGTACGGGATATTTTCTAGCTGGGTGCTGGGATTGGTGTACTGGATATTGAAAACGATGGGAGCATAATGATAAATAACGAAAATACATGGGATAAACTTTTGAAAATAAAGACTACTGGTCGAGATGATTCGAACTCGAATCAATACTGCTACCCGTATGAGCCTACACCCTATAGTGTGTTGGAACGTTTAGCAAACAGTGGAATTATTCGTAAAAAAGATGTGGTATTAGACTATGGGTGTGGAAAAGGACGAGTGGATTTTTTTCTAGCTTATCAAACGAGAGTGAATACCATAGGAATTGAATATGATGAACGGATTTATCAAGGTGCACTGGAGAACCAAAACTCTGCTATTTCTGGAGCCAGAACGAAGTTTGCATTGGCAAAGGCGGAAAACTATGTAGTACCACCAGAAGTTAATCGATGTTATTTTTTTAATCCTTTTTCTGTAGAATTGCTGCGTAAAGTTATCGCAAGGATTCTAGAATCATATTACGACAATCCAAGAGAAATATTCTTGCTGTTTTATTATCCATCAGAAGAATATATATCATACCTTATGACGGTAGATGAGTTGGAGTTTTATGATGAGATTTCTTGTGTGGACTTGTTCGAGGGAAGCGATGTGAGAGAACAGATTATGATCTTTAAAATAACGATTTAGTTAAGATAAAGAGAAAAGTAGGACAAAATGGAAGACACAGAATCAAGCTTGCTTGAATTTCTGTGTCTTTTATTTTGGCCGCACTTGGCGATAAGACAAGTAGCGAGTGTCAGCACATCGGAACGAGGTGCATGATTGCACAGAAATCGACACGAGCTAGCTTTTCTCTTTATCGTACGACAGTGTACGTGGGGCGTATATAAAATAATCGCCTATAAAAATCATTTTTTATTATATAATCGGTGCTAATCAGCGTGTTTTCGGCTTATATGAAATTTTGTGTCTATAATATACCGTTTTTTAGATTTTGAGGGGTGCTTTAGGAATATTTTTTTATATAGAGCCATTTGAAAAATAGACGCGCGGATATCGTTATCGAATATAAATAACCAATCGCCGCGCGTGATATTTTGTGTGATATGTTCGAAAAGCTAGCTCGACCCACGTCACTACGTGACTTTTCGTCGCTATGCGACTCGGCTCTCGCTAGATGGCTAATCGCCAAATAAAAAAGACTTCATACGCCCACATCCATGCAAGCATGAGTGGTCGACGAAGTCTTTTTTACTTTTCTCACTAGTTTCACTATGGTCTCTGTCCCATACCACCTTCAAGTGTAAGAGTTTCACCTGTCATATATTTGAAATCTGGGTTTGCAAGCTGTACACAAACACGTCCGATTTCCTGTTCTGCATCACCGTAGTGACCCATTGGAGGCATATGAACGTTTGCTTTGAATGCTTCTGGATAAGCTTTTTCGAAGCCTTCTAACTGAGCTGTCCAAGCAAGTGGGCATACAACGTTTACGTTGATACCATCTTTACCCCATTCTGTAGCAGCTACACGAGTAAGACCACGGATACCTTCTTTTGCAGCAGCATAAGCACACTGACCAAAGTTACCGAAAAGACCAGCACCTGAAGCGAAGTTAATAACAGATCCCTGTGTCTTTGCAAGGTATGGATAACATGCCTGCATATAATGGAATGTTGCATATAATCCAGAATATACAGCCAAGTCAAACTGTTCTACTGAGTGATCTGCAAGAGTAACACCTGAAGCAGAAGCCTGAGCATTGTTGATAAGAACATCAATACGACCAAATTTGTCGATTGCCTGTTTTACTACGTTTTCTACAACAGCTACATTGTCTGAACCAGCACTAACGTCTGCCTGAACAGCTAATACTTCAATGCCGTATAATCTTTCTAATTCTTCTTTTGCATCTTCAAGTTTCTGTACATTACGTCCAGTAATTACTAAATTACAACCTTCCTTTGCGTATGCAGTTGCGATACCATATCCGATTGAACCACAACGTCCGTCAGAAAGTACTGCTCTACCAGCACCTGTGATGATGGCAGTTTTTCCTGTTAAATGACCCATTTTAAATTCCTCCTTAGATATAACTTGCTAAACTAAAATAGCCTAGTTTTGTTAAAAAAATAACAATGCTAGGCTATTATATATCATTATGTTTGTGAAAATCAAGTGTTTTTATGCATTAAGGCCCAATTCTGCGACGAGCGCGTCTTTTGGCATGAATCCTACAGTTGTTTTTGCTAATTCTCCATTTTTGAAAAGTAAAAGAGTAGGGATGCTGGCAACACGATACTGCATAGCAAGTTCGTTTTGCTCATCTACATTAACTTTTCCAACTTTAACCTTACCTTCTAATTCTTCTGCAAGTTCAGCAATGACTGGAGAGAGCATCATGCATGGACCACACCAACTAGCCCAGAAATCCACCAAAACAGGAATGTCACTATTTAATACTTCTGCTTCAAAATTTTCTTTTGTTAAAATTACTTCTGCCATATTATATTCTCCTTTTCATTTATTTTTATTGTCTGTTACAAGGATAACATATCTTCCTTACAAAATATAGTATATCAAAAAAATGGAAAAAGAATGTGACTAAGTTACAATCTTGTATAGAAAAATGGAAAATGATAGAATAGAGACAACGAAGTACAGACAGGAAGGGAAAGACCGATATGGAAAGGAAACAAAAGGTCACAAAACCTCGTCTTCATCTTATAGATGAGTGCCGTGGGTTTTGGATTGTAAATATGATTATTTACCACGGGTTGTGGGATCTCGTATATATTTTTGGAGTAAAATTGGATTTGTTCCAGCAGGATTGGACACATGTCTGGCAGCAGGTTGGGTGTTCGAGTTTCATCTTTATTTCAGGTTTTTGCTGGCAGATGAGCAGACAGAATAAGAAAAGAGGTATGCAGGTGTTTCTTGCAGGATTATTGATTACCATAGTTACACTTGTTTTTATGCCAAGTTCCCGCGTTGTGTTTGGCGTGTTGACGATGCTCGGTTCATCGATGCTATTGATGATTCCTTGCGATAAACTATTCCGAAAAGTAAATCCACTGCTTGGATTGGTGGTAAGTTTTATATTTTTTCAGGTATTTTATCTTGTAAATGACGGGTATTTGGGGCTAGGACCTATGAAGCTTATTGAGTTGCCAAGCGAATGGTATGGAAGTTTGTTGTCTTCTTATCTAGGTTTTACACAGCCTGGTTTTTATTCAACAGATTATTTTTCGATGTTGCCTTGGTTCTTTATGTATGTCGTAGGCTACTTTAGTTATACGGTATTCTTATGTTCAAATTTGAAAGAGAAGACTGAGTCGATTTTGTCTAAGTCGATTTATCCACCATGTGGTTGGGTAGGACGGAATTCTTTAATCATTTATATGCTCCATCAGCCAGTGATATATGGGGTGCTGATGTTGTGGAATTTAGCCAAGTAGGCTCGCGTTACGGTGCTTTGCACCTTTCCGTCGCTTCGCGACTAATTCGCTCGCATTTCGGCTAAACGCCGAATACCACGTCTAAAAACAAAAGGAGGTCACATGCAAGCATGTGCCTCCTTTATTTTTATCCGTTCTACTTGGCTAAATAGCTCCGTTTCTACTCCGTTTTTGCATCACATGTGACATCACACATGAGCTTTTTGAAAGTTTTGTGGTCTACTGCAGGTATCATAACAGTAGAGTGTACCTGACAGCCACGAAGTTTAGAAAGCTGTTCTAATGCAAGTGCTGCTTGCTCGTTGTTGGCAGCGGTTGCAGAAAGTGCGATAAGTACCTCATCTGTATGAAGTCGAGGGTTTCTGCTTCCAAGGTACTGTGTTTTAAGTGCTTGGATTGGAGCGATGGATTCTGGTGAAAGAATCAGTTCTTCATGAGGAATGCCTGCTAAATCTTTGATAGCATTCATAAGAACTGCGGCACTTGAACCAAGAAGCTCTCCAGCCTTACCAGTAACGATGCGTCCATCGTGAAGTTCGATAGCAGCTGCGGCAACACCAGCGGCTTCTGCACGACTTCTTGCTGGTGGAACAACGTGACGGTCGGTCACGGAAAGGTTTTCTTTCTGCATAAGCAACTCTAATTTATTTAATTCTTCTTCTGTACGTGTACCATCTGCTACACCAACCAAAGCTTTGTAGTATCTTCGAATAATTTCCTGACGGGATGCTTCACGACAGGCTTCATCATCTATAATACAATTTCCAACCATATTTACACCCATGTCTGTAGGAGAAGCATATGGGCTTGTACCATAGATTTTCATAAAAATGGCATTGAGTACTGGGAAGATTTCGACATCACGGTTGTAATTTACTGTAGTAACTCCATAAGCCTTTAAGTGATATGGATCTATCATGTTGATGTCATTCAAATCAGCAGTAGCAGCTTCGTATGCCAGGTTTACCGTATGATCTAAGGAAAGATTCCAAATAGGGAAAGTTTCAAACTTAGCATATCCGGCACGTGTGCCGCGTTTGTGTTCATGATAAAGCTGAGAAAGGCAGGTTGCCATTTTTCCGCTACCAGGGCCAGGGGCAGTAATGACTACAAGTGGTCTGGTGGTTTCAATATAATCGTTTCTACCAAAGCCATCATCACTAACAATAGAACTTACGTTGGTTGGATAACCTGGGATTGTAAAATGGTGATATACCTTTACCCCAAGAGATTCTAATCTCTTCTGGAAATGAGATACTGCATGGTGCTCTGTATATCTGGTTAAAACTACACTACCAACATAAAGGCCTTTTCTACGGAATGCATCAATAAGACGTACTACATCATCATCGTAGGTGATACCAAGGTCTTCACGGATTTTGTTTTTAATAATATCTTCTACACTTACGACCATCACAATTTCAGCCTGGTCAGAAAGTTGTAAAAGTAACTGTAATTTACTATCTGCTGCAAATCCAGGAAGTACACGTGACGCATGGAAGTCATCGAAGAGTTTTCCGCCAAACTCCAAATAGAGTTTGTTGTCAAACTTAGAGATTCGTTCCATGATGTGTTCTGATTGCATTTTTAAATACTTATTGTTGTCGAAACCGATTTTCATATAGTTGCCTCGTTTTTTATGAATATTATGAATGTATTTTTGTAAAGTATTCAGGAGTTTTGCTAATAATATCACTACTTGCACTAATTCCATCATAGAGATGATGGTTAATACAGTTCTTTAATCCGTCTAAATCCTTTGACACGATGCAGTCCCAGATTTTGATGTGACAATCATATAATTTCTGTAAATCTTCTTTTCCGTTATAGTTTATAAATGTACGAAAACGTTCATACTGTGAATTGTAAGTATACAAAAATTTAATGACATTTTTTTTGCCGGCTGCATCGAAAAGCGCGGTATGAAATTCATTATCACTATGAATAAAAGCTCTGCTTAATTCGTCAATAGGCATATCAGATTCTAATAGTTCTTTTTGATGCTGCAAAATCAACTGGATGCGTAAATCCTGTGATTTGTCATAAATCTGTGCCAGATCAGATAGAACAGAGTATTCCAATACTTCACGGATGTATAATATATCTGAAACTGCATTAAGGTCAATAAGGGAAATAAAGGTTCCGATATGTGGACGAATTTCCAAAAGACCTTCACGCTCCAGACGTTTGAAAGCATCGCGGACTGGAGTTCGGCTAATATTATATTTTTCTGCAGTTTCGATCTCACTGATGGCTGCTCCTGGTGGAAGCTCCAAGTGTAAAATCTGTTCTTTTAACTGTTCATAAACGCCATCTGATGTGGCAGTATGTTTTTGAGCCATTGTATACAACCTTTTTCCTTTGTATTTATAGTAAAACTCTATTTCCATTATAGTATTTTAGTTAAATAAGTCAATGACTTGCATACAGGAAAATAAAAACTTTTGGTTGAATCAAATGAGTATCAATGATAATATTTATTTATAAATGCGACATAAGCAGAAATGCACACTTTTGTAAGGAGAAAGGATAAAAAATGGGTTATTTTGATTTTGTAAAACAGAGTGAGTTTATAGTTTGTATTGACAGTGATGGATGTGCAATGGACACTATGGAAGTAAAGCATAGAGAATGCTTTGGTCCACAGTGGATTTATACTTATGGATTAGAAGACAAGTTTGATGAATGTATGAAATTGTGGTTGGACATTAATCTTTATTCAATTACAAGAGGTATCAACCGTTTCAAAGGACTTGCGATGGCCTTGGTAGAAATGGAAAAGAGAGGCTGTCAGTTTGATGGTTTGGATGAATTTGTTACATGGACAAATGAAGCAAAGGAATTATCAAATCCAGCACTTTTGGCATATTCACAGAAGAGTTCTAGTGAATGTGTAGAAAAAGCGTTACTTTGGAGCATTCGTACAAATAGAGCAATCAACAATCTTCCAGCAGACGATAAGCCATTTGATAATGTAAAAGTGACTATGGATGAAATGTGCAAGACAGCAGACCTTGTAGCAGTTTCTTCTGCAAATGGCGAGGCTGTAGAAGCAGAATGGACAAAGCATGAATTAAAAGACGACTGTCGTGTGCTTCTTTGTCAGGAAGCTGGTTCAAAGGCTTACTGTATCAGTGAGATGATTCGTAAAGGATACGATGCTAGTAAAGTGCTTATGGTAGGCGATGCACCTGGAGATAGAGATGCAGCAGTTAAGAACGGCGTTTGGTATTACCCAATCTTAGTTGGTAAAGAAGGATTCAGTTGGGAAAGACTTCTCAATGAAGCATTTCCTAAATTTGTGGAAGGTACCTTTGATGAGGTATATCAGGCACAGATGATTAAAGAATTTGAAAGTAATTTAGGTGTATAATATTTCGAGGTAATTATGAACGAAGTAAAGCAGGAAATGAAAAAAGTGTTTGGAATTGCTGGAGCACTTGTTATAGTGTTTCTTGTAATCCACTACTGGGAAAAATTAGAAGGTCTTATTACAGTAGCAGTTAGTGCAGCTGCACCATTAATTATTGGATGTGCGATGGCGTATGTTATCAATATTCTTATGGGATTTTATGAGAACTGGTATGATAAAGCCTTTAAAGTAGAAATCGCACAGAAAATCAAAAGAATCGTTTGCCTTATTCTTGCTTTTCTAAGTTTGTTTGGTATCGTTACTTTAATTATTAACTTGGTTTTGCCTGAGTTGATTAACTGTATTGCATCCTTTATTCGATTGATTCCAGGAGCACTACAGATGATAGTGGATATTGTTGGGGAAGAGCAGATTTTGGCGATGTTCCCAGAACTTCAGAATGGATTGGATTTCTCGAATGTATCTTCTCAGGTAGAGCAGCTTATTCAAACTGTAATCGGTGGACTAGGCGGAGCAGTAGGTTCAATTATGAATGTAGTTAGCTCTGCTGTTTCGATTGTCGTGAATATTGTAATAGGTCTTATCTTTTCTTTATATGTATTGTTGGATAAAGAAGGACTTGGCAGACGTTGCAAGACTTTGATTTCCACATATTTGCCAAAAGCTTCTGAAAAGATTTTCTATATAGCAGAAGTATTGGACGAGAGTTTCCATAGTTTTATTGTGGGACAGTGTATTGAAGCAGTTGTACTTGGAACTTTATGTATTATTGGAATGTTGATTTTCCAGTTCCCATATGCTGTTATGATTGGTGTGTTTATTGGGTTTACCGCACTCATTCCAATTGCAGGTGCGTATATTGGTGCCGCAGTAGGTGCAATTATGATTCTGACCGTGTCGCCTATTCAGGCTATTCAATTTTTGGTTTTTGTAGTTGTACTTCAGCAATTAGAAGGAAATCTAATTTATCCAAAGGTAGTAGGTCAGTCTATTGGACTTCCAGGTATCTGGGTGCTTACTGCAATTACAATAGGTGGTGGAGTATTAGGCGTAGGTGGAATGCTTTTGGCAGTACCACTGTTTGCCGCAGGATATCGTCTGGTTCGTGAAGATGTCATAAGACGTAATCCAGAAATGGTAAAGCAGGAAGAAATGGTTGCTGAGGAAGAAAGTGAAAGTATTTTCGTAGACGAAGAAAACGAGGAAAAGAAATAGAATGTGCGAAAGCGAAAACAGACTTGTAGTCGTAGCAAAAATTCATACAGAGTTTACAGATAAATTCGGGATACCAAGACAGAGTGGATTGGTATCCTCTTTGCGTGGTGAGATAGTTTTTGAGCCAGAGTTTCGTAGCATGGATGCGGTTCGTGGCTTAGAGGAATACTCACATATATGGCTGTTGTGGGAATTTAGTAAGGCCAAGCGTGACAATTACGCGTTGACGGTGACTCCACCTAGATTGGGAGGAAAAGAGAAGAAGGGTGTGTTTGCGACCAGAGCACCGTTTCGACCAAATTCCATAGGATTGTCTTCGGTGAAATTGGAGAAAATTTATATGGATGAAAAACGAGGTCCTATACTCGTAGTGTCTGGTGCAGATATATTAGATGGGACTCCGATTTATGATATTAAACCATATTTGCCTTATACAGATTCACATCCAGATGCAAGAGGTGGTTTTGGAGAAGAGCACAAAGATGATGGAATTATGGTTGTATTTCCGAGAGAACAGAAACTGAAATTACCAGAGGATGTTTTCAATCGTGTGCTTGATGTTTTAAAGCAGGATCCAAGAGCTGCCTATAACAAAAAGCCAGATTATGTTTATGGTATGAGTTTTGCAGGTTTTGATATTCGTTTTACAGTAGAAGAAGATATACTTTATGTAAACGATGTGGTACAATTAAGAGAGCAAGGCTACGTAAAAATCAAATAAGATAAAGAGAGGTATCTATTTATGAAAAAAGTAGAAGATTATGTAAGAAGTATTCCAGACTTTCCAGAAGAAGGTATTATTTTCCGTGATGTAACTAGTGTGTTACAGGATGCGGATGGATTACAGCTTGCAATCAACGAGTTATTAAAGAAATTAGAAGGCGTAGAATGTGATGTAATTGCTGGTACAGAGTCCAGAGGTTTCATCTTTGGTATGCCTTTAGCATATATCTTAAAAAAACCATTTATCTTAGTTCGTAAAGCAGGAAAACTTCCTTGTGAAACAGTTTCTAAGACTTATGATTTAGAGTACGGTTCTGCTACCATTGAAATTCATAAGGATGCAATCAAGCCAGGACAGAAAGTTGTTTTGATTGACGACTTAATTGCTACAGGCGGAACAATTAAGGCAGCAGCAGAATTAGTAGAAGAATTAGGTGGAGAAGTAGTAAAAATTCTCTTCTTGATGGAGTTAGCCGGATTGGAAGGACGTAAAGTTTTGGAAGGCTATGATGTAGATTCAGTAATCGTATATCCAGGTAAATAATGTACATACTATCTCTATATTGAAAAGGAGAGATAGGATGAACCAAATGTTAGGAATTGGGAGTCTTTGTTTTTCAAAGGCTCCTTTTATTATTAGTACAGCATCTGTAGTTGGAAAAAAAGAAGGAGAAGGACCGTTAAAAGATTGTTTTGATGTGATAGGAAACGATGAAAAATTTGGGGAGGAAAATTGGGAGGCAGCAGAAAGTGCATTGCAGAAAGAAGCGCTTGCTTTAACGCTTGCCAAAATCAACCGAAAGTCAAAAGATGTGCGTTATTTGTTTGCAGGAGACTTATTAGGGCAGACCATCGCTTCTTCGTTTGGATTAAAGGAATTCGAAATACCACTGTTTGGCTTGTATGGAGCTTGCTCCACATGTGGAGAATCACTTTCTCTAGCATCTATGACGATAGCAGCAGGGTATGCCGATTGTGTAGCAGCTGTGACCTCTAGTCATTTTGCCAGTGCTGAAAAACAGTTTCGATTTCCTTTAGAATATGCCAATCAAAGGCCAAAGTCTGCTACCTGGACGGTAACTGGAAGTGGCGCATTTTTACTTGCGACAGAAGAAAAAGCAAAGGAATGGAAGGTAGAGCCATTCGCAAAAATTACAGGTGTGACGACGGGCAAAATCGTGGATTTCGGTATTAAAGACTCCATGAATATGGGAGCTGCGATGGCTCCTGCAGCCTGTGACTTGATTTGTAGTCATTTTATGGACTTCTCAAGTAAGCCAGAGGATTATGATTATATTATTACAGGAGATTTGGGTACGGTAGGCTCTGAGATACTGATAAGTCTGGTAAAGGAAAAGGGCTATGATATAACTTCTGTGCATGAAGATTGTGGAGTGAAAATCTTTGATGGAGAATCACAGGGAACAGGTGCAGGGGGATCAGGATGCGGTTGTTCGGCAGTTACCCTCAGTGGTCACTATTTAAAACAGATCAAAGAGAAGAAAATAAGAAAAATCTTATTTGTTCCAACAGGTGCACTACTGTCAACGGTAAGTTTTAATGAAGGTCAAACTGTTCCGGGAATTGCACATGGAGTAGTGATTGAGGCAGTGTAAGAAATTATGTGGTTGCAAAGAAAGAGGTAAGTATGGATTATATAAAGGCTTTTATAGTAGGTGGTATTATCTGTGCTTTTGCACAGATTTTGATGGAAAAGACGAAACTACTGCCAGGTAGGATTATGGTCTTATTGGTTTGTCTGGGTGCAGTTTTAGGTGCGATAGGGATATATCAGCCATTTTCGGAATGGGCAGGAGCGGGAGCGAGTGTTCCGTTATTAGGATTTGGTAATACGCTCTGGAATGGGATGAAGGAAGCGATTGACCAGGAAGGGTTTATTGGGATTTTCAAAGGTGGATTTACTTCGTCTGCTGTGGGAATATCTGCGGCTTTGGTTTTTTCTTATATTGCTTCCCTTATTTGTGATTCGAAGATGAAAAAATAGAATTTTTGATGATTTTATTGAAAAAATAACCGTAGAGTGATATGATGAACTGTGTTCAACAGTTAATTTACAGAGGTATATTATGAATCATCGTGTTACATCTACAGATTTAATATTAGAAAATGCATTGCTTATTGCAAAGAAAGAAGGCGTAGATAAGCTGAGTATTCGTAAACTCGCGTCGGCTTGTGGGATTGCAGTAGGTTCTGTTTATAATTATTATCCAGATAAGGATGCGCTTGTTACTGCTATGGCAGAGGTGTTTTGGAATAATATTTTTTCAGATCAGGAAAGACTATATCATCATGGAATGAGTTTTACTCAGTTCTTAGAGTGGTATTATAGCTATCTGTATGCAAAGATGTCGCCTTATGATGGTAGCTGGGTACGTGATTTAGAGGGAAAAATTCCAGCAGATGCCACAGTCGCACTTTTGATGGAGATTTTAAAGGCGGATGAAAAAGTAAACAATTCTATTTGGAATATGGAATTTCAGCAGGAAAATTTCTGCCGTTATGTGTTTACCAATATTATGGCATTGCTACAGTCAGGTGAAGCAAATTGTAGATTTTTTATCTATTTATTGGAAAATTTATTATACGAATAATTTTTTGATAGAAGAATCATACTAATCTCAAAAAGAAAAGGAGATTTGTATGATGAAGAGCAAACTTTTGATTTTATGTGCACTTTTAGTTGTTGGTTCTGTAAGCCTTACTGCTTGTGGAAATAGCCGAGACAATGGTACAGAAGCACCTTATGAAGACGAAACAAATAAGGACGTTAATGAAGGCAGAAATGGCATGGATGGCAATAGCAACAACATGTATGATGACAACAGCAACGGCACACCAGGCGGTGACCTAGAAGATGCAGGACGTAATCTTATGGATAGTATCAAAGATACAGGAGATGCAATCCGAGATGGCGTAGACAACCTAGGTGACGGCAATAATAACAGTAACAACAATAATACAAATCCTTAGGATTTAATGTGGCGTCATAAATGCCATGAGGAATTACGCATGAAGAAAGAAACATATATAAAGATGACCCAGCCATTTCGAGATAATCCCGATATGGCTAAGGGGATACATATAGCGAATAAACTGTGTACAGGTATCATGTATTTGGCGTATCCATTGCTGCTGGTATACCTTTTCTTTTTTGGAAAACTTAGTAGTTATTTTAGCTTTACGAAAGCTTTGTTGGTGCCAGCGGTCAGTTTTGTGCTTTTGACAGTTGTGCGTGCACTGATCAATCGACCAAGACCATACGAGGCGTTTGAGGTACAACCGGTTATTCCAAAAGATACGAAGGGGAATTCTTTCCCTAGCCGTCATGTTTTTTCGGCAACAATAATAGCTATGACCTTTGTACTTATGTCGCCATGGAGTTGGTTGGGACTGATATTCTTATGTGTGTCTGTACTTCTTGCAGTGGTACGAGTAGTATCAGGCGTGCACTACATCAGTGATGTTGTAGCGGGACTTGCTATAGCAATACTTGCTTCAATAATAGGATATTTGTTGATTTAAATAGGAAAAGCTTAGCACTTGCTAAGCTTTTTTAATTACGATATTCACGTGGTGTCATTCCATATTTTTTCTTGAAGGCACGATTGAAGTAGGACAGATTTTCAAAACCAACCTCTTCGGAGATACTCAGAATTGTATCATCGGATACCTGAAGCAGTCGTGCTGCCATAGTAAGTCGATAATCGCGCAAATAATCAATAAAGGAAGTACCCATGTTTTCCTTGAAATAGCGCATGAAGTGGGATTCGGAAAAATCAATACGGTCTGCCACTTCCGCAATAGTGATTTTGTGCATATAACTATTTTCGACTAATTTTAATACGATTTTTAATTTGTCCAGGGACTTAACAGTCCTTGGATTTTTTTCGTTTCGACAACGATTGCTTAGGATATAGAAAAACTCAAAGAGTTTTCCTTTTATATACAGTTCATATCCTAGCGGTTTCGTTTTGCATATTTCGTCACAGGCATCAATACAGGCAGAAAGTGCCGCGTAATGCTCTGAAACGATAGAGAAGATGCTAGGTATTGTAAGCTGACCATTTAGTAATGGACGTAAAAATCCTGTGCTACTGGCATCTTCGATACGAGGGAGTAGCATATTTACATTAAAGATAATGTTTTCGTATTCCATGGACAAGTCATCAAATTGCTCGATAGAGTGCAATTGTCCAGGTAGGATGAGCACAATAGTACCACCTGAGACCTTGTATTGCTTGAAATCTACCGTTACATAACCATGTCCTTTCTTGATATAAATGATTTCCATATCGTCGTGCCAGTGTAAAGGTACTTCGTGAAAATCAAGCGGAATCGAGCAAATATAGGTGTTGTAGGGGAATGCTACATCCACGTGCGTCTTTTTTTCCTGATAATTTTCATATTCTAATATGTTCATGATAGGATAGTACCATATCGTATCATTATTTTACAAGAAAAATTGTGCTGTTTTACATATACTATGTGAGTGTTCTTAAAGATAAACACCTATTTTAGGAGGAAAAGAAATGGATTTAACAAAAGTAGTAGAGACAAAATGGAACAAATCTATTGCAGAATGTTCCAACGAAGAACTTTATATTGCGCTTCTTGAAATGACAAAAGAACTTGCTCATGAAAAAGAAAGCAATGTAGGAAAGAAAAAAGTTTACTATGTTTCTGCGGAATTCTTAATTGGAAAATTATTATCAAACAACTTAATAAACCTTGGCATCTATGATGAAGTCAAACAGGCTTTAGAAGGTGCTGGAAAATCATTAGCAGAAATCGAGGAAATCGAATTAGAACCCTCTCTTGGTAACGGTGGTCTTGGTCGTTTAGCAGCATGTTTCCTTGATTCTATGGCAACACTCGGATTAAATGGCGATGGTGTAGGTTTAAACTATCACTACGGTCTTTTCAGACAGGTGTTTGACTGGGGTAAACAGAAAGAAACACCAAACCCATGGATTACAGAAAACAGCTGGCTTAACAAGACAGAAGTATGTTATCCAATCGACTTCGGTGGTATGAGAGTATGGTCTCGTATGTACGATATCGATGTTTGTGGTTACAACAACCGTACAACAAAACTTCACTTATTTGATATTGAATCAGTAGATGAACGTATCGTAGAAGATACGATTCATTTTGATAAAGAAGACATCATGAGAAACCTTACCCTTTTCTTGTATCCAGACGATTCAGATGAACAGGGTAGACTTCTTCGTGTATATCAGCAGTACTTCATGGTAAGTAATGCTGCTCACCTTATCTTGGATGAAGCAGTTGAAAAGGGCTCAAATATCTATGACTTAGCAGACTATGCAGTAATCCAGATTAACGATACACATCCATCTATGATTATTCCTGAACTCATTCGTCAGATGGGTGAAAGAGGAATCCTCATGAACGATGCTATCAAGATCGTATCAAAGGTATGTGCATACACAAACCATACCATTCTTGCGGAAGCTTTGGAAAAATGGCCAATGCACTTCTTAGAAAAGGCGGTTCCACAGCTTATGCCTATTATTCGTGAGCTGGATAACCGTATCAAGGAAAAAGTAACAGATGAAAGCACATATATCATCAAAGATGGTTTGGTACACATGGCACATATGGATATTCACTATGGCTTCAGTGTAAATGGTGTAGCATATCTTCATACAGAAATTTTAAAGAACACAGAGCTTAATAATTTCTACAAGCTTTATCCAAAGAAATTCAACAACAAGACAAATGGTATTACCTTCCGTCG
>JAZURS010000033.1:0-12924 GCA_045606325.1 Agathobacter sp.
TACGATTAAGATACCTGCGTAAATTGCTGGATCAACACCTAAAACGTTACGTGAGAATCGTTCTAAGTAGCTGATGAGCATGAGCATTACTACACCACCTGCGTCACCGGCACCATAACCAATGTGATGCATTGTGTTAAGCTTTGCTACTGGGGCTTTTGTTTTTCCCATAACTTTTCCTCCTAAAAATTTAATTGTAATAGTATATCATATAGAGTATACAAGAAATCCTAATTACCAACTAGCAACAAAAAGCCAATTTTGTTTCTTTTCGTTAGAAACTTCGGTTTCTTTTTTGAGCAATTTGACAAATTTTGTCGGATTTTGTACTATAAAAATATACGGGAGGGGTTTTATGTATCATCAATGCACAACAGAAAAAACTGCACAACAGCAAAAGACTTTTTATAACGCTCTTTTCTCTGCAATGCAAGAACGGCGTTACGCAGACATCAGCATCACTGATCTTTGTAAGCAAACTGGTCTTAGTCGTAATATATTTTATCGACTATTCGATTGCAAAGACGATGTACTATACGGATATATTGACAATTATTTCTATGAATGCAGCAAAGAAATTCATTCTTTATCCACGAAGGATAACCTCAAAAAATTCTTTGCATTTTGGAAACAACATCAAAACCTGTTCGACACCCTGGAAAAAAACAGATTAGAATCTCTTCTACCTATTCGGGCAGTTCTTTGTTGTTGTAGAATGGATTTTGGTATGCTTAAATTTATTGATTCCAACTGGAATGATTATAACATCGAAATTTTGACCTTTTATATAAACGGATTTATGGGTCTTCTTTTTCAATGGTATCATACCAATTTTAGTCGTACCATCGATGAAATGTGTGAACTCTCATTACAGATTTTAAACCACCCACCAAATCTACTTGATGAATCATTAAAACAGTAATACAAAAAACCGGCGATACAAGTAAAACTTGTCGCCGGTTATTCTTTATTAACAATCTTTTATTAGATATTCTTGAATCTACTTACTTCACCCTGAAGACTCTGTGAAATATCAAGGTTAACATCTGCTTCACCTTTGATAGTTACTAAAGCTTCTACCAAGGCACCAGTACTCTGAGCTGCTACTGTTACACCCTGAGCACTTTCATCTACAGCGATGTTAATTCCATCAATACCTTCTGCCATCTGTGCCATCGTATTACGAAGCCTTTCTGCACTTGCATAGAAGTTCTGAAGAATTTCATCCATATGATCCGCGTCTTCGTGATATGTATTTGCCATGCCTACAAACTTATCATAATCCGTAAGTACCGTTTCATCGATAAATGCAATCATATCATTTGCATTCTTAGCAAGGTCTTCTACTGCACCTGTAACCAAACCACTGATTTCCTGAATATTATTCGCAGTATCTTTTGAACGTTCTGCCAAGTCACGAATTTCATCTGCTACTACTGCAAAACCACGTCCTGCTTCACCTGCACGTGCAGCTTCAATAGAAGCATTTAATGCTAAGAGGTTTGTCTGACTAGAAATTCCTAAAATATCATTTGTAAGAACATTAATCTGTTCAACACTACGGCTGTTCTCAATCGCAGTTTCCAAAAGTTCACGGATACCTGATAACATTTCCGTTGTAGTAGACTTACTTGTCTCTGCCTCTCCACGAACATTAATAGCACGATCCTTGATTCCGCCTACATATTCTTTTCCTTCTTCTGCCATATTGCTCATATCATTTGCAGAATTAAGGATATCCTGAGAGCCACTTGTAATTTCATCCAAGGTAGCTGCTACTTCTTCCATACTTGCTGAAAGTTCTTCCATAGTAGCAGAAATACTACTTGCATTTTCATTAGAATCATTGATACCTGTTGTAATATTATTTACCAGTTCATTCATATGTGTAGACTCGTCACGAATCTTAACCATAATGCCCTGAAGCTGTTCCATAAAGCCATTTACACCAGTAACCAACTGACCAACTTCGTCTTTTGTTTTAACCTGAATACGTTCTGTAAGGTCGCCTTCGTTATTTTCAATCTTCTCAATAATGTGGTTCAAATGTCCGCTTGCATTCTTTGCAGGAGCAGCAATGGTTTTATTGATATAGAAAATCATAAGAACTGCTGCTACTACGAATGAATAGAACATCGCACTAGAAACCTTTGAGTACATTGCTACATTTGCCTGTTTTAAAGCGATCAGATTATCAGAAGACTTCTTTACAATTTCCATAAAAGCAGTTTCTGCTTCACCCATTGCTGTAAGATTCTGAGTTGCACCATTATTCGCTGCCGCAGATGCCTCTGGATCACCCTCTAAATACAATCTAGCTACAGTAGCTGCCTGTTCCTGTACTACTGCAGTAGTTTCTTCATATGCCTTTAATGCAGCCTGTACATCTGCTTTTTTTACACCTTCTAAATCATTAGGTTCCAAGTTATCAACAATTTTGTGCATCTCTTTGAAAATGCCTTGTGTCTGCTCAATGATAACTGGAACATTTTCTGCCAAAGTCTGCTGTACTGCTGGCATTTTATAATGAACAATCATATTTGAATAGAAGTTACAATTATCTGTCGCCTTTACCAACTGAGTTTCGTATCTTTCAAGCTGCACCCACTTGTTATACACACGATTCAGACCACCTAATGCCTGCTCTTTTGCGAATCCGCTTGCAAGTGTGGTAACCAAATACATAATAGCCATGATAATCATCATAACTGTAATCTTTACTCCGATTTTTTTACCCATACATTTCCTCCTAATCCCCTTGGCGTTTTGCACAATTAAATAGTGCAAAGCCGCTTCTTTTTCCGTACAAATTATATAAAGTAATATTACCCCTTTCATAAATGAAAGTCAATGAATCTAACCACCTTTTTCTCATGTATACAAGAAAAAGAAGCCCCAAAGGACTTCTTTTCCAAATCTTTAGTGCGGATGACAGGAATCGAACCTGCACGTCGGGGACACCAGAACCTAAATCTAATATGATTAGTTTTAAAAATCTAGCGTGTCCGCTTTCCGCTAATAATGTTTATTTTTCAATGTTTCTCGACTTTTTCAATCTAGCAATTTTGAAAAAATCACTCTTTCTAACACACTAGATTATATCATGATTATATGCTTTTCTCAACACATATTTTCAGTTCGAAATTGGAATTGGCTTACTTCTTCTTTGTGGGAGCAATAAGTAATACTGCTGTCACGATAGCATACAAACCATACAATACCCAAGTAATTGTGTTATTCCAAGGGAAACTCATTTCGGGATGGTTCAATGCGAATACCACAAATACAATGGCAATTACCACCATTACCAGACCAATTATTCTTGAAATTTTCTTATTCATACAATCACACTCCTTTGTCAAATTGGAATTGGCTTACTTGTCTTTCGTAATTCTCTTATCAATCTGATGGAACACTACACCCAATACTCCACAGACAGCAAAGAATGCGAGCATTTTGAGAGGTTCAAATTCAGAAAGGAATATTGTGCCTAACCAGCCACCAATGGCAAGAGCCATAATAAACAGAATAATCCTAAATACCTTTTTCATACAATCACACTCCTTTGTCAAATTCAAGTTTGTCTAATTCTAACACATACTTATATATTAAACAAGAGAACTAAGCAGAATAGTAATCTGTTAGTTCTCTATATCCATTATCACTATGGTGTCACTTCAAGGGGTTCGGGTTGTATTTTGCAAGCAAAATCTCCACCCCAAAGCATTGCCCCTTTCCGTTATTTTAAATACGAATGATAAGTCACATCAATACGATTATGCCCCAATGCTTGACTTACCAAATATAAATCGTTTCTCTCATATTTTTCTTTCGTTCCCTTTGGTCTAAAGTATTGGCTTTGAATTTCCTTTGTAACTCGTTCCCCATTTACGATAGTAGTTTTCATTTCGCACCTTTTCGGATAGTTCTTTAAAATGGTATCTCGCATTTTATGATTAGCAGACACTTCTTTGTAAAGTGCCTTTGCATATGCTCGACGATAACTATGCACATCCATTTTACTATGCACTTTATCAAAAAGTGGAACATTCTTTGCTTTGCCCTCTTTTTCCATTCGTTCCAAAAAGGCTTTCACTTCTTTTTCTTTTGTTTCTAAAATTGGTGCTATTCGGTTTCGTCCACCTTTTGAACCTTTAAACTCTACATACAACCGCCCCTCTATTTCTTTAAAACTGTTTATGCTTACTTTTCCCAAATCTTCACGGCGAGTACCCGAAGATGAAGCAATCAAAACAAGGTCAGCGTTTTTTGAGATGCTAAAATGTTTGTCGTGTTCACATTCTTTTCTTGACCTTATAATCTCTTCATCTTGTCTTTTAGGTAGTTGTCGTAGTTCGATTTGTTGTCCGTATATTTTCCCCAATGCACTACGCTCCATTTTTATCGTCCATACCGATAGACCTTTATCCAATCTTTCTTGCAGATATTCACTTGCATAGCGTTCAGTATCTTTTATATCAATATATTTGCTCACTCCCTTTTCTTCAATTAGCCACTTTGCATATTCGATTGAAACCTTTTTATAGGTGTCAAAAGTTTCAAGTGCATGAATTTTGTCATCGGTCATTCCAAAATGATATTCTTCGCCCAACGAATTGCGGAGTTCATTCTTTGCTTCGTGTCGGCTTTCTCCAAAAGCCATTTTATCATGCAGACAATGTTCTAATTGTCTTGTTATAGTTTTTCTTCCCAAATCCTCACTTCCTTTTTTATTTTTATGTTAAGACCAAGTATTTTATTAGAGTGGTTAACCTATCCACTTTTTATATATAAAAAACAATCAAAGGCAAGCCTTGATTGTTCAAGTAAAAAATATAATCCTTTCCCTCTTTAAAAAATTTTACTTAAAACCTCCACTTTCGATACACTATACTTTTGTAATCCGTTATGGATTAACACATCACTACAAGTACATTGTATCTTCGTTTTTTTGCCAAAGCAACACACGGCGCTCGTTTACATTCCCATTTTCTGCGAAAATAAGAATGTAACCACCGCTGGTACCTCTTGATTTGTTATATCCCTACGGGATATAATCAATATAGGCGGTGGGTAAGCCCCACCGCAAAGTTAATCGTTTCTCTTAATACAGAGAACTTGAGTATAGATAATTCACTACAACAAAAGGGACTTCGCATGAAGCCCCTTTTTTATGTTAGTATCGGTACAATCGTTTTTAATCCCGACATTTCTTTTATATATTTCATCAATTCCAAATACACTTCTTTGGGAACAGTGATACGAATATCCTTTTGATCCCCAAATAGATATGGTTTCAGTTTCTTTTGCTTATCTCTACCGAGTTGTTTAAAATACCTTTCCATGTTGTCATTTGCGGTAAGCAATTCATACAACACCAAATCCGTATTTTTCAGCTCCATATATGGAGCAAGAGTTCCATTTCCCTTTACATACACTTCAGGGAATTGAGCCATAAATTTATCATAGTTGTTTCCATACTCGGATGTTATTTCCAATCTTGTCACATCATGGTCTAAATTGCTTTCAATGGTTTTATTATACACTTTCACAAAACCAGAGTTTTGGTGTTTACCGAGATACTCGGTATGTGTATTAGTATCTTGCGAAGGAGCAACCATTTTATATGTGCGATTATCTTTTAACAATCGCACTTGTCTTTTCGCATATGGAATATCTATCGCCAAATCAAAACGCACCAACTCTACGCGTTTTGCATTATTAGAGATAAGATTTATAAGAAAGAAGTTTAGTAAATCTCCATGATATGTACAAATGTTTACCATTGGTTCTATTTCCTTATCAAGACGATAAAAGTTTAAAGTTACATCTTGCCCAAAACATTTATTAGGATTAAACTCAATGACACCCTCGCAGATATTTTCTTTTTTATTATTCATGCAAAAAGCAACATAAAAACTTTCTCCATTTTTCATGCGGATATTGAAGTTATAACGATATTTAAACATTCCAAATCGTTCTATAAGTTCATAATCATATGGAGTATCCAATGTATAAAGGTGTTTATCTTGTATTGTTTTCATGATACGCTCCAAAATTTTTGGAGATTTGATTTTAAATTTTAATCGAACCATATCAATCGAGTATGTTATTCCGTCTTTTGTAATCTCGTTGTGGTAAGGCGGATTTGCAGATTTCTGCACCACATCGCCCCTATTAGATATATGGGCGATACTTTCGCTATTCGTATGAGCCATTTATTTTTCCTCCTTGAATATAGATTTTTAAGGTTTGCACCTTTCAAAAAGGAAAAATCTTTTTATATCCTTTGCTCATACTAAATGAAAAAGAACGCTTATTGAAAAACTTCTTTTATCATTTTCATAGGTATTATACACATCTAAATTGAAAACTACAACAAACCGCATAATTTTTTAAAGAGAAAGAACGTTGCACCGGCAAAGCCGCTGCAACGTTCTTATGTCTGAAAACAAACTTTTTATAACCACCATGCTCGTCCATCATAGTCATGTCCATGAGGAAAATTATCTGCCAGTTCTTTTGCTTTTGTTGGATTATTCTCGACATCATCTATATGATAATAAATATAATCTCCACTAAAATAATGCTCATCTTCTTGTTGTAAAAGTGAACCCCAAATCCCTTTTGCATGTTCTTTTACTACATATCCCTTATTCAGCCATTGACATGCTGTACCATAATTATCTCTTTTTTCTGTCATATGCTTAATGTGTTCTTGTCTTCTTTTTCGCTCTTTCTCATATATTGCCCGTTTTTCTTTTAAATACGCTTTGTATTGTATCCTATCCTCTTCATTCATTAACTCTACTTCATATGGTTCATAATAGACCGCCGATACTACACAGTAGGCATTCGACCATGCCGAAACACCCTCAACATTTTCTTTTATCTTATAACCAAGTCTATTCCATTGTTTTTCTGTTTTTGCATTATTTGAAACTGCATTATGTCTTATGTGCATTTTTACTCCTTTCTTCTCCACCTTGTGAGAAATATTTTATTCTTAATTTAAAAAGAGGACACACAAAAACAAATCATTTGTTTTTGTTGCCCTCAACTTTCATTTCTATGTCCTCTAATTAAATTGTACCGCTTATATTTTTATAGTCAACCTTTCCTTTGGGTAGTTATCGTAAAAAAATTATTTCATTTTACCTCGTCTAGTTTTCTTTTGACTGCCCTTTGCAAACTGTTGTTGTGGATTGTATGCGGTAGCATTTTCTGCTTTCACTCCCAAATCTTGCAGATATTCTTCTGTAATAGCAATACTACTATGACCGAGCAATCGACAAAGCGTATATATGTCCTTTGTCTGCTCATAAAAATTCTTTGCATAAGTATGTCGCATTAAATGAATAGAAGTCTTTGTCACTCCCTTATCTCGATTATATGTTGCTACGTTATCTTGTATCGTTCGTTTTGCTAAACACGTTCCCTCGGCAGTACAAAACATATAATCACTATCGGTAAGTTCAAAACGCTTTATATATTGATTTAAAATTCTACATACCTCATCATTCACATAAACCACTTGTGCATTTTTGTTTTTCGTCTTCTGTATATAAATTTTCTTTTCTTTTGGAACATATGACGAAACTTGTATATTCCGAGCAGAAGACAATCGCAATCCCGTAGCCAAAATCAAGTTAATAAATACCCAAGTTTGATATTGTACTTCGGTACATGTTTTCTCATTTGGTTTTTCTAGTAATATAGATAATTCCTCGTCCGTATATGTTTCTTTCACTTCCTTTTGATATTTTGGTAGTGGCATATGAAATTCGGAACAATAGTGATTATCTTGTAGCCAATAAATAAAGGCTCTTACACTTCGACAATAAGACGTAACCGTAACATCTTTTTTTCTATCGTCTTCTCGCATATCCTCAATCCACCATAAATACATATCTAAACTTAGTACGGGTGTTGTACATTTATACAAATCTTCATTTTTCAAAAAATGATTGATATGCAATTTATAAGTTGCCAATGTATCATCCGATAAATTGATTGCTTTCTTTTCTGCGATATACCTTTCAAAAGCGTCCGCAAATGTTGTTGAAATAATTTCCATGTGTTGTCTTCTTCTCCTCATTGTGTGTGTCCTCACTTTCTAAATTTAGACACACTAGATTTTTAAACCTAGAACCATTATAACAAATGTTAGAAAAAGAAAAAAGTCCTAAGAACTAATCATTAGATTAATCCTTAGAACCCTTTAAAAGTGCGGGTGACAGGACTTGAACCTGCACGGTCTCCCAATAGAACCTAAATCTATCGTGTCTGCCAATTCCACCACACCCGCGTAACTTTTATAGCATTAGAACCTAAATCTGGCGCGTCTGCCAGTTCCGCCACATCCGCTTATTTACTTGATTTACATAATATTATATGCATCAGCAAGTGATATATTACCATTTTCACGCACCAAAATCAAGACACTTTTCCTAATTTAAGCAAAAGAAAATTTACATATCTACCAATTCCATTTTTTCTCCAAATCATGTATAATGGTTTTATATTACAACTTAATATAAGGAGAAGAGAAAATGAAACTGAATTACAAGAGAACGGTACTCATTGGTCTTGCATTTATGTCCATCAGTGCATTCTGGCAAATGTATGACAACGTAGTACCTTTGATCCTGAAAAACACCTTTGGTTTAGGTGAAACTATCACTGGTGCAATCATGGCAGCGGATAACATTTTGGCATTGTTCCTGCTTCCAATCTTTGGTTCCCTTTCTGATAAGGTAAACACTAAGATTGGTAAGCGTATGCCTTTCATCTTAATCGGTACCGCACTTGCATGTACCCTTTTGGTTATCCTTCCAATTGCAGATAACACAGCAAACATGATTCTATTCGTAGGCGGATTATTCCTCGTACTTATCAGTATGGGAACTTACCGTTCCCCTGCAGTAGCTTTGATGCCAGACCTTACACCAAAGCCACTTCGTAGTAAAGCAAATGCTATTATCAACTTAATGGGAGCAGTTGGTGGTGTTTATACACTCATCATGATTAAAGTTCTCGTAGCAAAAGGTGACAAACCAAACTACTTCCCATTGTTTATGGCAGTTGGCGTAGTAATGGCAATCAGCGTTATCGTTCTTTTCTTTACAATCAAAGAAAACAAACTTCGTAAAGAAAGAGAAGAACTTGAAATCGCAGAAGGCCTTGTAGATGAAGATGAAGAACCTGCAAACGAAAATGCAGGCAAAAAACTTCCTAAAGATGTATTCCGAAGCCTTTGCTTCATCCTTGCATCTGTAGCTTTCTGGTTTATTGCTTACAACGCAGTTACCACAGCATTCTCACGTTACGCAGTAGAAGTTTGGGGCTTAGAAGGTGGCGGATACGCTGACTGTTTATTAGTAGCAACTGTTGCAGCTATTATCAGTTACATTCCTATTGGTTCTATCGCAAGTAACATCGGACGTAAAAAAACCATCATCATTGGTGTTGCATTATTAGGCGGATGTTTCTTTGCAGCCAGCCTCTTTAATACATACTCACCAGTAATGGTTGTATTCTTCTGCATCATCGGTTTTGCATGGGCAGCTATCGGCGTAAACTCTTACCCAATGGTAGTAGAAATTGCTTCCGCTGGTGACGTAGGAAAATATACTGGTTTATACTATACTTTCTCTATGACAGCACAGGTTATCACACCAATCCTTTCTGGATGGTTATTAGAAAACATTGGTTACAGAACATTATTCCCATATTCAGTAGTATTCTGTATCCTCGCTATCATAACAATGAGCCAGGTTAAACATGGTGACTCAAAACCAGCGAAAAAGAAAAGCGCATTAGAGAACTTAGACGTTGATGACTAATCCTACATATGAAATGAGGGAATCCATATGGATCTTTTAATTAATTTACTTATTACCGTACTGGTGCTTGTTTTGATTTACATTTTCATGGTGGCGCCACGTATGATAAACAGAGCAGACCGCACTCCATTTTATGGCAGACATTATGCACATAGAGGATTGTTCGACAATAAAACAGATGCTCCAGAAAACTCATTAGCGGCTTTTAAAAAAGCCGTCGATGCGGGATATGGTATTGAACTGGATGTGCAGTTAAGCAAAGATGATAAACTGGTAGTTTTCCACGATGCTGCATTAAAGAGAATGTGTGGCGTAGAAGGCAAGGTTTGGGATTATACTTTAGAAGAATTACAGCAAATGAAACTTGCTGACTCTAATGAAACCATTCCTACCTTTGAACAATTCTTAGAAGTAGTAGATGGAAAAGTCCCATTTATCCTGGAGTTTAAATTAGACCGCGCACAGACTCGTGTATGTGCACTTGCAAACGAAGTTTTAAAGAATTATAAAGGTATTTACTGTATCGAAAGTTTCCATCCTCTTGCTTTACTCTGGTACCGCAAAAACAGACCAGACGTATTAAGAGGCCAGTTGTGCGAAGAGTTTTTCCGCAATGATACTTATAAAGGAAAATTGTTATATGCAATTCTTCCTTATATGCCTTTCAACTTCTTAACCAGACCAGACTTCATTGCTTACAACCACGAGCATGCAAACAACATTTCACGACGCACCTGTAATTTACTCGGTGGCTTATCCGTATGCTACACTATTAAAAGCGTCGGAGAATATGAAAAAGCAAAAGAAAATAAATTTGAATTAATTATCTTTGACAGTTGTATATTATAACAACAAAAACAAAAAGCTCCGCATTCGCGGAGCTTTTTTATTTCTATTATTCAATTGACTTTAATGCTTCTACTGGATCAATCTTATCCAACGACTTATCTGTAATCTTATTTACCACAAATGCAAAGACGATAGCAATAACCGCAGCATATAAATAACTAATTGGTGCTAAATAATCTGCGAAGTAAATCGATGGCATCTTAAGAATCGACATAAGCCAGATTCCAAAGCCTTTGCCAAGTGGCATTCCTAAAAGAATACCTATGCTAGTTAAAATCAAGGTTTCTTTATTTACATAAAGATGTACTTCCCTATCAAAGAAACCTAATACTTTAATTGTAGCAAGCTCTCTTTCACGCTCTGAAATATTCGTTGTAGATAAGGTAAATAATACTACAAACGCAAGCGCTGCTGCTAAAGTAATTACAATGGTTACTACCAAATTAATAATACGGAATACTGTATCCGAATCTGCCATAAATCCCTCAACTGAACCAACCGATAAAATTCCATCCTTTTCAGATAAAGCATCCACATAAGCTTCATGATCTGCTACGCTCTTATCCAGCATTACATATGCTCCATTTGGCTCATAATCATCATACAATTCGTTATATGTATTCTCTGTCATGTAGATACTATTTCCAAGATAATTCATGACTATTTCTGTCACTTCTACTTCGACATTTTCCAGACTCATGTTCTGTATTGTAATCGTATCCCCTTTATCATATCCCTGTACTTCAGCTATATTGATGGTACTTAAAATCATTCCATCTTCAAGGTATAACTTATTTCCATCTCTGTCGATTAAATTGATATACCCTCTTAAAGACTGATCATTTGGAATAACATTCAACTGAACGTTCTCTTCTCGTCCATCTTCATTGATGACTTTTACACTGCTTATCATCGGATTGATGTAGGCACGTACCCCTTTATCTTCCAGATATTCAAGAAGTTGATCATTATCATCAGCTACCAACATTGCATCATAACAATATGTTTCTTCATACTGAAGCGGTATCAGATTGATAACAGTATCTCTAATCGTAAACCCTGCTAACAAGATAGAAGTACATCCTGCGATACCAAACAAGGTCATAAACAAACGTTTTTTATAACGGAATAGATTTCGTGCCGTTACTTTATTCAAGAATGACAATCGGCTCCATACAGGTGTTACACGCTCTAATAATACTCGAGATCCATTCTTTGGCGCCTTTGGTCTCATGAGTGCCGCTGGCATAATCGCAAGTTCTGATCTACATGATACCATTGCAGAACCAACAATTGCTACTATAAACAATGTGACTCCTGCAAGCGCATATACCCAATTAAAGAATATGTCGTATTCTGGAATCTGATACATTACATCAAATACGGTAAATAGAATCTCTGGTAAAACAACAAATCCCAAGACAATTCCCAACAAACCACCAACAATACAAGCTAACAAAGAATATACCACGTATTTACGTTGTATTTCTCTATCTGTAAAACCGAGAGCTTTATACGTACCAATTAATCCTCTGTCTTCTTCAACCATTCGAGAAATTGTAGTAAGACTGATTAAAACCGCTACTACGAGGAATAAGATTGGGAACGCATTTCCTATGGACTCAATACATTCTGCATCAGTTTTCACATTTGAATATCCACTAAGTGCTGTACGCGTTGATACATACCACTCTGTCATTTTCAAATCTGCAATTTCCTGCCTAGCTTCTTCTAATTTTTCTAAGGCCTCCGCCTTCTTGTCTTCATATGTATTTACGCCATCTTCATACTCTTTAATACCATCTTCAATCTCGGCTTTTCCTTTTTCATAATCACGTAAGCCTTCATAGTATTCTTCGTAACCTTCTTCTAATTCTTCCCAACCATCATCTGCTTCCTGGCGTCCTTCTTCATAATCGGCAAGGCCTTCTTCATATTCTTTTCGGCCGTCTTCCAGTTCTATTTTACTCTCTTCTAATTCTGCTTCTGCTTCATTTAATTCTTTTTCTGCTTCATCAAGTTCTGCTTCCGCTTCATCAAGTTCTGCATATGCATCTTTCTCATCCTGATCCAAACCATCATAGGTTGCCTGCATCTCATCACGAGACTCTATCAAACCATCACGCTCTGATTTCAGATCTTCTATTTCATTTTCTTTCGCTGTAATCTCTGCCTGTTTATCTTCCTCTGTATAATTTGGTGTAACAGGCTTATTCTTTATCTGCTCCAG
>JAZURS010000034.1:0-7033 GCA_045606325.1 Agathobacter sp.
CTTTTGATAATATCTTTCGATTTCTCTACACTTATGGCGTTGCCAGGGATACAATGTAATTTGGCAAAACAAACTTTCTCCTTGTACATCATTTAACTGCAAACGTAAATCCCTAAAAGAATAAGATACTTTTTCGTCTTGTTTAACTAGCAGCTGAAATATTACTAAAACCACAAAACACAATAACATCGGTATAACTATTGATAGTATATACATATAACTTTCCATTCTTACCTCTTCTAAATGTTTTTAACCAGCTTAAACAGCTGTTGAATAATCGTAATTCCATTATCCAACAACTGTTTTATAAGCATACTTTATCTTTTTTCGAATCACCCATCTTACTGTCGCTGACGTGTTTGATATCTTGTTTCAAGATTATTAGTAATATAACCTCGTTCTCTTAATCCTGTTGCGATTTCAGAATAAATGTCATTACCATTTAAATCTTTTATTGTCACAATCAATACAAATTCTTGAGATGGAACATATATACCATTTCTAGCAGTCAAATCAATTCGAAGTTTCCAACCGTCAGCCAGTTGTATACCATTTTTTAATTTTCTATAATAAGATTTAATAGGACTCCATTTAAATCCATTTTCAACTCTGGCAGCCTCAAATTTCTCATCCCATTTTGCCTCTAGTGGAACTTGACCTTTATAATCAATTTTTCCATCTGGCAAATATGAATATGTGCCAAAACTCACATCTATATTAGTGCGACAATATTCGCGCCCATATCTTTCGTCTAATGGTGGAAGATACGCCAGAGTCATTCCGATTTCTCCAATATATTTACCATTTTTTATTAAAGATTTTGGATAAGGGAAATCATACATTTCAAGGTGTGAACCCTGCGAAATTTTTTGCTTAAACACAAGCGTAACCTCATCCTCACTGCACTGTAGTATCTCCTGTACATTTGCTGATGGAATCCCAAAACCATAGTATTTAATATTGTCTGGTTTCTCATCTAACAAATCTCTAGAGTTCATTCTTGCAGAATGAATAAGCATAGCTTTCGCAAGAAGAAGGTCTGGTTCTACCATTTCTTCACATATAGACGCAAATTTTTGCAACGCTCTAGGATTTGAGTAGCTAGTTCCGTTACCCTCAATTACATTGCCTCGTGAATCAAATCCCTTTACCCCTAAGCCATCAATTAAATAACTTGTCGAAAGATTTCCACCATAATCTACCACATCCGGCTTTACAACATAGTTAGCTCCTGGTCCTCTTCTACTAAACGGTGATGGTTCATTAAATTTTACAATAGAATCACTAGATTCACACAATGCAACCGAACCAACTGTTACAGCTCTCACAGAATCCGCAGGTGATATTAATCGATCATGTTCACCTAACCCTATTTGTGGTGGCCAAGTGCGCAATGGCAAATCATTAACATTACCGCTCGA
This sequence comes from Agathobacter sp., assembly GCA_045606325.1. GTDB lineage: Bacteria > Bacillota > Clostridia > Lachnospirales > Lachnospiraceae > Roseburia. The sequence continues at coordinate 1,422 of JAZURS010000034.1, forward strand.
AACAAATATCTGTACTTGATATTTATCTTGGATATAGTCTAAGAATATTCCAAAATCTGACATTGCTCCACTACAACGCTTACTCTCAATTCCCAACGAAAGATTCCATATTTTTGTAGTGTCTGCATATTTTTCCATGACCTCTTCGATTATTTCCATTAAATCATCTTCTGATATAGTATCTGTAGGTCCATACTTATCATCGCTATTTGGCATCGCAATAACATCCACAAACTTAAAACGATGGCACGTGGTACTACTGATACCATTAAGCAAATTTCCATATTGAATTGTTGACGCAATAAAAGTTGCATGATGTGGATTCTGATACAATTTGTTGACATATTCCTCTTTCGCAATAATATATGGCTGTAAATATTCATTTTCTTCACTTATACCACCATCAATTATTCCAATAGAAATATCACTATCTGTATACTCACAATCCAAAAGTGCTTGTAATTCAGTCGATGAAAAATCTTCTTTTGGAAGGGAGTATTCTTGAAAAAAATCCACAGATTTAACACCATTAATCTCCGCAATACGTGCAATATCCTCATAGGAACGTACACTAAGTTTCAGAAATTTTATGTGTTCACCATATGTGATAATTTCACACCCCTCATATAGCCCAAGTGTTTCAAGTTTTCTCTTTACATATTCCCAAATCTGGGCATTATCAAAGTCATCATCAAAATCAAAAATTTTGATTTTAAGTTTATCCTTAATTAGTGAGAAATCGCTCTGCTCCATCTCCACAAGTGAATCTGATATCTTTTCACTCGCCTTAATTGGCTGTATATCCGAGATGGCCGTCATATTTGCACAGAATTTTTGTGACGGAGGATTCTTTACTAATGCAACTGTCTCTTGTATAGATTTTCTCTTTACCTTAATATAAATCTCATTTAGATCCTCTGAACCAATAATAGGACAGTTTCTGCATAAATCATCCGGTTTATGTGATTTCGCAATTGCTTCCGGCTTGACAGTCACCTTTCCAATCGCAGGAATGTTCTCATTTTCTTGAAAAACCTCATCATAAAAAGTCAATAATGATTCAAATTTTCCTGAAATCTCTGTCTGCAACTGTGGTGTTACTTCTCCAAAAAATTTAAGTTTACCACCACCATTATTTCTATAAATATCTTCAGATTTCTGTAAAATTACTTTTATTGGTAAGTTTTTTTTACTCATAGGCATCCTCCTCTTTTACCAATTTTTGTATCGTCGTCTTGGAACTTCCAAGAATATCAGCAATTACTTGTAAACTAAACACTTTTTCATTACACTTGCGTAAAAATTGAGCCTTTATTTGAAGCAATTTTCGACTATCACTACAATTTTGTGGCAGAATATTTTGAGAAACAAAATATTCCTCATAAATATTTCTTTTATCGAATGAAACATTGTGCACAACCGCATTTCGAATCGATTTTGTAATCAATTCCTCAATTTCCGCTCCACTCAAACCAGAAAACAATATTGAAAGTTCAGCAATATCTTTTTCACTAAGATTTCCCATGTTATAAGTAAACAAATTTATTAATTTAGCAATAGCTTCCTTATCCGGCAACTCAATTTCTAATTTGTAATCAAATCTTCTCCATACTGCCGAGTCTAACAATTGATGATGATTAGTAGCTGCCAAAAGCAAGCTATCTTTACTCATCGCATCTACATTTTGTAGCAAACTATTAACTACACGTTTTAGCTCACCCAATTCATTATTGTCATCTCTTGCTTTTGCAATCGCATCAAATTCATCCAAAAACAAAACACATGGCATTTTCTGCGCAAATTCAAACAAATTACGAATATTCTTTGCCGTTGTACCTAAATATGACGAAATAAGACTATCTAGCCTAGCTACTACTAATGGCAAATTAAGTTCTTTCGCAATCAAATATGCACATTTTGTTTTCCCACATCCTGGTGGCCCATATAATAATAGTGAATTAGATACACCAATCCCTAAGTCATTTAATTTATCTGCATTCTTATAGCTCAAAATAAAAGATTCTAGTTTTTCTGCATTGCTTTTAGATAATATAACCTCAATATTATTTTCATTAGGATAAATTACATCTGCAAGAGTAGTTCTTGACTCAGTATCAACAGGCACAGATATGTTTTTCGAGCTACTCATAGCAACCAAAGCAGTCTCCGTCTGTGCTGATAATAGTTTTCTAAACTTGATAGCTGCTCTTGTTTCTTCATCCTCTTCTAACTTTGATATTAATTGCTTTGTATAATTAAGGACCTTTATTTGGTCATGCTTTAACGCACCCTCGATAATTTTTCCGATTTCAATTGAATATTTCATTTTCGCACCTCCAATCTTATTATAGCGGAACGTTTTTAAAATGTAAAGAACATTGTGTTGTTTTTTAGGAACGTTTTATGCATTTTCAAGAACGAATTGTATTATTTGTAACAAAAAGCCTATGCACATACATCCCTGTATGCACATAGGCTCTCACTCATTTCACATATTCAATTCTTTGCTCGCGAAGGCGCATATAACACCTATTTTCATCTTTTCGTAACTTCTTGAAAAATCTACGTACCAATTACGTACCAATTTCCGTAGTAATTACATAAAGATATATCGACTTTTATCGTTTTCAAAAATTCCTCTAACCCTTGAAATATCAAGCTTTATTGGACTTTATGGAGATATAGAAACTTGTATCGAAATCGTCAATTTATAACGATACCTAATTTCATTTTTCTATCTCCTTTGCTTGAAAGCGTTGATTTTACTGGATTTTTAAAGTACTAGCAATTCGATATGCACCATTTTGTGCACCATTTTTGATAAATATGGTAAATTGCCGATAATTACTATACCACGAAGAGACTCAATTGTAAATTTATAAAATCCTTATATTTCAATGTTTTCTGATAAAAACTTTTCGAATTCTCTTCTTTTTATTAGTTTCTTCTTTCCTACATACAATACAAATGGACAATTCGGAATCTTAAGCAGTTCCTCTAACTTATTTATTCCAACATGACTGTATACTGCTGCCTCTTCTTTTGTAAGCATTACCTTTTCCCAAACCGGTACTTCTAACCCATTGTTGCTCATCTAAACCTCCTCTCTCTACTTCTGGTCCCGGTGAGCCAGAAGTTGCAAAACTGCTCTCATATGTTGGCAACATACACCGACTGATGTGCTGATAGGCAAATATGAAAAGGCTCTGATTCCTTCTTTTCAATAGAAACCAGAGCCTATCGCTCTTTGAATAGCCTAGCACATCAGTACCTGCTGTAAACATATTCAATTCTTTAATCTGCCGATAACAACTACTCAAATTGTATCCGAAGTACACCCAATAATTATTTTACTGTCCATAATAAGCATTTGCCCCATGCTTACGATAAAAATGTTTATCCTTAATGCAATCTGGAGCAGGCTTTACATTTGGATTGATGGCCTCTGTATTGCGTGCTATCTTTGCCACTTCTTCTAAGACAACTGCATTGTGTACTGCTTCTGCAGCATTTTTTCCCCAAGTAAATGGTCCATGATTGGTACAAAGTACTGCAGGAGTATACATTGGATTGATACTTCTGGTTTCAAAGGTTTCTACAATTACGAGTCCTGTGTTTTTCTCATACTCGCCATCTATCTCTTCTTCTGTCAAACTTCTTGCACATGGAATCGCTCCAAGGAAATAATCTGCATGAGTAGTTCCGTATAACGGAATATCTCGTCCTGCCTGCGCCCAAGAAGTCGCTTCTGGAGAATGGGTATGTACGATTCCACCAATCCCATTGTATTTTTTATAAAGCTCAATATGAGTAGCTGTGTCAGAAGAAGGCTTATATTTGCCTTCAATCTTATTTCCCTCCAAATCCATCACTACCATATCCTCTGGGGTAAGGACATCATAGTCCACACCACTTGGTTTGATAACAAAGTAGCCTGTTTCTCTGTCCATTCCGCTTACATTTCCCCAAGTATAGGTAATGAGTCCTCTTCTTGGCAGCTCCATATTGGCTTCGTATACTTGGTTTTTTAATTCTTCTAACATGTTATTTCTCCAACTCCAATGTTATTAGCGATAGAACACTTCACCTAACATCAAGTCTTTCTTGAAGTTGCGGATAGTTGTGTCTTTATCAATATAAACAGCTTCAATTCCCATAGCAGCAGCCCAGTCACCCATCTGCTCTGCAGTAAGGTCATAAGAGAATGCTGTATGATGTGCACCTCCTGCGAGAATCCAAGCTTCTGCGCCTGTGTAAAGGTCTGGCTGTGGTGTCCAGAAATTAGTAGCGACTGGAAGCTTAGGCATTGGTTTTTCACATTTCTTGCAATCTACATCGTTGATGATGAGACGGAATCTGTTTCCAAGGTCTACCAAGGATGTAGCGATACCTTTTCCTTCTTTGGAAGTGAATACAAGTCTTGCTGGATCTTCTCTGTCACCCATTGATAATGGCTGGCACTTGATACTAATAGGACCTTCTGCGATGGTTGGGCAAATTTCAAGCATGTGTGCCTGAAGTATGCCTTCTTTGCCTTTTATAAGGTTATATGTGTAGTCTTCTAACATAGAAGTACCTTTTGCATCTTTGATGTCCTGAGTCATAATTTTCATGAGACGAACCATAGCAGCTACTTTCCAATCACCTTCTGCACCGAAACCATAGCCCTTTTCCATGAGCCTCTGGATTGCAAGACCTGGCAACTGCTGCAGTGCACCTAAATCACCAAAATGAGTTACAAGTGCGTGATAGTTCTTGTCCTCTAAGAAACGTTCAAAACCGAGCTCGATTTTTGCCTGAACGGCTACGTGTTTCTTGAATTCTTCTGGATCTCTGCCTTCTAAAAGGATGTCATATTTGCTGTAGTATTCTTCTACTAAAGTATTTACGTCAGCCTGTGAAACAGCATCTACAGATTCAGCGATTTCGTTTACTGGATATGTATCTACTTCCCAACCGAATTTAAGCTGAGCTTCTACCTTGTCACCTTCTGTTACGGCCACGTTTCTCATGTTATCTGCAACACGCATTACACGGATGTGGCTGCTTTCGATGACACCAACTGCAGTACGCATCCAAGATGCGATTCTGTTCTTTACATTATCATCAGACCAGTGTCCTACAACAACCTTTCTTTCGATGCCCATACGGGTAACCATGTGCCCCCATTCTCTATCGCCATGAGCAGACTGGTTTTCGTTCATGAAATCCATATCAATGGTGTCGTATGGAATTTCTTCGTTGAACTGTGTATGTAAATGTAATAATGGTTTTCTAAGCTCTCTTAAACCAAGAATCCAAGATTTTGCCGGTGAGAATGTATGACACCAAACGATAACGCCAGCACATTCTTCATCATTGTTTGCTTCATTAAAAGTTCTACGGATAACTTCGTTTGTAATCAAAGTAGGTTTCCATACTACTTCGAAAGGCAACAATCCTGACTCATTTAATTTGGCTACAATAATTCTAGAATGTTCTGCTACGTTTGCTAAACATTCATCTCCGTATAAATCCTGTGATCCTGTACAAAACCAGAATTTGTAATCTCTTCTTGTTAACATATTATTCTCCTCCTACAATTTCAATCCTTCTACTGCTGCACCTTCTGC
>JAZURS010000035.1:0-7897 GCA_045606325.1 Agathobacter sp.
GTTGCCATTCCTGAGAGTGTTTATGATTCTTTAGAACAGGAGATGAGTAAAGTTGCGAAATAGAGTATTTCAAATGTTGGGAATTGCAGCAAAATCCGGAAATGTAGTAAGTGGCGAGTTTTCTACGGAAAAGGCTGTTAAAACAGGTCATGCATATTTGGTTATTGTTTCAGAAGAAGCCTCTGATAATACCAATAAGATGTTTACGAATATGACTGATTTTTATGAAGTTCCAATGTATGTATTTGGAACAAAAGAAGAGTTAGGAAGATGTATTGGAAAAGAATTTCGTGCGTCTCTAGCAGTTACAGATGAAAACTTAGCAAATGCAGTAGAAAACAAACTGAAAGCATGTAAAACTGAATAATGGAGGTAACTAATATATGGCAAAAATGAGAGTTCATGAACTCGCAAAAGAGTTAGAAATAGAATCAAAAAATGTAATCGAATTCCTAAAAGGAACAGAATATGAGGTAAAATCTGCACAGAGTGGTGTAGAAGATGCTGCTCAGGATATGGTTCGAAAGAATTTTGGTAAGAAGGTAGAAACACCAAAGGTGGAAGCACCTGCACCAAAGGCAGAAGCACCAAAGCCAGAAAAGCCAGCGGCTGACGGAGAATCAAAAGAACGTCCTAAGAAAAAAGCAAGCATTGCTGCAGTATTTAATCCACAGTACAGTAAACAGCAGCAGAGACGTCCAGGTGGACCTAATGGACAGCAGAGACGTCCAGGTGCAAGACCTGATGGAGAACGTAGACCACAGGGAGACAGATCTAGACGCGATGGTACTCCAAAACAGGAACAGCATACGATTATCAGACCACGTCCTGTTGGAGAACGTGCAATGCGTCCTATTAGTGAAAGAACACCAAACCAGGATGAGCTTGTAATGACAAGTGCTCCTCAGAAGGATGTAGCACAGGTAGAAAGACCTGTAAGAAATGAACGTCCACAGGGAGATAGACCAGTAAGAGGTGAACGTCCACAGGGAGATAGACCAGTAAGAAATGAACGTCCACAGGGAGACAGACCAGCAAGAGGCGAACGTCCACAGGGAGATAGACCAGTAAGAGGCGAACGTCCACAGGGAGACAGACCAGTAAGAGGTGAACGTCCACAGGGTGGAAAAACTCGTTTTGATCGCGATATGGATAAGTTTAACAAGGATTCTGCTGTTGCTTCAGATGATGTACGTGGCAAAGAAAGTCGCGAACGTGGTAATGATCGTCGTAATAACAATAACAGACGTCAAGATCACGATAAATTAGGTAAAAAACAGGAAAACTTTATTAACTTAGAAAAGAATGGCGGCAAGAAGAAACATCAGCCACAGCCACAGAAACCAAAGGAAGATCCAAACGAAATTAAAACAATTACACTTCCTGAAAAAATGACAATCAAAGAATTAGCAGATGCAATGAAACTTCAGCCATCTGTAATCATCAAGAATTTATTTATGAAGGGTCAGATGGTTACAATGAACCATGATATTTCTTTCGAAGAGGCAGAAGAACTTGCATTAGAATACAACTTTATCTGTGAACAGGAAGAAAAGGTAGATGTTATTGCAGAACTTCTTAAAGAGGATGAAGAAAACGAAGCAGATATGGTAGCTCGTCCACCAGTTGTTTGTGTAATGGGTCACGTAGACCACGGTAAAACTTCTCTTCTTGATGCAATCCGTTCAACAAAGGTTACAGCAAGAGAAGCAGGTGGTATTACACAGCATATCGGTGCTTCAGTAGTATCAATCAACGATCAGAATATTACATTCCTTGACACTCCAGGTCATGAAGCGTTTACAGCAATGCGTATGCGTGGTGCAAATTCTACAGATATTGCTATCTTGGTAGTAGCTGCGGATGACGGTGTAATGCCTCAGACGATTGAAGCTATCAACCATGCAAAGGCAGCTGGTGTAGAAATTATCGTTGCAATTAACAAAATTGATAAGCCAACTGCAAATATTGATAGAGTAAAACAGGAACTTTCAGATCATCAATTGATTCCAGAAGATTGGGGTGGAAGTACTATTTTCTGTCCAGTTTCTGCACATACTAAGGAAGGTATCGAAAACCTTCTTGAAATGGTTCTTCTTACAGCTGAAGTAATGGAATTAAAAGCAAATCCAAAACGTAAAGCACGTGGTCTTGTTATCGAAGCTCAGCTTGATAAAGGACGTGGTGCTGTTGCAACAGTGCTCGTACAGAAGGGAACTCTTCGTGTAGGTGATCCTATTGCTTGCGGTAGTAGCTATGGTAAAGTTCGTGCCATGATTGATGATAATGGACGCAGAGTAAAAGAAGCAGGACCTTCTACACCTGTAGAAATCCTCGGTCTTAATAGTGTACCAGTTGCTGGTGAAACTTTTGTAAATACTGATAATGAAAAAGAAGCAAAATCATTTGCTGAAACTTATATTGCTGAAGAAAAGAATAGACTTCTTGAAGAAACAAAAGCTAGAATGTCTCTTGATGATTTATTCTCACAGATTCAGTCTGGTAATATGAAAGAACTTAACATCATCGTAAAAGCAGACGTTCAGGGTTCTGTAGAAGCTGTAAAACAGTCTCTTACTAAACTTACAAACGAAGAAGTTATGGTAAAAGTTATTCATGGTGGTGTTGGTGCGATTAATGAAACAGACGTAACACTTGCATCTGCATCTAATGCAATTATCATTGGTTTCAACGTTCGTCTTGACCCAATGGCAAAAGCTACAGCAGATAATGAAGGTGTAGACGTAAGACTTTATAAAGTTATTTACCAGGCGATTGAAGATGTTGAAGCAGCTATGAAAGGTATGCTTGATCCTGTATTTGAAGAAAAAATTCTTGGTCATGCAGAAATTCGTCAGATTTTCAAGGCTTCTGGTGTTGGTAATATTGCTGGTTCTTATGTCCTTGATGGTACAATTGAAAGAGGATGTAAAGTTCGTATTACACGTGAAGGTGAACTTATTCATGAAGGTGATTTAGGTTCTCTTAAGAGATTTAAGGATGATGTTAAAGAAGTACGTACAGGCTATGAATGTGGTCTTGTATTTGACGGATTTAGCGATATTCAGGAACTCGATATTGTAGAAGCTTATAAGATGGTAGAAGTACCACGTAAATAAAGGAATATTGTATGAGAAAAAATAGTATTAAAAACATTCGTGTTAACGAAGAAGTAATGCGAGAATTATCTAATATTATTCGTGGTGAAATCAAAGATCCACGTATTCATCCAATGACAAGCGTTGTTGCAGTTGAGGTCGCACCTGACCTCAAAACTGCAAAAGCTTATATTAGTGTTCTCGGAAATGAAAAGGCTCAGCAGGATACGATTGCTGGTCTTCGTAGTGCAGAAGGATTTATCCGCAGAGCACTTGCAAAATCCATTAATCTTCGTAATACACCACAGATTACTTTTGTTTTAGATCAGTCAATTGAATATGGTATTGCTATGTCCAAAAAGATTGATGAAGTAACAAAACATGATCGTGGAGAGAACGAAGAAGAAGAGGAATAAAATGATTCGTTTAGATGATAAATTAAAAGGAATCACATCTGTAGGGATTTCAGGACATGTACGTCCTGATGGAGACTGTGTAGGTTCTACTTTAGCTGTATATAATTATATTTCTACCTATTATCCAGATGTTCAGGTGGAATTATATTTAGAAGCGTTTCCAGATGTGTTTTCTTTTTTGAAAAATGCAGATAAAATATGTCATAACTTCGAAGAAGACAAGAGTTTTGATTTGTTTATCGTATTAGATTGTGGAGACAAAGGCCGTTTGGGACCTACAGCCAAATATTACGATGCAGCAAAACATACCCTTTGTATTGACCATCATGTAAGTAATCAGGCGTTTGCTGAGGATAATTATATTATTCCTGATGCTAGCTCAACCTGTGAACTGGTATTTAATGCTATGGATGAAGATAAGATTACAAAGGAAATTGCAGAGTGTCTGTATACCGGTATGGTACATGACACTGGAGTGTTCCAGTATTCTTGTACATCTGCCCAAACTATGAATAATGCCGGAATTTTAATGGAAAAAGGCATTGATTATCCAAAGATTGTAACAGATACTTTCTATTTAAAAACATATGATCAGAATCGTATTTTGGGATATGCTTTGTTAAATAGCAAACTCTATTTAGATGGAAAGGTAATTGTTACTTATCTTACAAAGGATAATTTGAAAGAGTTTCATTGTTCGACCAAAGATTTAGACGGTATTGTAAATCAACTTCGTGTTACAAAAGGAACAGAAGTCGCAGTTTTTCTATATGAAAGTGAAGATGGAAGCTATAAAGCAAGTTTCCGTGTAACCGGAGATGTGAATGTTGCCGAAATTGCTCAAGTATTTGGTGGTGGCGGACATGTAAAGGCTGCTGGATGCAATATCTTTGGCGAAATTGACGAAGTTATTGATAGAATTATAAAAGAAATTAAGGAACGTTTATGATAAACGGAATAATTAATGTTTATAAGGAAAAAGGTTTTACTTCCTTTGATGTAGTTGCAAAGATGAGAGGGATGTTTCATCAGAAGAAAATAGGACATACTGGTACACTTGATCCTGATGCGGAAGGTGTACTTCCTGTTTGTCTTGGGAAAGCAACAAAGGTATGTGATTTGCTTACAGATAAAGATAAGGAATACAAGGCGGTTTTGCTTTTGGGTCAGGAAACGGATACACAAGACATCTCGGGTGAAGTCTTAAACACTGGTATTGTAAATATGAGTGAAGATGAAGTGAAAGAAGTGATACTTTCCTTTGTTGGAGAGTATGAACAAGTACCACCTATGTATTCTGCACTTAAAGTAAATGGACAAAAACTGTGTGATTTGGCAAGAAAGGGAATTACGGTTGAGCGTAAAGCAAGACCAGTGAAAATTCATAGTATTGAAATCACACGTATTGCATTACCAGAGGTGGAAATGACAGTTTCTTGTTCAAAAGGAACATATATTAGAACTTTGTGTGATGATATTGGAAAAAAATTAGGTTGTTTTGGTTGTATGAAATCCTTATTGCGTACCAAAGTTGATAAGTTTACCTTAGATAAAGCATATACCTTATCTGAATTACAGCAGTTTATAGATGAGAAACCAATAAGTGACTGGGATTTTATAGAGCCAATTGATGAAGTTTTCCGCAAGTATGAGGCTGTTACTACTATGGAAGATGTACAGAAACTCGTGCTAAATGGGAATCGTATTCCTGTAGAATTTATTTCTGATTTTACGGATGAGAAAATGCAGGAAAGTGTACGTCTCTATGATTATAAACATAAATTTATTGGTATTTATACTTATTTGAATGCGAGCAAGGAATATAAGCCCGTAAAACTATTTATGGAATAAGTGGAAATAGATATGAAATATATTACAAAAACACTTGATTTTAATATAGAAGAACCAACGGCAGTAACCTTAGGCAAATTTGATGGATTGCATAGAGGGCATGAACTTTTAATGAATACTGTATTAGAATACAGCAAGAAGTACCAAGTTGCTTCTGTGGCATTTACCTTTGATATGCCTCCAAGAAATCGTGTCGAAGAAATTATTGCCAATGTTCTTACTACAAATGATGAAAAGCAATATATTTTCGAAAAACAAGGGATTGATTATCTGATAGAATGTCCTTTTACATCTGAAGTTATGGCAATGGAACCTAAAGCGTTTATCGAATGGATAGCAAAATCTATTCATATGAAGTTTGTTGTCGTTGGAGATGATTTTCGATTTGGATATAAGCGTGCAGGTGATTACCATACCTTACAGGAGTATGAAGAAGAGTATGGATATAAAACAATAGTTTTAGACAAACTAAAAGATAGCAATAGAGATATCAGCAGTACTTACGTGCGAGAAAAAATTGCTGATGGAAATATACGAAAAGCAAATGAACTTTTAGGATATAACTATTTTATTAAAAGTGAAATTCTTCATGGTAAAAAACTAGGACGTCGTATTGGAATGCCTACTATTAATATGATATTACCTGAAAATAAACTTCTTCCTCCAAATGGAGTATATGTAACAGAAGTACTTGTAGAGGGTAAAAATTATATGGGAGTAACAAATGTAGGATTTAAACCCACTGTTTCTAATGAACGTATTGTAGGAGTTGAAACATATATTGATGATTTTAATCAAGATTTATATGGACAAAAAATCGTCGTGTCATTTCTTGAGTTCATTAGACCCGAAATGAAGTTTAATTCTATAGAAGAATTAAAGGCTCAAATGGAGTCAGATATTCAGGTTGCGAGGAAATATTACAAAAATATTACATAATTGTGTTGACAATGTAAAAAATTACTGTTATACTCACAACGATGTGTGTAGTCACAGGCGCAATTATGGAGGAAAATTATGAATTTCGATAAAAAAACTTTAACAGGAGTTTCAGGTGTACTTGTTTTTGCTATGGTACTTGGTTTATCAGCGGTATCTTTTGATTTTTCTAATAAGAACATGATTCAAAAAGATATCTATGGAATCCAGTCATCAGCTGGTGCAAATGCAGCTATTGGTAACGGCGGTAATACTATTACAGCTGGTGCAAATGGTGCTGTAGATGAAGCTGTTGGGGTTGTTAGTGTAGAAAATGCAGTTGTTGGACAGGGAATGAAGTATGACACCTTTGGTTATACAAATCTTGGACTAGCAGTTGTAGATGGAAATTTAAATATTCGTGAAGCAGCAGATAAAAGCGCTAAGGTTGTTGGTAAGATGACAAATTATGCTGCTTGTGAAATCCTTGGCGAAGAAAATGGCTTTTATAAAGTAAAAACTGGTAATGCAGAAGGATACGTGAGCGTTGATTATATCATTACAGGTGAAGAAGCACTTGCGATTGCTCAGACAGAAGCAAGAGAAATGGCAACTGTAACTACAGAAGTTCTTCGTTTGCGTGCAGAAGCATCTACTGATTCAGAAACTATTTCTACAGTAAATAAAGATGAAGAAATCGCAGTTATTGAAGTGTTAGATGGCTGGGTAAAGGTAGAAGTAGATAATACACAGGGCTATGTATCTGCTGATTATGTGGATGTAGCTGTAAAATTAAAAACTGGAAATACTTTAAAAGAATTATACTATGGTAATGGTGTTTCAGACACACGTGTTGATCTTGTTAACTATGCATTACAGTTTGTTGGAAACCGTTATGTATGGGGTGGTACAAGCCTTACAAATGGTGTTGACTGTTCAGGATTTACGATGAAGATTTACCAGAAATATGGTGTTTCATTACCACATCATTCTGGTTCACAGCCAGGACATGGTAGAAAAATCAGCAGAAGTGAAATTAAACCAGGTGATTTAATTTTCTACGGAAGTGGAAGAATTGACCATGTTGCAATTTACATTGGAAATGGTCAGATTGTTCATGCTGCAAACTCAAGAGATGGTATTAAAATCTCGAATGCATTTTATCGTACACCAATCTGTATTGTTTCATATTTACCATAAAATTAGTGTTTACAATACAGAGTTTGTGTGATATATTATTCAGGTATGGTTAGCCCATGCTCGGTGGACGGACACTCCGACCGCTGCTGAGTATCCATCAATTTATAAGGGCGATTAAAATATATTAAAGGAGGATCATATCATGATCGCAAAAGACAAGAAACAGGCTATTATCGCTGAATATGGTAGAGGAGCAAACGACACTGGTTCACCAGAAGTACAGATTGCTATCCTTACAGCTAGAATTAAGGAATTAACAGAGCACTTAAAAGCTAATCCAAAGGATCATCACTCAAGAAGAGGTATGTTAAAGATGATCGGTCAGAGAAAAGGCTTACTTGCTTACTTAAAAGAAATCGACATCGAAAGATATCGTTCATTAATCGAAAGATTAGGCTTAAGAAAATAGTTTGT
>JAZURS010000036.1:0-11207 GCA_045606325.1 Agathobacter sp.
TTTATTTGAGTTTGACAATACTATTGTTCTTTCCAGATTAATTGAAGGTGAATATTACAAGATTAATCAGATGTTATCCGGTGACTATGAAACCAAGTTTACTGTGAATCGTAAAGTATTTTTAGAGTGTATTGACAGAGCGACTTTGTTAATTAAGGAGTCCGAAAAGAAGCCGATTATTCTTGGTATTACAGAAAGTGCCATGGAGCTTCGTGTCAATTCTTCCATTGGTTCCATGAACGAAGAAATGGAAATTATAAAGGATGGTAAGAACCTGTTAATCGGTTTCAATCCAAAATTCTTTATCGAAGCATTACGTGTTATTGATGATGAAGAGGTTACGTTATACATGACAAATCCAAAGGCTCCTTGCTTTATCAAGAATGCAGAGGAAAGCTACATTTACCTTATCTTACCGGTAAACTTAGGTGTGGTTAGATAAAATTAATAGGAGAGTTATTATGGAAGTTATAGCATTATGGGAAGATTATATTAAACTTGGCCAGGCTTTAAAAGCTGCAGGTTTGGTAGAATCCGGCGTAGAAGCAAAAATTGTCATTCAGAATGGCGAAGTTATGGTAAATGGTGAAACGGAATTTCAGAGAGGTAAAAAACTCTACGATGGAGATGTAGTCTCCTATCGGGGTGAAGAAATTAAAATTGTAAAATGATAGTAAAGCGGATTGAACTACACAACTTCAGAAATTATGAGAGTTTAAATCTGACCTTGTCTGATCAGGTCAATATCTTTTATGGCGACAATGCCCAGGGAAAGACTAATATTTTGGAGTCTATCTATGTATGCAGTACTACCAAGTCCCATAAGGGAAGCAAAGACCGTGATATGATCAGGCTTGGAGAAGAAGAAGGACACATCCGGATGCATCTGGAGAAAAAAGGAGTTCCTCATCGTATTGACATGCACTTAAAGAAAAACAAAACAAAAGGTGTGGCCATCGATGGAATTCCAATCCGTAAATCGACGGAGTTATTTGGACTCATGAATGTGGTATTTTTTTCTCCGGAAGATTTAAGCATGATAAAAAACGGGCCGGGGGAACGCCGCCGGTTCATGGATTTGGAGCTGTGTCAGTTAAACAAGCTGTATTTATACTATTTGTCTAATTACAATAAAATTTTAAATCAGAGAAATAATTTACTAAAGCAAATTTCTTTTAATAACAGTTTACAGGATACTCTGGATATCTGGGACCAGCAATTATGCGAGTATGGCATCAAAATTATTGAAGGAAGAGCCCAGTTTCTTTCGGAAATGAATGAACTGGTAGGTGAAATACATAGTACCCTTTCCGGCGGAAAAGAAAGATTGTCTATCGGATATGATAAAAATGTTTCTGCAGAGGACATGGCTGTAAAGTTAAAAAAGTCAAGAGAGCAGGATATTTACAGAAAAGCCACTGGATGCGGACCTCACCGGGATGATATTAGTTTTTTTATCGGCGAGGAAAATTTAAAGCTGTTTGGTTCCCAAGGACAGCAAAGAACGGCAGCTTTGTCGCTTAAACTGGCAGAAATTGAGCTGGTTCGCAAAAAAATAGGTGAAAATCCGGTTCTTTTATTGGACGATGTATTATCAGAGCTGGACCGAAAACGCCAGCACCATCTTTTGAACAGCATGGAGGGTATTCAAACTATGATTACCTGTACCGGTTTGGAAGAGTTTGTAGGAGATAGAAAGAGATTCAATCAAATTTTTCAGGTAACGAATGGAATGGTAAACACTAGGGAGGATTAGAGATGAGCAACGAATACGGAGCAGAACAAATTCAGATTTTGGAAGGTCTGGAAGCCGTAAGAAAAAGACCGGGTATGTATATCGGCAGTACTTCCGCAAGAGGTCTTCATCATCTTGTTTACGAAATTGTAGACAATGCCATTGATGAGGCATTGGCAGGATATTGTGATACGATTGATGTGTCTATCAATCCGGATAATTCTATTACGGTAATTGATAACGGTCGTGGTATTCCGGTAGAAATCAATAAGAAAAAGGGTATTTCTACCGTTGAAGTAGTCTTTACTATTCTGCATGCCGGCGGTAAGTTTGGCGGTGGAGGCTACAAGGTATCCGGCGGTCTTCATGGTGTAGGTGCTTCCGTAGTTAATGCTCTTTCCAACTGGCTGGAGGTTGTGGTTGAAAAAGATGGTAAGATGTACAAGCAGCGCTATGAAAAGGGAAAGCCTGTCACTGCGTTAGAAGAGATTGGTACTTCTGACAGAACCGGTTCTACGGTTACGTTTATGCCGGATGATACTATTTTTGAAGAAACTGTATTTGATTATGATACTCTTCGCCAGCGTCTTCGTGAAATGGCATTCTTAACCAAGGGAATCAAAATTATTTTCCGCGATAAAAGAGAAGGCCAGGAAAAAGAAAAGACCTTCCATTATGAGGGTGGAATCAAGGAATACGTAGAATATTTAAATAAGGGCAAGTCTGCATTATATCCGGAGGTTATTTACTGTGAGGGTGAAAAGAATGGTGTATATGTAGAAGTTGCCATGCAGCATAATGACGGTTACAACGAAGGTTGCTACAGCTTTGTAAATAACATTACAACACCGGAGGGCGGTACCCATCTGGTTGGTTTTAAGAATGCTCTGACTAAAATCTTTAATGATTATGCAAGAGAAAAGAAGTTCTTAAAGGACAACGAGGCAAATTTATCCGGTGAAGATATCCGTGAAGGATTAACTGCCATTATCAGTGTTAAAATTTCTGAGCCTCAGTTTGAGGGCCAGACAAAGCAGAAGCTTGGTAACAGTGAGGCCAGAGGTGTAGTGGAAGAAGTGGTTGGCAAGAAGCTTGGTTACTTTGTAGAGCAGAATCCGGCAGTTGCAAAAGCAACCTGCGAAAAAGCAGTGCTTGCCCAGCGTGCCCGTGATGCGGCAAGAAAGGCAAGAGATTTAACCAGAAGAAAATCTGCATTAGACGGCATGAGTTTACCGGGCAAGTTAGCAGACTGTTCCGATAAAGATCCTAAGAATTGTGAAATTTACATCGTAGAGGGTGACTCTGCGGGTGGTTCCGCAAAGACGGCCCGGTCCCGTGCAACCCAGGCAATCCTTCCTCTGCGTGGTAAAATCTTAAATGTAGAAAAGGCAAGACTGGACCGAATCCTCGGCAACCAGGAAATACGTTCCATGATTACTGCATTTGGTACCGGTATTGGCGAAGATTTTGATATCAGCAAGCTTCGTTATCACAAAATTATCATCATGACCGATGCCGATGTAGACGGTGCCCACATTGCAACACTCATGCTTACGTTCCTATATCGTTTTATGCCGGAACTGATTCGTCAGGGTTATGTTTATCTGGCACAGCCACCTCTTTACAAGGTTGAAAAAAATAAAAATGTGTGGTATGCCTACAGTGATGAAGAATTAAATAAAATTCTTGTGGAAATCGGCCGTGATCAGAATAACAAGATCCAGCGATACAAAGGTCTTGGTGAAATGGATGCGGAGCAGCTTTGGGATACTACCATGGATCCGGAAAAGAGAATTTTATTAAAGGTGAATATTGACGAGGAATCTACTTCTGAATTAGACCTTACCTTTACGACTTTAATGGGTGATGAAGTAGAACCAAGAAGAGAATTTATCGAAGCAAATGCTAAATACGTACAGAATCTCGATTTCAACGCATAAACAAGGAGAATAAATTCGAATTTTGCGTAGCAAAATTTTGCCCGCATTGACGAAACAAGGAGAATTAGTATGGATGAACATATTTTTGACAAGGTGCAGGAGGTTGACTTAAAGAAAACGATGGAAACATCGTATGTTAACTATGCGATGTCCGTTATCGTAGCCCGCGCCCTGCCGGATGCAAGAGATGGTTTAAAGCCTGTACAGAGACGTATTCTGTACGCAATGATAGAGTTAAACAACGGTCCTGACAAGCCACATCGTAAGTGTGCCCGTATTGTCGGTGATACCATGGGTAAATATCATCCACATGGTGACAGCTCCATTTACGGTGCATTGGTAAATCTGGCTCAGGACTGGTCTACCCGTTATCCGTTGGTGGATGGTCACGGAAACTTTGGTTCCGTGGATGGTGACGGTGCTGCAGCTATGCGATATACAGAGGCTCGTCTCAGTAAGGTTTCCATGGAAATGCTGTCCGATATCAACAAGGACACTGTTACCTTTATTCCAAACTTTGATGAAACAGAAAAAGAACCGCTGGTTCTGCCATCCCGTTTTCCAAATCTGTTAGTAAACGGTACCTCCGGTATTGCGGTAGGTATGGCAACCAACATTCCTCCTCATAATATGAGAGAGGTTATCAATGCAGTGGTTCGCATTATTGACAATAAAGTAGAAGATAAAGAAACTACCATTGATGAGTTAATGACCATTGTAAAAGGTCCTGATTTTCCAACTGGTGCAACGATTCTCGGTACCAGAGGTATCAACGAGGCATATCGTACCGGACGTGGTAAAATCAAGGTTCGTGCGGTAACCGATATTGAACCGATGGCAAACGGTAAAAATCGCATTGTCGTTACCGAGCTTCCTTATATGGTAAACAAAGCACGTCTTATTGAAAAGATTGCTGACCTTGTAAAAGAAAAGAAGATTGATGGTATTACCGAACTTCGTGATGAATCCGATAGAAGTGGTATGCGTGTCTGCATCGAGCTTCGTCGTGATGTCAATCCAAACGTTATTTTAAATCAGTTATATAAGCATACCCAGCTGCAGGACACCTTTGGTGTGATTATGCTGGCACTGGTAGACAACGAGCCGAAGGTGCTGAATTTATATGATGCGTTAAGTGTATATCTGCGCCATCAGGAGGATGTAGTTACCAGACGTACCAAGTACGATTTAAACAAGGCAGAAGAACGTGCCCATATTTTACAGGGTCTGCTCATTGCATTAGACCACATTGATGAAGTTATCAAAATTATTCGTGCTGCTAAAAATGTTGCGGAAGCAAAGGCACAGTTAATGGAAAACTTCGGTTTGGATGATGCACAGGCTCAGGCAATCGTGGACATGCGTCTCCGCGCACTTACCGGTTTGGAAAGAGAGCGTCTGGAACAGGAATATGCGGAACTTATGAAGAAAATTGACGAGTTTAAGTTAATTCTTTCCGATGAAAAGGTTCTTCTTGGCGTAATTAAAGAAGAAATCGGCGTTATCCGTGATAAGTACGGCGATGACAGAAGAACATCCATCGGCATCGACATGGACGATTTCACCGATGAAGACCTGATTCCGGATGAAAATACCGTAGTTGCCATTACTCATCTTGGTTACATCAAGCGTATGACCGTAGATAACTTCAAGGCACAGCACCGTGGCGGCAAGGGCATCAAGGGCATGCAGACCATTGAAGAAGACTATATCGAAGATATGTTTATGACCACGACACATCATTATATTATGTTCCTTACCAATAAGGGCCGTGCATACCGTATCAAGGCGTATGAAATTCCGGAGGCAAGCCGTACCGCAAGAGGTACTGCAATCATCAACCTGTTGCAGCTCCAGCCGGGCGAAAAGGTAACTGCCGGTATTGCGCTGAAGGAATTTGATGAAGAGCGTTACTTATTCCTGGCAACCAAGTCCGGTATTGTAAAGAAGACAAAAATTAAGAACTTTGCTAACATCCGTAAGACCGGAATTCAGGCTATTAATTTAAAGGATGATGATGTTCTAATTGGTGCAAAGGCTACTAACAACCAGAAGGATATTCTGTTAATTACCAAGCATGGTATGAGCATTCGTTTCAACGAGCAGGATGTCCGTGCTACCGGCAGAAGTTCCATGGGTGTTATCGGTATGACGCTTACCGAAGGTGATGAGGTTGTATCTATGCAGTTAACATCCCAGGGTGAATACGTTCTGGTAGCTTCCGAATTTGGTTATGGCAAACTCACTGATGTCAATGAATTCTCTGCACAGCGCCGTGGCGGTAAGGGTGTCAAGTGCTACAAGATTATCGAGAAGACCGGTGATGTTGTGGGCGCTAAGATTTTAAGCCTTGAAAATGAAATGATGATTATCACTAATGAAGGAATTATTATCCGAATGCTGGTAAGCGATATCAGTATCGTAGGAAGAAATACCTCCGGTGTGAAGTTAATCAACATCGACAGCGAAAAGGGCATCCGCGTGGCAAGCATTGCAAGAGTAAAAGAAGCAATGAACACCGAGCAGATGGAAGCCCAGCTTCAGGATGAAAATGCAGAAGTTGTGGATGATGAGGAAGTGGTAGACACAGAAGAATAATACAGACATATTCTCGAAATGTGAAGTAATATATGGTTGACGGGAAGCAAAAGGCTACAGTATGGAGGAAATCTGTAAAGGAATCTGTTCAATACCTACGTTGTCCCGCATCGAGGCAGGGGAACGATGGATTGATTATATTGTCATTGAAGCATTATTAGAGCGGATGAAAACAGAAAAATCAGAGTATGAATTTGTATTGGATGAGGATGATTATCAGGATTATATCAGAAGGGAAAAAATAAAAAAGCTGATACAAAAGGAAAATGTAACAGAAGCAGAACAGGAACTGGCAGTGTATGAGAAAAATTGCAGGGAACATTTCCTGTATGAACAATTGTTTATTTCTAAAAATCATTGGTATAACTAAGTCCTTTCAAAAATGTATTTTGACAAAGTATAACATTATTTTTATGGTTTGAACATACCAGAAGTGGAAAAATAATTTTTCTAATTCTGGTATGTTTTTCTGAGATGAAATGAAATACAATGCTAAAGTACGTACAAAAAAACTATGATTTAAAGGAGATTAGCACAGCGGTTTAATAGAAATGAAAAGAAGGTTTGTGCTTTATATAAAAATCATTTAAAGGAATTAATCAAATTACGTTATGATTCAATTAAGAGAGAAAACAGAAATGAAAAATAATGTGGGGAAAAAAATCAGTAAAACAGCGCTTCCGATTATTGTGAGCATTTTAGTGCAAAATGCTTGTCTGATAGGAGCGGTTTCTTATGAAGTGATTGCGATTAACGAACTGTCGATGGGCAGAAAAAACTTGGAAAGCATTGAATGTGTGATAGGTTTTTATATGCTTTTTTTGGTCGCTTTCTTGATATATGCTGTATTGGAGGCAAAGTCCATCGGCTTAATAAGAAATGATTTATACGCTCAAGTTTGGAAAAAGTTTTTCGAATTAGAAATGAAAGAGCATAAGCAGACAGAAAGCGAAAACGAAATAAATTTCCTGGTTACAAAAGTAGAAAATGTAGCCAGATATTATTATGGTGGTATTATTCATATAGCTGCAAATATAGTTGCTTATGTGATGTGTTTATTGATGGTGGTGTATAGTAATCCTTTGGTTGGTTGCATGTGTTTACTATGTACGATAGTATTGGTTTTTCTTGGAAAGCGTCAATCCGGTGGCCTTATGCGTAAGCAAGAGGAATTGCAGAAATGTCGAGAAAAGATGATTGCTGAAGATTTATCATTATTGAGCGGCCAAATCACAATCCAAAATTATCAAGTACAGGAAATGGCGGAGCGTGAGTTTCAACAATATGATAAGGAATTTGAAGACTGTCAATATCTGCAAAACCAATGCATGAATCGATTTGAACTCGTTGCTGTGATTGGAAATTTAGTGGTTTATTTTTTGATTTTTATTATTAGCTGTATTGTGGCATATCATAATAGTCTTTCTATCGGAGAAATAGCAGCTATCTTAACCTTATGTTCGCAGTTAATGGCAAAAAGTAATGGCATTATGTATGAATATGGAGTAGTAATTGGATTGTCCGGCGTAAAAAAAGAAGTGTTTTCTTATATGGAAAAGCAAGCGGATGAGCTGCAACGCATTCCTGCTAAGAGTTTAGAAAATGCGCCAATAGAAGTTACAGATGTCACAATCGGATATGGAGAAAAAGTCATACTTCAAAATATTTCATTAACATTACATAAAGGGGAAAAGATTCTTCTTTTGGGAGAAAGTGGGATAGGTAAATCTACGCTTTTTAAGGCTATCATGAAACAGCAGGAATATTCAAAAGGAGAAATTAAACTATTCGGACAAAAAGTGGATTCTTTGATGGAGGATTCCATATTTGAGCATATCTGTTATGTAGAACAAAATCCTGTTATTTTTGAGGGAACAATAATGGAAAATATTATGTTGGGAAATCAGCAGGAGAATCAGGATTATGCAATGTCGGTTTTTCAGATGATGAATCTGGATAAAGATGGATTAGATCTGCATCAGCATTTAAAACAGGATGGAGCAAATATATCGAAAGGGCAAAAACAGAGAATCTCTCTGGCAAGGGGAATGTTTCAGAAGAAAAAAATATATCTCTTGGATGAGCCATTTGCAGCGTTAGATGGGGAAAATGGAGCGACGATAGAGAAACGTATTATGAGTGATCCGGGAATTTCTGTTATATGTATTTCTCACAAACTGATGCATTCGGAATTATATGATGTGATTTACAGATTAACATCCACAGAATGTAGTGTGAGTGTTTTAGAAAAGGAGGATAACGAATGTTAAAGAAATATCCTATTTCCACCCTTTTATCTATATTGGTGGCCTCCTTCTTGGGCGTGTTTGGACTTATACAAGCAATTATCATTGAAAGAATGTTGCTTGTAGTACAGAAGGGAAACCTGCCTGCTATTTATCAGTTTATATGCATTATTGTGATATATATCTTATTATATGGCAGCGTGTATTATTTTAGTAAAACGATAAATAATTTGTGGACAAAAAAGGTAAGTCTGTTTCTCAAAAAAAAGCTGTATGGGAATATATTAAAATTAGACTACAAACATTTTTGTAAACGAGATAAAACAGAATACTTGGCTCTGTTTACAGATTTCGCTCCTTATATGGAAGGATATTTCCGTGCAAAGAAGGATATTACGGTAAATGTTATCATTCTTATTTCTTCCATCGCATTTATCGGATATTTTAATGGAGCACTCATGCTGCTTACAGCGGTATTATTTGTAGGATATCACTATATTCGCGCATATATCATGGAAGAAATTCGTAAGTCGGTCAAAAAGATTCAAGAAGTCAAAAGAACGTTATATGGGGATGTGGTAGAAAGCGTGAACCATGTAGGTGTCATAAAAGGAATGCAGGCAGAAGCATTTTTCGTGAAAAAGAATCTTTCCACTGTGAAGACTGTTTCCGGGGAAATGCAACGATACCAATACCTATACAATCTTGCGGATATAATCTTCTTTTCCATTCAATGCATGATGACCTGTGGAATTTTAATTTTGGGATATTGCATGGTGGATAAAAACTCAGATGTGATTATAACACTAATTGCAATAAATGAGGTTTTAACTACAATTTTATTATATTTGTCGGAGATAGAAAATTCTGAAATATCAAAAAAAGCGTGCAAAGAATATTATGATATTATGAATGAAATTGAAACAGAAGCAAAGGAAGAGAATATCCCGGCATATACAAAAACGAATGATAATTTTGTTATTGAATTGCAAAATGTGTTTTTTTCATATGGTGAGAAGGCTATATTAAAGGATTTTTCTGTTTGTTTTGAGCAGGGAAAAAAATATGCCATTATAGGAAAAAGTGGTAATGGAAAAACCACTTTGCTTAACCTATTACTAAAAAATATTGAGCCAAGCGAAGGAACAATAACCATAGGAAATGTAGACTATAGGCAATTAAGCAGAGAAAAAATACAGTCCATGATTGCTTATGTGTCACAAGATAGTTTTTTGTTTCACAATACTGTTTATAACAATATCTGTTTAGAAAACGATAAATCTTTAGAATGGTTCAAAGAAGTATCAAAAAAATGTTTTGTAGATAAGGTTACAGAAAAATTGCCTGAGAAAGATGAAACAGTTGTGACATTTAGCGGCAATCTATCCGAGGGAGAAAAGCAACGCATCTCAATAGCCAGAGCCGTTTACACAGAGAAACCTATTTTGCTTTTAGACGAGTATACCTCTGCTATAGATCCTGACCTTTCTGAAAAATTAGAAGAAATGATATTAGGTGATCCGGAGAAAACCATAATTGTTGTAACGCATAAGCTAAAAGTAGAAGATTATGCGAAATATGATAAGGTGATTTCTATTTCAACGATGTGATGAAAACATTTTAGGGTTTTAAGAATGGTATGAGTTAAGGCGACTGATTGGGCGCTAAAAAAAGCAGTATCTTCTCCGTTTATGAGAGTAGGTACTGCTTCTTTTACTTTACGGGAAAAGAATTACTATATTATAGAGAGATTCGAAACATAAGAATAGGATTGTGTAAAAAAGGAAAGATTATATAATGTAGTATGCCAAGTCCGAAGATTAGGAAGAACCTCATCCAATGAATGAACACAAGGAAAAGTTTTATTCCGAATAGTTTCATGTAGAAATCTGATAGAGACATTATAGAAGGACACAAGATATTGTATAAAAAGTAATTGTATCTACTATATAAACAATTCGGAAAATTATTTTCAAAAAATACAAAAAAAACGTTGACAGAAACCACTTTCTTTGATAAACTAATCAATGCACACGCGTAGAAATACAGGTGTAGCGATGAAAATCGAATACCTTGGTAGCGAGTTTTCAGGCAAGGAGATGTACTCAAGTGGCTGAAGAGGCGCCCCTGCTAAGGGTGTAGGTCGGGCGACCGGCGCGAGGGTTCAAATCCCTCCATCTCCGTTCAATATCAAATTTTAAAAATATTTAAAATTAGGTGTTGACAAACCACAAACACTGTGGTAAGATAAGCAAGCTGTTTGAAATGAGCGAATGTTTAAAACAATTCAAACAATTCGATGTTGCAAGTTTGTAAAAATCTTTTAAAAAAATGTGAAAAAAGTGCTTGACAAAGAATTGAGAGTGTGTTAAACTAAACAAGTCGCTTGTGAGAACAGCGAAAATGAACCTTGATAATTAAACAGTGAAACAACCCTGAAAATTCAATGAATTTTCATTCTAAGAACTGGCAGAGATGCCAAACCTTAGAAACAGTAAAAAGCAACATAAAGTTGCTAACGGAACGAACCTTTGCTTTTTAGAAAACAAAAAGCCAGAAGTGAGTTCTGAGAGGAAACAAACATTTCAACATGAGAGTTTGATCCTGGCTCAGGATGAACGCTGGCGGCGTGCTTAACACATGCAAGTCGAACGAAGCACTGGAAAACGAATCTTCGGAAGAGTTTTC
>JAZURS010000037.1:0-27268 GCA_045606325.1 Agathobacter sp.
ATTACAATTTGGTAAAGCAAACAGTGTTTCTAATTCTCCAACACATTTCTGTATATTCAATAGGAACTGTTCTTCTTCACTTTTCTGTGCCTGCTGAATGCTAGAATCAAAATCAAACTGTGTCTGTCCTTCTTCCGCTTCTTCTTGTCCTTTTTCAGCCTCTTTTAAACTTCTTCCAAAAGCCAACTCTGGAGTCTGTTCTTCCTCGATTTCTTCTTTTACCGAATTTTGTGTCTGCTGAATGTTTCGGAAAACTAAATCACTTTCTTTTACTTCAGCTGTCGTTTTCTTTTCAATAGGCGAAGATTCAACCACCATTGTACGATTCGCACGACGTCCCCCACGAGTAAGTGTTACATACGCCTCATGTATCTGCTGAAACTCTTCTGGATTCTCTTCTGGATGATATTCTTTTGATAGTTTGGCATATGCCTCTTTCACTTCTTCTGTAGAAGCAGCACTATGTAAACCTAATATTTGATATGCTGTTAACTTGTCCATTTCTTTTCTCCATTTTCAAAGACAAATCGGTTATCTTCTTCAAAATTTTCATCTTGATTTTCATCCTCATCGCCAAAAATATCATCTTCATCTTCTAAATCATCAAATTCGAATGCTGATGCGAATGGATCAAAATCTTCAAACTGTGGAATAATAAGTTCTAAATGCTGTCTAGCCTTCTTAATGCGACGAGAGTTCTGGGTTTCCAATATTGCTTCAAACTGTCTGATATAATTCAAAACATATTCCTTCATGTCGAGAGAAGCACTTTCATACGCTGCATGTAAACGTTCCATAATGAGTCGGTTTTCGTCCACATCTTTAGGATGTACCTTGAGTGCTTCAAGTTCTTTCATCTTGCTCTCAATTTCTTTTTCACTCATTTCCTCTGAAACTACTTTAGTATGAGTTTTCCCAGTCGAAACCACCGTTACATCTACTACCAAAATACCATTTATATCATACGTATATCTTACATCTACAGACTCTTCACCCTTTTTATTTCTTGGTACAGTAACTTTGATTTCATCTAAGATTACATTATCTTTTACATATGCATGTTCGCCCTGTGCAATATCAATGCCCACATGCGTCTGATTATCTCGGACTGTATAAAGTCTCTTCACAATAGAACATGGTAAAACTGTATTCCTTGGAATGATTGCACACATATAAGGATTTTCTGGATCAGTCTCATTAAGCGTTCCTGTTCCCAAAGTAAATGGACAGATATCTGTCAGCACATAATCTTTTACCTCTTCATTACGTGCTTTTACTGCACACACTAAGCCAAGCCCACGTACAATCATCTCGTCACAATTATCTGTAACAAATGGAGTAGTCTTCATCAAATGCTGTAAATAAGACTGGATCAGCGGCATTTTACTAGAACCACCTACCATAACAACCGCATCGATTTCGCTTACCGAAACACCTCCGTCACGAAGAGCATGTGCCAGTACATCTTTAATTCTTGCCAAAAGCAAACCGCTTTCATCCAACAGACGTTGGTTTGTATATACACTGGTATATGTCTGACCACCAACAATTGCAGTCATATTTGCAGTTTCTTCTGTAGTAAGTGCACGTTTACACTCCTCTGCTTTACGAAGCAAAATCGCGCGCTCTTTATCTGTTACCTTTTTCTCATCTAATCCATGTTCCTTAATAAAATTAGATGACATAATATCATGGAAATTATCTCCACCTAAACGGTTATCCCCAGCTACAGAAATGATTTCAACCATAGTATCAAAACATTCAACGATAGATACGTCCAAAGTTCCACCACCAAAGTCAAATACCAGGAATAACTGTTCTTTTCCTGTCTCGAAATAAGATGCCATAGCAGCAGCACTAGGCTCGTTGATAATACGTTTTACAGGAACTCCTGCGAGCACCCCAGCCTTCTTAGTGGCAACACGCTGTTTATCATGGAAATATGCAGGCACCGAAACAATAACCTCCTCGATTTCTTCCTGTAAATATTCCCTTGCATCATCTACAATAGAACGAATAACAAAACTACTAAGTTCCTCTGGCGATAATTCTTTATCACCTAATTTATATTTCTGCTTGGTTCCCATATCCTTTTTAAAAGAAGCCGCAGAAAGCTCAGGGTGAGATACCAGACGTTCTTTTGCAATCTGTCCCACCAGAATTTTACCTTCATCAATACTTACCGCACTTGGTGTCAAAAAAGAACCAAAACGGTTTGGAATCAACTCTACCTGATTATTGCGATATACCGCTCCCAATGAGTTTGTTGTTCCTAAATCAATTCCTATAATAGCCATAGTTTTCACCTACCTTTATAGTTCTGCATATATAGAAACATTGTATCACTTTTTATACATAAATTCACTATTTATGTATCTTTTCCCATTGAAAAATATCATGTATAATAAACCTAGC
Organism: Agathobacter sp.; assembly: GCA_045606325.1. Taxonomy (GTDB): domain Bacteria; phylum Bacillota; class Clostridia; order Lachnospirales; family Lachnospiraceae; genus Roseburia. Next base: position 2,416 of record JAZURS010000037.1, read on the forward strand.
AATTTACAGCACTTTCTATTTGGAGGAAATCATGGAAAAATTAAATGACAACTTTTTTGAAGATGATGAATTAGATATAGATTACAAAGCCCTTGAAAAAATAGAAGATGTTAGAAAATCTGATCACAAGGTGGCAAAACATTTCCGTTTTCATGTAGGTATGCGAAACATTAAGACTGCTATTGCAGCAACTTTATGTGCACTTTTATACGCTTTCTTCGATCGTAACCCTACCTTTGCATGTATCGGTGCTATTTTTGGTATGGGAAGTGATTTTAAAGATTCCAAACGCAGCGGTGGAAACCGTTTATTTGGAACCATCATTGGCGGTCTGATTGGTATGGGACTTTTCTTCATTTATGTACAGTATTATCCAGAACCAACCAGCAATTTCCGTTTCATGCTGTTTGAGCTTTTATTCGTAGGCATTCTCTTAATGGTATTGGTGTGTCAGTTCTTTGTAATTCCTGGCGCTATCCAGCCTGCAGGCGTTGTACTTTGTATTATTTTATTTAATACGCCTGTAGATGCTTACATCAGTTATCCTCTGAACCGTATTTTTGACACCGCAATAGGTGTAATCATCGGCATTGCAGTAAATATGCTGATATCCAGAGAACGTATTGCAAAGGTAAAGAAATTCTTCTTAGGTAAAAAAGAGAAGTAAAAACAAACCAGGGTTGTCGGTCATCATCGACTTCCCTGGTTTATTTATATTAATAATTACTTACAATAAATCTCGATTGCCTTATTTGTAAACTCTGCAGTTCCTTCACCGCCAACACGATCAATATTCTCGGTAAATTCACCACCGCCAGCATACATGCGTCCAAGTCCACTTAGAATCTCTGGAGTACAGTTGTAAAAATTCTCTGTAAAAAACTCCTGTAGTTTCTTAACCTGTGCTTGCACTTTTTCGTCTGCTGGGTCTAAGTCTTTCATCTCACCAAATTCTGAAAATAAGGACATCACCTCAACTGCCATATTCTTTTCAGTTTCTTCTGTCCAGTTCTTTTGCTTTTCCTCAAATTCTTTATATGCCTCTGTCTTTCCCCAGGATTCTTTCGCCCGAGCCGCATACTCATCCATTTTTTTCGTATCAAATGCACTAAAATCCATATATCTTACTCCTAACAATTTTATTCCACGAGCAAATAATATCAAGTTTTCCAGATGCTCCTTTTTCATAGTCAAAAGCTCTATTTGCTGTTCCAATGCTTTATTTCTATCAAAATCGCTACTGTCCAGAATGTCTTTGATATCCTTCAAAGGAAACTGCAATTCTTTAAAAAGCAAAATATGCTGCAGACGTTCTAAGGCTGAATCGTCGTACAAACGATATCCCGCATCTGTAACAGAAGTCGGTTTCAACAAGCCTATTTCATCATAATGATGTAGTGTGCGCACACTGATTCCCGTTAATTTACTTACTTCGTTTACTGTTCTCATGACTACCTCCTCTCGTGTTAAGTATATCATAAACTATAACGTAACGTGAGAGTCAACTAAATATTAAAAAAGACAGATAACTTAATTGCTATCTGCCTCTTCTGCTACAAAATATAACTCATGCAGTGCTCTAGTACACATCAAATATTTCAGATTCTTATTCTCTTCCCAGTACGCTTCATCTCTGTCGTCCCAAACGATAACCACATCAAATTCCAATCCCTTAGCAAGCATAATTGGCATCGCAACTATCTTCTCTTCTAAATACTGGTTTGCTTTTAATAAATATTGAATTGGACGCTCTGACTTTGCCACTTGATGTCCCATTTTTTGTTGTACGATACGAGCACTATCCAAATCCGCAGTCAAAATAGCTACTGATTTGTCTTCTGGTATTTCCTGTAAAAGTTTCATAACTTCCTGCTTATGATTTTTTACAACACGTATCTCTGGCGTTTTACCATCACGCTCTACATACAAATCTGGATTATGAATTCCTATAATATCAAACGCAAATTCGTTGATTGGTGCTGTAGAACGATAACTCTTGCTAAGTTCTACTCTTTTAATTCCCATCTGCGTGCTAAAAATCTCTGCCATCTTCTGCATATCTGTCATAGATGTAAGTGGATGAATCGCCTGATTTGCATCCGCTAAAATTGTAAAATGTGCCTTCGGATACAGTGTACGAATAATCGTTAATTGCAGTAAATTATAATCCTGTGCTTCATCCACCACCACATGACTAATCTCTGACATAGGTTTAATGGCACCAAGTAAAATACGGATGAAACTTACTACCAGCATATCTTCATAGTTTATTTTTCCACGATGCACCTGATTTTTTGTATAGTGATAAATCTCTGGCTGTTTTTCTTTTGTATACTTCTTTAAAAGATACAAATAAAATCCTAGTACCGTATCAAAATCTGTATGTTTTTCTCGATATAGATGAACATTCTCTTTTATATAAGCAATAAAATCTTCGGAATACTTAAGCGCAATAGCCGCACTTCGTAAACCGCCATCTTTATGCTTTAGCAAGTACTCTACCTGCTCATAATAATCTCTTTTCTTATACTCTTTTGATATCCCACGATTAACCAAGGAATCAAACATCACATCATTAACATTTTCTTCCCCAAGCTCTGGTAAAATCTCTGAGACATAAGAAGAGAAAATCTGGTTACGTGACAATACTACGATTTTCTCAGAACTTAAATTCTCACGGTTATGATATAAAAGATATGCCAGACGATGCATACCTACACTCGTTTTCCCACTACCCGCAGGTCCTGTAACGAGCATATTTAAAGCATGTGGCTGACGAATCGCCTGATTCTGTTCTCTTGTAATCGTGTCAATAATAACACGAAGAACTTTGTCAGTATTTTCAGCTAATACTTCTTCTAATACGTCATCCTGAACAGCAACATTGGTATCATAGCAATACTTTAACTCGCCATCTTCTATCTTATACTGACGTTTGCAGGTCAATTCCCCATGAATCTCACCTACAGGACATTGATACTTCGTCTTACCAATTCCACTGTCATAAAACATGGATGCAATCGGCGTACGCCAATCGTATATCTCATATTCGCGCGTCTTCTTATTACGAAAACCATATCTTCCAATATAAATTTCTTCTGCAAAACGTTCTCCATCTTCGAGAAAATCTATGCGTCCAAAATAAGGAGTTTCCTTCAGATACGATAACTGACGAACCTCTTCTTCTTTTCGCACAAAATGCCCATACTTTTCTCTTACGGTCTCGTCATATGCATTCATACTAACGATATCATCAAAATCATTGACTCCATGGGCACACTCCTCCCACATCTCACGACGTTTTTGAATTAAATCGTCCTGTTGTGTATCACGGCTTACTGTCTCTTCGCGAAGTTGCACTTCTATATGTTCTTTTACTTTTTCTAAATGTTGTAATTCACTTTTTAAGATTTCTTTTTCCATTTTAAATCTAATCTAACTTTCCTTTGAACATAATATTCTTTTATCATACCGAAAAGTCTATTGAAATGCTAGCCTTTTTGCCAATAAAAATAACACTCTCAAAATGAGAGTGTTATAAAATACGATTCTTTAGTTTACAAATTTTACAGCGGTACCATATGCTATAACTTCTGCCGCACCCTGCATAATCGCAGATGAGGCATAACGAATATTTACGATCGCATCTGCACCAAGTGCTTCTGCCTCTTCCACCATTCTCTTAGTAGCAATCGCTCTCGCTTCGTTCATCATTTCGTTATATGATTTAAGTTCGCCACCTACCAATGTTTTAAAACTTTGAGTAATATCACTTCCTATATGTTTCGAATGAATGGTACTTCCTTTCACAATAGATAACATTTCTAATTCTTTTCCAGTTATGTAATCAGTATTTACTAAGATCATCTTCTTCTCCTCCTTTGATTTCATTTACTCTTTCTATGCAAACTTTGATCATTATAGCACCAAATATAATTGGAATTATTCCCAATGCATATTTCACAATTCCATCTAACAAAGCGGCTATAATGCCAAAGTAAACAACATAATACAATATTAAAATAATGGTAACTACTATCGGTGCTATCATTTTCTTTTTATGATTTTTCATTTTCCACCTCTATACAGTCTCTTGCTTATTCAACATGGTTTTTATTAAGAAAACATCTAACACGATAAATGCAATCATTCCAATTACACCTGTTGGTGCTGGTCCCACAAATGGATTACCACCGTCGACTGTAAAATAAATACCAATTGATGCAAACGCGTTTATTGCTCCATGTGCCAATACGGCAGGAATACAACTCTGGGTTCTTAAAGTAATGTAGGACATAAAAACTCCAATTACTGTACAGAACAAGCACATTACAAGAATTCCAGTAAATGGATATCCCCAGTAACCCATGCCATAATTATGTCCTACAACCGTAAGAGGTGCATGCCAAAGTCCCCAAATGACACCTGAAACCAAAAGCATTGGAAGCGGCTTCATATTCTCTGCCATCTTAGGCACCATATAACCTCTCCATGCCCATTCCTCTCCAAAACAGGTTACAAAATTCACAATCGGACCAAATAATATGGCTGTGATGCCTTGGGAAAGCATCAACATATTTAGGGGCAATGCAGTAAGTCCTATATCGACCCCCATGGCTTTATAAGTTTCCGCTAAATAGCCACAATTAATATCAAACTGTTTTGGGAAAATTAAAAAATACACAATTGCTCCAATTAAAGTTAAAATGGAGGGCCCAAAATATGCTAACAAATAGGTTTTAATGTTCCCCTTAAAATTTGGTTTTATCATACTATTATGAAAACCTTCTCTGGTAATCAAACGAGTAATAATAACACATATTGCAGGGATAAACATGGTTACTGCAGTAAAAAGTTGCAAAGTCGAAACTTCTTCTGCACTAACTGCATTTGCTCTAGGATAAACAAAAATCAAGCAGTATAACCACGTTGCTACAAATGTTAGCACTAGAAAAATAGTTAATCTTTTCTTATTCATATTTATACTCCTTTTTTATAAAGCATGTAAGAATATACAGTAGGAACCAACACTGCTACAAGAAGTGCCACAAACACCAGCCAAAACTGTTCTATAAATCCACTAATAATCACAAAAACACCAGCAATCATCCATAGTCCACCAGCAAGTCTGTGGGTACGATTCCAGTTTTCTTCGCTATATAAAGTCCATGGTAACTTAATCCCCAAAGTATAGCTCTGCTTCATCTTTGGCATATAGTTTCCTATTACTAAAAAGATACATCCAAGCATCATCATGCCAATCACTGTAGTATTAATCGAATTATCAATTGCATACATATAAGTGCTACCACATCCAAAGATTGCGACTACCGGACATATCCATAGTACCAACGTCAACATTTTATTTGAAATATTTTCTTTTTTAGGGTCTACCCCTGTAAAGAAAGCACAAAACCAATGTACTGCTAATAAAAATAATGGCATACCAAATACTGCAAATTCTTTTGAAGACCAGCCATTTGGTTCCCCATTTTCCGCAAAATGTGTTGCCATTTCAGTTGGCAATATATCCCACAAAATCAAACCAACTACGATTGGAGCTAATATAATAATACTTGTAATAATCATTGTTTTAAGATTCTTTTTTATCATCGTCATTTTCTCCCTTCAAATCTGAAATCCATAACATAATCTCTTCTAATACAGATGTATTTAACTCATAAAAGATAAAATTCTTTTCTTTCTTTTCCCAGATTAAATCTGCTTTTTTAAGTATCTTTAAATGGTACGATACTGTCGCACCAGTCATATCAAAATGACTACCAATATCTCCTGCCGACATAGATCCGCTTTTTAATAACTGCAGGATATCTCTACGTACTGGATCTGACAACGCTTTAAATGTTTCTGCAAAAGACATATACTCACCTCACTAATTTATCTTATATGATTCTATTTAGATTTTTTTCTAATTAGATAATATTCTAAATAGTTTCATTTGTCAATAACTATTTAGAAAAAATTCTAAATACTTTTCTCCAAACTTTTGATATGTTATGATTACAGTAATTTGAATAAAGGAGTCTATTATGCCAAACATTATAAAAATTACCGACTTAAATATTCCAGAACTTGATGTCTATGCACGTCTTTCCGAAGTACAACTACTTCGCTATAACGAACCAGACCTGGGCCTTTTTATTTGTGAAAGTCCAAAGGTCATTACACGTGCCTTAGATGCTGGTTATACTCCTATTTCAATTTTGGTGGAAGATAAAGAAATCAAAGATGAAGTTTTAGGAATTATAGAACGATGTAATGATTTATGTGAGAATCTTCCTATCTACACTGCGGACTATGCTACTCTTTCACAGCTAACCGGTTTTAACTTAACCCGCGGTATGCTCTGCTGTATGAAACGCAACACTTTGCCAAGTGTAGAAGAATTAATAGAAAACGCTCGTCGCATCGCTGTTATGGAGGATGTCGTAAACCCAACGAATGTAGGGGCAATCTTCCGTTCTGCAGCTGCTTTAAATATGGATGCAATCCTTCTTACCCCTGCTTGTAGCAATCCCTTATATCGTCGAGCAGCTCGTGTTAGCATGGGAACTGTATTCCAGGCACCTTGGACATTTTTCGAGCATGGACCATCTGATAATTCTGCCGAAAGTTATATCACCGAATTAAAAAACCACGGCTTTAAAACCGTGGCTTTTGCTCTGCGCGATGATTCTATCTCTATCGATGATCCTAAACTTGCTCAAGAAGAAAAACTTGCCATTATCCTTGGAACAGAAGGAGAAGGCTTACAAGACTCTACCCTAGCCGCCTGTGATTATACGGTAAAAATTCCTATGTCACATGGGGTAGACTCTTTAAATGTAGCAGCTGCTAGTGCGATTGCATTTTGGGAGTTAGGAAAGTAGTTTTCTACTATTATTCCTGTGTAGCCTCTGCTAACTCTTGCAACTGTACAAATGTACCTTCTACCATATCTGAGAATGTACCTATATCTTTATATGCACCAGAAATAGTATCCTTACAATTCTGTGTTTCTGCCGACACTTCATCGGAAGAAGCAGATAATGTAGCGATACTATCCACAATCTGTCCATTGGCAATCAAGACTGCTTCTACTTCTTGTGACATAATATCTACGTTCTCTTCTAGAACGTCCATTCCAGTTCCAACCTGTGCAAAGCTATCTGTAACTTCAGTTACTCTCTGTCTTTGAATTTCAATTGCTTCAGCTGACTCTGTAATACCTCTCTGTGTTTCTTCTGTAACTGCTCTTAATTCATTAATAATTTCCGTAATTTGTTCTGTAGATACCTTTGTTTCTTCAGCTAATTTACGAATTTCATCCGCTACAACTGCAAAACCTTTTCCTGCTTCGCCAGCGCGAGCCGCTTCAATACTTGCATTGAGTGCAAGTAAATTCGTCTGAGAAGAAATATTCAAAATCGAATCTGTAATACCTGATACCTGCTGAACATTAGCTACCAACTGTTCTACTGTCTGTGAAATTCTAGTCACGTTCTGATCAACTAAATCAGACTGCTCTTTTAAGCTATCTGCTAATAGTACACCATTTGAAATAACATTCTTCAAATTGTCTGTAGTTTGTCTTGCTTCTTCTGCGGAATGACTAGTGGTTTCTAGACGCTGTTGAATATCTGTAGTTCTATCCGCCTGATGATTTACCGCAACTGCAGTGCTTTCACTACTATTTGCAATATCATTCATAGAATGATCTACTACACTCATTGATTCTTTTACACCGTCTAAACCTGTAATAACTTCCACGAAATCATTTGCAACACGTTCTACGATGTTTGATACTTTTTCCGCAACTTCTGCTCGATGTGTAGCTTCTTTTGATATCACTTCACTATCCATTTCACTAAAGTTATACAATATCGTAATGGCCCTATAAGATCCAAAAATAGAAATTACAAAACCTATTGTTATCAAATTTCCTAAATCAAATAATTCCTCATTACCGCCAGCTCTAACAATCGCACATTTCAGTGCACAAATAATAAACACTATAATACAACCAGCACCAATTAATATGGAATTTAGATACAGCATAAATCCGATTAATGCTGGAAATGCCAACGCCATAGTAGCAACGCCATTATTCATAACCAATAAAAGGTATGAAATTAAAAATGTGATAGCATAAAACAACATCGTCTTCTTAGATGTCGCCTTTACCTTAGATAAAACGATATCTGCAATTCCTAAAATAGCATACACACCACATCTAAATTGCCAAAATGGAGCTGCAGTACCAGAAGATGCATTCGATATCTCCGTCAAAATATAGGCAACATAACAAATAACTAAAATAATAGCCATTGTACTATTCGCCATTTTATACTGCTCTGGTGTTAATTTTTTTCTTTTAATATATTTTCCCATAAGATTCCTTCCCCCCTTGAATCTCCCATATATGCATAATTTTATCTTGTATACAAGATACGGTCAATTTTCTTCAAGCATAGAAAGATTGTACTCAATTCATTTCTCCCTTAATCATAAACATAAAAAGGGTTAGCGATTGTATACGCTAACCCTTTTTCATTTTCGTTAATTACTGCCCTAATACTTATTATTTCTTGTCTTCAGTAACTTCCGCTTTTTCTTTTTTAAGTTCGTGCACTGTCTTTCCTGTAATGGCAGCTACTACAACAAGAATCCACCACCACCAGTTTTTCTTTTCAGATCCTTCAGCACCGTTCATTCCAGATGCAAGAGGTGTATCTTCATCTTCGATTTCAACGATTCCGTCATCTTCCTCTTCGTCTTCAAGAACCCCAAGAGGAACTTCTTCGTCTTCGATTTCAATAACATTATCTACCACTGTATCATCTGTAATTACATCATCTACAACGATAAGGCCTGCATCAGCGGTATCACCATCTGTTAGAGGCACTTGTGCATCTTCTATTTCAACAACTGTTGATGTATCTGCAACTGGTGCATTCTCTCCAGCCGGTGCATTACCTGGTGTTGAAATATTCTCCTCAACACTAGAATCTTCTTGCATTGTTGAAAGACTTTCTGACAATGACTGACTTGTGCTTGCATTTTGTGACTCAAGTTGTTCACTCTCAGATTGTAATCTGTCACTTAAGGATGCACTATCACTTACACTTTGAGATTCTAATCTTGAATTTAAAGAATCACGTGCACTTTCACTTGCGTCTATCTGGCTCTGAGCCATGCTTTCCTGTGCTTCTTCACTTGCACTTGCCGCGCTATTCGAAAGTGATTCTTTTAAGGCTTCGCTTGCATTATCTGCATTTTCACTTGCAGAGGCACTCATGCTTTCAAATACAGAATTTTCTCTATTTGAAACTGATTCTGCAATAGACTCACTTCTACTTGCTTCTTTTTCTGAAATAGATTCACTTCGGCTTGTGCTTTCTAATTCATCCAGACTCACACTATTTTCACTGTCAACCCTGCTTAAGAACTCACTTCTTAAAGAGTCTTCTGTGCTAAGGCTAGAAGCTACACTTTCGCTTCTTGATAGACTTTCTATATAGAGACTCACCATCTGCGAATCAGAAATACTTGCACTTACACTATTTTCACGCTCTGACATAGATTGACTTGCAACGATACTTTCACTTGCTGCTTTTTCACTTGCAGACAAACTAATGTCTTCACTTTCACTTGCCGCTTTTTCACTCAAGTGTGCAGATAAACTAATACTTTCACTTACAAGGTCGCTTTCATTCATAGAAGGTCTATTTACTAAGGAATCTTTTATGCTTTCACTCTCACTTGCAAGCTTGCTATTTAAAGTTTCTTCTTCTGCAGCTTTTTCAGAAGCAATCTTTTCTTCCAATGATCTTGCTGCACTAATACTATCAGCTATTGCCTGAGACTCACTTGAACTAGCAGATTCATATAAACTTACTGCCTGTGAATCACGGGTACTTGCTGACTCATAGGTGCTTACTGCGATCGAATCTCTTACGGATGCGGAATTTGCTTCACTTACGCTCACGCTTGCGGAGTTGGCTTCACTTACGCTTATACTTGCGGAATTTGCTTCGCTTACGCTCACACTTGCTGAGTTCGCTTCACTTACGCTTACGCTTGCGGAATTTGCTTCACTTACACTCACTGATGCTGAGTTAGCTTCACTTACACTTACGCTTGCCGAGTTGGCTTCGCTTACACTCATGCTTGCGGAATTTGCTTCACTTACGCTTACGCTTGCTGAGTTTGCCTCACTCACACTTACGCTTGCTGAATTTGCTTCACTCACACTTACGCTTGCTGAATTTGCTTCGCTTACACTTACTGATGCTGAGTTTGCTTCACTTACACTCAAACTTGCAGAATTTGCTTCACTCACGCTTATTGATGCCGAATTCGCTTCACTCACACTTACGCTTGCGGAATTTGCTTCGCTTACACTCACTGATGCGGAGTTTGCTTCGCTTACACTCATGCTTGCGGAATTTGCTTCACTTACGCTTACGCTTGCTGAGTTTGCCTCACTCACACTTACGCTTGCCGAGTTTGCTTCACTCACGCTTACGCTTGCCGAATTTGCTTCACTTACACTTACGCTTGCCGAGTTGGCTTCGCTTACGCTTACGCTTGCGGAGTTGGCTTCACTTACACTTACGCTTGCCGAGTTGGCTTCGCTTACACTCATGCTTGCGGAATTTGCTTCACTTACGCTTATTGATGCCGAATTCGCTTCACTCACACTTACGCTTGCTGAGTTTGCCTCACTCACACTTACGCTTGCTGAGTTTGCCTCACTCACACTTACGCTTGCCGAATTTGCTTCACTTACGCTTACGCTTGCCGAATTTGCTTCACTTACGCTTACGCTTGCAGAATTTGCTTCACTTACACTCACTGATGCGGAGTTTGCTTCACTTACACTTACACTCGCTGAGTTAGCTTCGCTCACGCTTACGGATGCGGAATTTGCTTCGCTTACGCTTACTGATGCTGAATTCGCTTCACTTACACTCACGCTTGCTGAATTTGCTTCACTTACACTCACTGATGCGGAGTTTGCTTCACTCACGCTTATTGATGCCGAATTCGCTTCACTCACACTTACTGACGCTGAGTTTGCTTCACTTACGCTTACGCTTGCTGAGTTTGCTTCACTCACACTTACGCTTGCCGAGTTGGCTTCGCTTACACTTACACTCGCTGAGTTAGCTTCGCTCACGCTTACGGATGCTGAATTTGCTTCGCTTACACTTACTGATGCAGAATTCGCTTCACTCACGCTTACGCTTGCTGAATTTGCTTCGCTTACACTTACTGATGCGGAGTTGGCTTCACTTACACTCAAACTTGCAGAATTTGCTTCACTCACGCTTATTGATGCCGAATTCGCTTCACTCACACTTACTGATGCGGAGTTTGCTTCACTTACACTTACTGATGCGGAGTTTGCTTCACTTACACTTGCAGAATTTGCTTCACTTACACTCACTGATGCGGAGTTTGCTTCACTTACACTCAAACTTGCAGAATTTGCTTCACTCACGCTTATTGATGCCGAATTCGCTTCGCTCACACTTACACTTGCTGAATTTGCTTCACTTACACTCACTGATGCGGAGTTTGCTTCGCTTACGCTAACTGATGCTGAGTTAGCCTCACTCACACTTACTGACGCTGAATTCGCTTCGCTTACGCTTACTGATACTGAATTCGCTTCACTTAGACTTACGCTTGCCGAGTTGGCTTCGCTTACACTCATGCTTGCGGAATTTGCTTCACTTACGCTTACGCTTGCTGAGTTTGCCACACTCACACTTACGCTTGCTGAGTTTGCTTCACTTACACTTACGCTTGCTGAGTTGGCTTCGCTTACGCTAACTGATGCTGAGTTAGCCTCACTTACACTCACGGATGCTGAGTTAGCTTCACTTACACTTACGCTTGCCGAGTTGGCTTCACTTACACTCACTGATGTGGAGTTCGCTTCACTTACGCTTACGCTTGCGGAATTTGCTTCGCTTACACTTACTGATGCTGAGTTAGCTTCACTTACGCTTACGCTTGCTGAGTTGGCTTCACTTACACTTACCGATGCAGAATTCGCTTCACTTACACTTACACTCGCTGAGTTGGCCTCACTCACGCTTACACTCGTTGAGTTGGCTTCGCTTACACTCACGCTTGCGGAGTTCGCTTCGCTTACGCTCACACTTGCGGAGTCGGCTTCACTTACGCTTACGCTCGTTGAGTTGGCTTCGCTCACGCTTACACTTGCGGAATTGGCTTCGCTTACGCTCACACTTGCGGAATTTGCTTCGCTTACACTTACTGATGCTGAGTTAGCTTCACTCACGCTTACGCTTGCTGAATTTGCTTCACTTACGCTCACGGATGCGGAGTTAGCTTCACTTACGCTTATACTTGCGGAGTTGGCTTCGCTTACACTTACTGATGCGGAGTTTGCTTCACTCACACTTACGCTCGCGGAGTTGGCTTCACTTACACTTACACTCGCTGAGTTAGCTTCGCTCACGCTTACGGATGCGGAATTTGCTTCACTTACGCTTACGCTTGCTGAGTTAGCTTCGCTCACGCTTATACTTGCGGAGTTCGCTTCGCTTACGCTTGCCGAGTTGGCTTCACTCACGCTTACACTTGCTGAATTTGCTTCGCTTACACTCACACTTGCCGAGTTGGCTTCACTCACACTCACACTCGCTGAGTTAGCTTCACTTACGCTCACGCTTACACTTGCTGAGTTCGCTTCACTCACACTTACGCTCGCGGAGTTTGCATCACTTACACTCACACTTATTGAATCAGATAATCGATCAACAAGTGATTCTTTCATGCTTATGTATGTTGATTCACTTACAACGCCAGCCTCTGCAACAGAATCACTAATACTATCATATAAATTGCTTTCGGAAGTTGAATTCTCATCTACCTCATTATCTGACTGAACTAAGGATGTACTTGCTGATTCATATTCCTGATTAGCAGCAACCATACTATCTTTTACTATTGACTTATCAGCAACCTTCTGAAATGTATGGCTCGATAAAGTATAGTTAAAAGACTGTTTCCAATCCTTATCTAACCACACTCTACCCCATGCTGTTTGCGTATATGCTTTTGCAAAATGAACCTCATTTTCATCTACAGTTGCACCATCCAAATAGTAATCTACACCATTGATAGAAACAACCTGATATGACCAAAGACCAATTGTAAGTTTATCTCTATATTCTACATAGTGCTCGCCATCAACAAGAACATATCTCCATACATCATCCGATTCATCTTCCGTTCCCATATCATTTATGACAGCAAGTTTACCATTGATAAACACTTTATTTCCTGAGCTCTCATTATAGTCAGTACCAAAGGAAGCATTTACTATCGCTTTCTCATTTAAATACAATCCGTCAAAATTGATAGTTTTATTACCATTTTCATCTACAATAATATTCCCTTGATTTAACTCAACACGGCTCTGTCCATTATTGTAATAATATGTATAGTTATATGTAGCATTTCCTTCTTCGTCCACACCTACATATGTTTCCTGTAAAATATTTCCTTCTTCATCAAGGTAAATAGCATTGCCATTTGTCTGATATTCAGCAGATAATAAAATGTTTGCTACTTCAGAGCCATAGCGTTCTACAGCACTGTCATACATGCTTTCGGAAGTCTCCAAATATGCAGACTGCGACATACTATTTGCTTCACTTAAACTAGCTGCTGTAGAAAGAGATTCTGAACCCTGTAAAGATGCTGTATTAGACACAACAAGAGAAAGTGATTCTGATAATTCTTCACTCACTTCCGCTGACGCAGATGCCTCTTCAAACTCTTCAAAATCACTATATTCTATTTCACTTAATCCTTGTTCCATTGCATAGAATAACTCTCCATCTGCAAATGCAGTTCCGCCTCCGAGAGCTACTCCAATTCCAGCAACACCTTTTAAAATATCGTTCACATTTCTCTTTTTCATAGATACATACACCTCAATCTATAAAACTTAAAACTACAACAACTCATAATAACCCGTATTATCCTATTTACAATTTATCACTTTGATTTTTCAATGTCAACGAAACCACCATGTTTTCGTATATTTTAGTGGTTTTCGACTACCATTTCGTCAATAAAAATCCCATATCCTTTTGTTGGATCATTTATTAACACATGTGTTACTGCTCCTATTAGTTTTCCATTCTGGATAATAGGACTCCCTGACATGCCCTGAACTATACCGCCCGTTAGTTGCAAAAGTTTTTCATCTGTCACCTGTATATGAATCCCTTTTTTCGTATTTACAGCAAGATAGTCTACGTAAGATATTTCTATATCATATACTTCTCGCTCTCCTGACACATCTGAAATAATCTGAGCTGTTCCCACTTCTATTTCTTGCTTATTTCCCATCGTATATGCAGTAGTTTCATTCATATACCTCTGTAAATCTTCATTGTCTAATATGCCATAAACGCCCTCACCACAGTTAGAATATAAATTCCCTATATGATTTTTTGCACCATAATATATTATGCCTTTCACTTCTCCGGGTGTACCTTTTTCTCCTTTTTCTATTCCCACTATATTTGAAATATATACATCTCCACCTTTTACAGAAAATAGTTCTGATGTTACACCATCTCCCATACCATGACCAAGAGCAGCAAATTCACCACTTGCCGTATAATACGTAAGCGTCCCCACTCCCGCAAGGTCATCCTTAACCCATATTCCAAGCATATACTTTCCATTTTTTCCTAATACAGGTGTTACTGTCGTAAAAAACTCTGTTTCGTTTCGAACAACTTTTAATTCTAAATCACTTCCGTTGGATTCATTTACTGCATTTACCAACACCTCTTTTTCTTCCAATTCTATTCCGTTCACTTCCAAAATATAATCCCCTTTTCGAAGAACCCCTTCCACTGGATTTATGAAATCATTCTCCATAGACTCTATTTCACAGGTATCTATAACAAAAACACCATCACATTCTGTATAAATGCCAATGATATTGCCAAGGGGATAAACCTTCTCTTCATTCTCCTTACTTACCTCTATCTCTTCATGAAGCGTTGGATAATATTCGTTATACACCAAACGATAAGACAAAATAAAAACTAAACATATATATACAAATGATATTTTTCTTACACATCTATCAAAAAAAATCCGCATACTACTCTCCTTTACATAAGGGTAGTATGCGGAAGACTTTATTTTTTCATTCTCGCCAATTCTTTCATTTCCTGAGCATTTTTTACTACAGCATCTGTGATTTCCACACCGCCAAGCATACGTGCCAGTTCATGAATACTATCTTCATTATTTAATTTTAAAATATCCGAATGAGTTTCGTTGTTTTCCACTTTCTTTTCAATGAGATAATGTGCATCCGCCATAGCAGCAATCTGTGGCAAATGTGTGATACAGATAATCTGATGATTACGTCCTAATACGTTCATCTTTTCCGCTACCATCTGCGCTGTACGTCCGCTGATTCCACTGTCAATCTCGTCGAAAATCAAAGATTCTATTTCGTCTGCATCTGCCATAACAGTTTTAATTGCCAGCATAATTCGGGAAAGTTCGCCACCAGATGCAACTTTACCAAGTGGTTTCACCGGTTCACCTGGATTGGTAGAAATCATAAATTCTGGATCATCAAAACCATTTGCACTAAATGCACTAGGCTCGCCAAACTCCATGGTAAATACTACATCCAAGAAATTCAAATCCTGTAGTGCCTGAGTGATTGCTTCGCAAAGTACAGATGCGTTCTTTTTACGGATACTCGAAATTTCCTCACAGAGATTTCTTACCTCGTTTTCTTTTGACTGCAAAGATACCGAAAGTTTACGAAGATATTCATCATAATCATTCAACACTGCTACTCTAGCACTCTTTTCTTCATATACATTTAAAATGCTTTCGATGGTATTACCATATTTAGATTTCATATGGTTAATGACATCTAAACGCTTTTCGATCTGATAAAAAGTTTCCTCATCAAAGTCTGCATCTGATATGTAGGATGCTAATTCATGATTAAAGTCATGCATGAGATTTTCAATTTCCATCAACTGATTTTCTAATTCAGCCACCTGTTTATCGTATGCTGAAACGGAAGATATCTCGCGAAGTGCTCTTCCGATAAGTTCTGATGCACTTTCTCCCTGTCCATCTACGGCTTCCTTTGCATAGCCAACCGCTTCCATGATTTTTCTTCCGTTAGAAAAACGTTTAAACTGTTCTTCTAACTCTTCGTCTTCACCAACTTTTAAACCTGCATCTTCGATTTCTTTAATTTCAAATTCTAAGAAGGAAAGTTCTCTAGCACGCTCTTCTCCATCCATATTGGATGCATTCCATTCTTCTTTCAATTTTTTATATTCACTGAAAGAGACAGAAAGTGCTTCTTTTCGAGAGCTTATCTCCTGTTTCGCATACGCATCTAATATATCCAAGTGTTTTTTCTTGGATAAAAGAGATTGATGCTCATGTTGCCCATGAATATCGATTAGGAGAGAAGCTACTTCTTTAAGCACAGAAGCAGATACAGCTTCACCATTAATTCGTGCCACAGCTTTTCCTGAAGAGATTTTACGGCTAAGGATAACCATATCATCGTCTGCTTCGATATCCAATTCTTTTAACTTCTCGTGCACCTTTTCATCGTCTACTGAAAAAATCAGTTCTACGAGAGCTGGTTGCCCATTTTTTTTTAGCATTTCTTTAGGAACTCTCTGCCCTAATGCTAAATTGATGGAGCCGATAATAATTGATTTACCAGCACCAGTTTCACCTGTCAGAATGTTGAGGCCATTGGAAAACTCTACCTCTGTCTCATCAATCAAAGCCAGGTTTTTTACATGTAGATTTTGTAACATAAGTACTCCTTCTATTCTCCCATACGCACATAAAAGACTCGCATAAGCGAGTCTTCGTTTACTGCTCAATAATTTTACGGAGTCGTTTCATAATAGCAACTGTGTCTTCCGTGGTTCGTATTGCACACATGATAGTGTCGTCACCTGCAATTGAGCCTATGATTTCATGAAAATTCATCGCATCTATGGAAGCACATACAGCACCAGCCATACCTGAAACTGTTTTAATTACAAGAATATTTTGTGCCATATCCATTGAAATATATCCATCTTTTAAAACACGAACATATTTCTCAGATAAGTCTTCTCCATTATCGTTCAAAGTTACATACTTCTGTTTACCGCCATCTGTAGAAATCTTTGTAAGTTTCATATCTCTAATATCTCTTGAAACAGTTGCCTGAGTAACAGCGAAGCCTGATTGTACTAGATATGCCTGTAATTCTTCCTGTGTTTCTATATCATTATTTCGAATCAATTCCAAAATTTTGGATTGTCTTTTGGTTTTCATGCTAACTCCTAGTTCTACTTCATTTTTTTACGCATTATTTCTAAGAAACTCTGCTTATTTACTTTACATATTTTAATCGTATGAACTGCTTTTTCAATTACGAAACGATCTCCTGCATTTAAAGTTGTAAATCGATCACCATCACAACTTACATAAGCTGTATCATCCTTCGCACTACGACGTGGTACTAATTCAACTTCAATTACATCGTCCGCTCGCAAAATAATCCCTTTTGAATTTAAATTGTGAGCATTAATAGGCGTCAATGCCAAAATATTTGCACCAGGCTCGATAATAGGCCCGCCTGCTGACAGGTTATAGCCTGTTGAACCTGTAGGTGTCGAGATAATCACACCATCACCTTCATAGGTTGCCAAAAACTGACCATTTACATAAACATTTATTCTTAAAATAGCCAGCCAGCCTGTAGAATGTACAACAATATCATTCAACGCAGTACGACCTTGTGTTTCATTTTTTCGATATCCCTTTACCATCAAACGCTTTTCTACAATACACTCGCCTGATAGTAATTTATCAATCCCTTGATACATTGTCTTTCTATCAAATTCACAAAGATAACCTAATGTTCCAAGGTTGATTCCTATAATTGGAATATCCATTTTTCGCGTTTTACGAACCACACGAATCATGGTTCCATCTCCGCCCATTACGATAATACAGTCTGTATCTTCTGGGATTTTGTCATAACTTAAGTCTTCAAATTTTTCCACCTTTGGGGAAAGACTCTGCAGATTGATGGCATTTCCACCTTTTACCTTTATATACTCCATAACTTGATTGGAAATCTTGAGTTCTGGGTCTTTGTGCAGATTTGTTATGATTACAAAGTTTTTCATCAGTTATTTATCCAGACTTCCATGTGCAGCTTCCACTACCTCATGAACATCAACGGACTCCTCCTTCTTTGGATTCTCGTCTTTTTCGATATATACTAGATATTCAATATTTCCCTCTGGTCCTTTTATAGGTGAGTATTCCAGATTGTGAATAGAAAAACCATTTTCTAAAGCAAAATTTATAATCTTATCAATTACTTCCTCATGCACATTCTTATCACGAACTACACCTTTTTTACCAACTTTTTCACGTCCAGCTTCAAACTGTGGCTTAATCAAACAAACCATCTGTCCATGTTCTTTTAATAGTTCTCTCGCTGGACCCAAAACCTTGGTAAGTGAGATGAAGGACACATCTACAGATGCAAAGTCAAGTGCATCATCAATATCTTCTGGAGTCACATAACGAATGTTTGTCTTCTCCATACATACAACTCTTTCATCTTGACGGAGTTTCCATGCAAACTGTCCATACCCTACATCTACCGCATATACTTTACTAGCTCCATTCTGAAGCATACAGTCTGTAAAACCTCCAGTCGAAGCACCGATATCCATACACACTTTACCATCTAATGCAATTCCAAAATGAGTCATTGCCTTTTCAAGTTTTAAACCACCACGGCTTACATACTTCAGTGTATTTCCATGAATCTCTATATTACAATCATCTGGGAACATAGAACCTGCTTTGTCCTCGCGGTTATTATTTACAAATACATTCCCTTCCATAATCATGGTCTTTGCCTTTTCTCTGGAAGGGGCTAGTCCATGATTTACCAATAAAATATCTAAACGTTCTTTCATAACTTCCTCAATTACATTTGTTTATACATATTTAGAACTTTTTCATAGACAGATTTGGCATCAATACCGATATCTTCTTTCAATCGTTCCACATTTCCGTGCTCTACATAAGCATCTGGAATCGCAACAACCTGGACTTTAATATCCAAATCATTTTCGTTTACATAAGAAGCCACATGTTCACCAAAGCCACCACTCATAACATTTTCTTCCATGGTTACCAACAATTTGTGATTTTCTGCAAGCTCTGCAACACGTTCTTTATCAAATGGAACCGCAAATCTTGCATTAATTACTGTCGCTTCTATTCCTTGTTCTTTAAGCATTTCTGCTACTTTTTCTGCTGTCTGCACCATGCTTCCTAATGCAAACAATGCTACTCCGCTTCCCTCTGCAAGAGTCTCGCTCTTACCTAACTTGATAGGAGCACGAAATTCTTTGAGTCCATCATATGCAGTCCCTCTAGGATAACGAACTGCAATCGGTGTAGGGAATGCAACTGCATACTGCATCATATCAGCCAATTCCCATTTATTCTTTGGTGCTAAAACAGTCATATTAGGTATAGATGAAAGGAAGGAAATATCAAAGATTCCCTGATGTGTTTCACCATCACTACCTACCAGACCAGCTCTATCAATCGCAAATACTACAGGTAAATTCTGTATACAAACATCATGCAACACCTGATCATATGCTCTTTGCAAGAAAGAAGAATACACTGCAAACACAGGTTTTAAACCTGCCTTTGCAAGACCTGCCGCAAAAGTTGTACCATGCTGCTCCGCAATTCCTACGTCATAAAAACGTTCTGGATATTCTTTTGCAAACTTGGCAAGGCCTGTCCCATCTGCCATAGCAGCTGTTATTGCTACTAATTTAGATTCTCTTTCTGCTAACTGACACATTACAGATGAAATAACATCTGTATATGTGGATTTTTCTTTTTTCTTTAAAGGTTTCCCTGTTTCGATATCAAATGGTTCTGCACCATGGAAACGAGATGGATTCTTTTCTGCAGGAGGATATCCTGCCCCCTTATGTGTCATAACATGAACAAGCACTGGTCCATCAACACGTTTTGCTTCATTGAAAATCTTTACAAGTTCCTTAATATTGCCACCATCTACAGGACCTAGGGTAATAATTCCCATTTCCTCAAAAAGCATACCTGGAATCAAAAGCTGTTTAATACTACTCTTTGTGTTACGAATACTTTCGATTACTTTATCTCCATAAACAGGCACTTTTTGTAATGATTTCATAACATTGGCTTTTAAATCACGATAAGAATCCGCCGTTCTAAAATTAGCAAGATACTTACTCATGCCCCCTACATTTTCAGAAATTGACATATTATTATCGTTTAAAACAATGATAAAGTTATCCTTTAGTTGTGAAGCATTATTTAATGCCTCATATGCCATTCCCCCTGTAAGAGATCCATCTCCAATTACAGAAACTACATGGTAATCTTCCCCAGTAATTTCACGTGCTGCAGCCATACCTAATCCTGCCGAAATTGATGTTGAACTGTGACCTGTATTAAAGCAGTCTGTATCACTTTCATTCGCTTTTGGAAATCCACTCATACCTCCATACTGGCGCAAAGAAGTAAACCCTTCTTTTCTACCCGTTAATATCTTATGTGTATAAGACTGATGGCCTACATCCCAAATAATCTTATCCTTAGGTAAATCAAAGCACAAATGCAATGCCATAGTAAGTTCTACTACACCAAGATTCGATGCTAAATGTCCACCTGTAACTGAGATACTCTCAAGCAAAAACTGACGAATCTCATCACTCAACTGGATAAGTTCTTCTTCTGTTAAGTTTTTAATATCATTTTCTTTTTGTATACGATCTAGTATCATGATATAACCTCATGCTATCTCTATTTTTCTCTATGTATTAAATACAAAATAGTTTCCTTCAAAAACTCACTTTGAACTGGTAACTGCTCAAGCAATTCTAATGCCTCATTGGAAAGTCTCTCTACTTCTGCCTGAGCCTTATCTAAACTCATTAAGGTAACATATGTAACCTTATTGTTTTTCTCATCACTTCCAATTGGTTTACCAAGCACTTCCATAGAACTAGTCACATCCAGCACATCATCCTGAATCTGGAATGCAACACCTACTTTTCGACCAATCTGTTCCATAATATCCACTTCTTCTGTACTAGCGCCACCTAAAATTGCTCCAATCATCAGAGATGATTCTAATAGTGCAGCCGTCTTTAAAAGGTGGATATATTCTAATCTATCAATAGTCACCTGCTCTGGTGTCATGCCTTCTGTCTCAATATCTACGACCTGACCACCAATCATACCATATGCACCGGCTTTTTTCGCAAGCACCTTATAAGCTTTTAAATAGGTTAGATTTACATCTTCTTCATCAAAAGCTTCTGCTGCTGTTTCAAATGCGAAGTTCAGCAATGCATCTCCCGCAAGAATCCCCATCGTTTCGCCATATACTGCATGTGTGGTCTTTTTGCCACGACGATACTCATCATTGTCCATTGCTGGCAAATCATCATGTACAAGCGAGTATGTGTGAATCATTTCCATCGCAGACATAAATGCATTAATTGCTTTGGTAGAGATTCCATTTGCCTGTGAAAACATATCATAAGATGCTTCCATCAAAATTGGTCGAATACGTTTTCCACCTGCAAGCAAACTATAATTCATTGCTTCAAAAATAGTTTTCTGTAAACTTTCTTCTTTTGGCAAATAAGTTTCTAATACCTCTTCGACATGTTTTGCTCTTGCACCAAGTTCTTCTCTAATATTCATTAGAATTCCTCCAAGCTTCCATCTTCATTCATAACTAGCATTGCCTTCTCTATATCGTCCAACATGGCATTTGCTGCTTTGATTTCTTCCAAACCATTCTTATATAGTTCAAATGATTTATCTAAGGTAATATCACCTGTTTCCATTTCTTCGATAATATCTTCTATATGTTCAAAACGTTCTTCTAATGAAACTGTTTTTTCACTACTCATTTCTATTAACCTCCGTTACCACAGCCTTCATTCTACCATCTGCTACATGTACAAGAATTTCATCAGAAACCTGAACTCTTTCAATCGTTTTAATTGACTTTCCATTAGTTTCCACATACGCGTATCCACTACTAATTTTTTTCACAGGCGATAGACCCTCTAAAGTATTTGCCAAAAGCATCAATTCATGCTTTTTCATTGTCCATGATTTTTTCATTCGCTCTGTAAGTTTTTCTTCAAGTTCTAACAATCGTCTTCTATTTTCATTTAGACGGTTCATCGGACTTAAAAACTTAAGTTTAGTTCGCTCATGTTCCAAACGCTGTCTTGCCATATATATGTGACGGCTCATGCTACGATCCATACGAAGCTTATGCTCCATAATTTTTTGTTTTGTAGAAACATAGTCAAACACCGCTAATTCTGCAGCTGCTGAAGGCGTAGGCGCTCTCAAATCAGACACAAAATCTGCAATTGTCCAATCTGTTTCATGTCCTACTGCTGAAATGATAGGCACGCTACAATTAAAAATTGCTCTTGCCACAACTTCTTCATTAAAAGCCCATAAATCTTCAATCGAACCACCGCCGCGACCTATGATAATTACATCCACACCCAACTGTTCGAGTGCTTGAATACCACACACAATACTTTCTTTTGCTCCATCCCCCTGAACAAGTGCTGGATACAAAATCAACTGTACATTTGGATTTCTACGGCTGGCAATATTTCTAATATCCTGAATTGCTGCTCCCGTAGGTGCCGTTACAATACCAACCGTTTTAACAAATCTAGGAATCGGTTTCTTATACTCTGGGGCGAACATCCCCATTTCTTCTAGTTCCTTTTTTAATGCTTCAAATTGCAAATAGAGATTTCCCGCTCCATCTAATTCGATTTCTTTTGCATAAACCTGATACTTCCCATCACGTTCGTATACTTCTACGGAACCAGTGACAATGACTTTGTCCCCTTCTTTCATCTGGAACTTAAGACCACGTCTATATCCTGCAAACATTACTGCACTAATCGTTCCGCTACCATCCTTTAATGTGAAATAAATGTGTCCACTAGAATGGTATTTACAGTTGGATATTTCACCCTTAATGCAAATCTGGTGCAACATGAAATCCTGTAGGAACATGTTTTTGATATATTTATTTACCTGCTCAACGGTATAAACATTTTTTAACATACAAATTTAGCTAATACTCCATTTACAAAGGATGCTGAATTATCTGTACCATATAACTTTGCTAATTCAACGGCTTCGTTGATTGCTACTTTTTCAGGTACATCTTCTTCGTATTTAATCTCATAAACTGCCAAACGAATAATTGACAAATCAACTTTTCCCATACGACTAGTTTTCCAGCCTGTAGTAGATTCATTTATTGCCTCATCTATTTCTGGAATCTTTGAAATAATATCGCTACATTTTTTATTAATGTATGCAGCGTCCTCTTCTTTTATATTTTCAAGTTCATCATCTATCATTCCTAACTGTCCTGTCATTTCACCTTCTTCGTGAAATTCTACACGGAACAACATCTTGAATACATTTTCTCTTAACTCTCTTCTGGTCATGGTTTATTTCCCTTCATAAGTTTGATTATTGTATGGGCGCATAGAATTCTGCTTGCAGAATTCCCGCCGCCAGCGTCAATGTTGCGCCAGCAACAAAACACCTTTTTGACGCTGTGCGATAAAAAAAGGATGCCAGGTATCTAGCATCCTTTATTATACTACAAATATTCACTTTTAAAAAGCATTAATTATCGTCCATATCAACACCTGCAATACGAACATTTACAACAGCAACTGTAAGACCTGTCATATTTTCTACAGATGATTTTACTCTTTCCTGTACCTTTTCTGAAATTTCAGGAATAGCATATCCATAATCAATATTAAGAGCTACATCTACTTTGATTTCTTCGTCCATAACTTCTACAAAGATACCTTTTGATAAGTTCTTCATACCAAGTTTACTAACGATTTCATTTGTGATGTTTCCAGCCATAGAACTAACACCTTCTACCTCTGTAGCTGCAAGTCCTGCAATGATAGCTACTACTTCTTCTGAAACACGAATAGCACCTGTTTCATCTGCTTTTATCTGAAAAGTTTTATTAAATTCTGCCATTTCATTTGCCTCCTGAATATTATTCTGCACCTATTATAGCAGAATATTTACCATTTGGGAATATTTTTTAAATAAAAAGACGTCGGAAACATCTCTGTTTCCAACGTCTTTGTTTACATTCATTTTGCTTTCTAGACTATACGGTCTGTTTCTTAGCAACGAATACCTGGAATGAATCTGTTCCTACTAATGATTTACCAGATGTAATTGTAACATCCTTATCAGTAATAACATATTCAAGGTTTGCACCTTCGCCAACAACTGTATCCTGCATTAATACACAGTTCTTAACTTTAGCGCCTTTAGCGATTTTAACACCTCTAAAGAGTACTGAGTTTTCAACTTCACCTTCGATAACACAACCGTCAGCAGCCATAACATTAGCAACTTTAGCGCCTTTGATATATCTTGTTGGGTTGTCGTCACGAATCTTAGTATAAACTGGTCCTGGTCCAAAGAGTTCGTTTAAGTTGTCTCCTTCAAGGAGTCTCATGTTTTCATCGAAGTAGCTCTTCATATCATAAATATGAGCAGCATATCCTTCGTAGCAGTATGCATTGATATCAAGCATTTCAATCTGTGGAGCAAGTACGTCTCTTTCGAAACATGTGAATCCAAGTACGTATGCTTC
>JAZURS010000038.1:0-7942 GCA_045606325.1 Agathobacter sp.
ATTTGAATTTTCACATGAATGCAGATTAAATGAAATATGCAGGTAAATTAAATCAATCTGTTAAGAATTTGATAAGAATTTAATAGTAGTTTGTTAAAGAAATTTTTCTTGGAACCATATATAATACACCTATAAGCTGGATAAAAGATATTCGCAAAGAGAGGAGTTATTATATATGGTTTCGTCTATTTTAAGAACTGATAAGTTATGCAAGTCATTTTCAAACGGTGGCAGACAGCAACATGTGATAAAAAATATGGATTTAGAAATTATGGAGAATGATTTCACTATCATAATGGGAGCTTCAGGCTCGGGTAAATCCACATTATTATATGCACTCTCCGGAATGGATAAGCCGAATCTTGGAAAAGTATATTTTGGCGATGAAGAAATACAGGATTATTCCAATGATGAACTGGCAGTATTCAGAAGAGGTAACTGTGGTTTCGTATTTCAGAGTGTTTATTTATTAGAGAACCAGACAGTTCTTGATAATGTTCTGACCGGAGCCTTGATTGTGCAGAAGAATTCACCGGAGCTTGTACAGAAAGCAAAAGATTTATTGAAAAAGGTTGGTATCAATGAGGAAATGTGGGATAAGTATCCCAGTCAGTTGTCAGGTGGGGAAGCGCAGAGAGTGGGAATTGTCAGGGCAATTATTAATGATCCGAAGATTCTTTTTGCAGATGAGCCTACCGGAGCTCTTAACTCAGCAGCAAGCAAGGATGTGTTGGATATCTTCACAGAGGTACATAAGAATGGTCAGACAATCGTAATGGTAACCCATGATTTAAAGACGGCACTGAGAGGAAACAGAGTTCTGTTTCTGCGAGACGGCAAAGTGGAAGGTGATTATAGAATGCCAAGGTTTGGCGAGAATGATCAGAAAGAAAGAAGGGATAAGCTTTCGCAGTTCCTTGAAACAATGGGGTGGTAAAGAAAGATGAAAATACTCAGATTATCACTATTTAATTTAAAAAAGAATAAAAAAGAAGCATTATCTGTTATGTTTCTTACCGCAATTACCATGTTGCTTATGGGTATTTCTGTTTGTAACATAACAAAAGTAAACACGGTTTTTGATAATTCATTTGAGAAGACAGGTAGTGTGAATACTATAATTTGGTTTCCGGCAGAGGTATATCGTCAGGACTATAAAGATATTTTAGAAGATGATGACAGAGTGTCCCGTGTAGAGGAAGCAGATGCATTGTATTCTATGAGTGGTTCTTATAAAAAAGAGGATGAATTAATCGGAGCCAGCTTTTTCTTCGTAACAGAAAATTCTGAAAAAAAGATTGAAAATTTTAATCCGGAGACAAATTTGACCGAGGTTGAAATTAATAATTTCAGTCATCCTATATGGTTACCTGAATACTTTAAGTATAGTCAGAAATACGAAGTGGGTAATCCTTTTATTTTTGTCCTAGCAGGCAGGGAGTATCCTTTTGAAATTGCAGGATTTTATAATTCAGGACTTTTGAGCAATAACAGTAGGCTGAAATGTGTTATTTCAGAAGGAGATTATCAACTGCTTTCAACAGTTATGGACGAGGAAAAAGTTCTGGCTTATGACTGTGAGGAATCTTTTTTGCCATCTGAATATATATCATTGTGTTCAGACCAATCTTCTGAAAACGTCACAAAGTATTGTGCTTATACCAGAAAGAGTGGCGAAAAAGAGAATACTACAATGTTTATTACGTTGTATCTGTACTTTTTGCTTGCAGTTTCTTTTATTACGATGATTTCGTGTCTTTTTATGATTCGTCACAAGATATCAAATGATATTGAGGACCAGATGCAGTCAATAGGTGTGCTTGAAGCACTGGGTTACAAATCCGGGGAAATATCGCTGGTTTATATTTTTGAGTATATGCTTACCGGAGGCGTTGGAGTTTTATTTGGAACGTTACTGGTAATACTAACGGACCCGATTCTTAACAGCATTATTGAAGGAATGATTGGAAAGCATGTGTATGGCGGTGTGAACCTTGGACTACAGTTTATTATTATGTGCATTTTGGTTCTTATCATTGTTTTGTCTGCTCTTGGAAAAGCAAAAACAGTAAAAAAATATCCACCGATGGTGGCGTTCAGAAAAGGAATTCATACACATCATTTTGGAAAAAATCGTTTTCCACTTTCAAGGGCAAAAGGAAATGTCAATCTGAGACTTTCCATGAAGGAGCTTACTGGAAATACAAAACACAATATCGGAATGATGATATGTATATTTGCAACAGCAACGGCAATTCTTTTGGGCTTTTATTTCTTTGACTTTTTGAAGGCCGGAGCTGCATCTATTGTGACAATTACCGGGTTAGAAGTTGGTGATGTAAGGGTGGAACTTATGGATGGTGTCAATCCATATGAAATTCGGGAAACAATACTGGAGTTTCCGGAGGTAAGAAAGGTATTGGTTACCTATCCGGATACTATGGTAGATGCAGAATGCAGAAGTGGAAATAACCAATATGAGCGGGGGTATCCAACAATTTTTGATGATTTCAAGGAAACAGAAAATGTTCATCTCATTGAAGGGCGTTATCCGGAACATAATAATGAGATTATGATTGCACATGGAAGAGCAAGAGATGGTGGGTTTACTATAGGAGACAGCATTGTCGTAATAGGTGAGGGAACTGAGAATAGTTATATTATTACAGGTATTGTTAATTCAATGAATAATGGCGGAATGAATTTATATTTTACATCAGAAGGCTACAGACGTTCTTTTCCTGCTGCCAGACCATCTAATATCGAAATCTATTTAGAAGAAGATGCAGACAGTCATGAATTTATGGAAAAACTGACGGCATTTTATGGAGGAAGTGTGGAAGACACCATAGAGAACAGTGTTTCTGTCAATAATGATGCAGATAGAATTAGTCAGGTTGCGGATGAAAAAATGGCACAGCTTATTTCTTTATACGGCGTAACAGATGTGGATTATGCTATTAAAATCGGAGATAGCGTTATAACCGGAAACAGCGAGAGATTTATTCTTCGTGAAGTTACTTTTACGGCTGAACTGGCAGAAGGTCTATTTGGAACGGTTGCCGTTGGTGTGAAGGCGATTTCGGCGGTAATTGTCAGTATTTCCCTAATTGTTGCGGCAGTAATTCTTAGTGTTCTTGCAGGAACAACCGTGAGAAGAAAGAGAAAAGAGCTAGGTATTATGAAGGCTATGGGATACACTTCAAAGGATTTGATGCAACAGATTGCATTTCGTATTATGCCAATTGCTTTTGTGGCAGTGATTCTCGCATCCGTTTGTTCCGTGCTTTTGATGAATGCTTTTGGTCTTGTTATGTTTGCGGTTATTCTTGATGTCAACTTTTGGATTATGATTCCAATTGATATATGTATACTTTTATTCTGTTATCTGGTGACCTATATCAGTGCAGGTAAAGTAAAAAAGATTTCAGTAACTGAATTGATGACAGAATAGCGTGAAAGGTGAGGTTATTTATATGAAACATAAAAAAAACAGGTTATTGGCGATGGTTCTTGCCAGCATGCTGGGAATCGTAGGGGTATTCTGGGGTAGCAGACAAGAGGTGTTAGCAGAGAAACCTTTTGTCAATGTAAATGAACAGAATGTACAGACCGATGAGGTCGTGAATGTATCGGAGGAAAAATTATACGGTATAGGTTCCGTCAGTAAGGTGTATGTTACGACGGCGGTTATGCAGCTTTCTGAAGAAGGAAAGATAAATTTGGATGCACCGATTACAGAATATATTCCGGATTTTAAGATGGCAGATGAAAGATACAAAGAGATAACCGTCAGAATGTTAATGAACCACACCTCGGGAATTATGGGCTCAAGTACTACGAATGGGATGCTTTATGAGGATAATGATACGCGTTACCATGATGAACTTCTTCAATCGCTTGCAGAACAAAGATTGAAGGCTGACCCGGGTGCCTATGCCGCCTATTGCAATGATGGTTTTGGATTATTGGAAATCATAGTTGAAAATGTAACCTGTATGAGTTATACAGAGTATCTTGATAAGTATATTGTCGATGAAATAGGGGCTGAAAATACAGGGACGCCGGCAAACAAATTTCAAATGGCGGGGATGGTTCCTATATACAAACTAGGAAATATCTTATATGACTATAATTATTGTATGAATCTTGGAAGTGGAGGCGTTTATGCCACCGCTTCTGAAGTGGCAGAGTTTGGTTCTACGTTTTTTACGGGAAATAATACACTTTTGACAGAGAATTCCAAAGATGAAATGGCAAGCTGCTGGACAGACGATCCTTACATGGACGGAAATGGTCTGGGTTGGGACTATGTGGAGATGTTACAGTACGAAGAAGCCGGCGTGAAGGTTTTGGGAAAGGGTGGTGATATTGGAAACCAGCATTCTCATTTGTTGGTAGCACCGGATGAAGAAATCAGTGTGGCAGTTCTTAGTAGTGGCGGAAACAGTGCATATAATGCTTTGATGGCACATGCTCTTTTAAAGGTGGTTTTGGAAGAAAGAGGAATTGAAGTTGAAGAAGCAAGTGCGGAGTCGGTAGAATGTCTTTGGGAAGTACCTAAGGAATATGCCAAATATGAAGGATATTATGCAACAAACAGTGAAATTTGGAATATCAGCTTTCCAGATGGGAAGTATATGCATCTTGAAAGGATTCTTTACAATAACACTATAAGTGAAGATTATATGTTTACCCATGATGGCAGATTTGTACGAATGGAGAGCAATTTAAGTGAGTGGGCAGACGAGGGGTATCCGCAACGTCCCCTTCGTCAAGACTATAATCAGGTAATATTGACATTTACAGAAGCGGAAAACGGAAAGGTATACATCAAGATAGATGACTTGATGCGTGTAAACGGCCTGGGGAACTATGTGAATCAAAACTACATTGCCCAAAATCTGGAGGAAAACCCTATAAGCGAAGAAGTACAGAGCGTATGGGAGGCAAGATGCAATCGGGATGTAGGAATATATAATCATAAATATTCTTCAACGGCTTATGACATACCAATTAGTAAATGTACGCTGATAAAAGAAGTGCCGGGATATCTGTTTGTCAGTTCAAAAGGATTCGGATTTCTTCTTAAGATTACAGGAGCTGATACTGCAGAAGCATTTTTAACCATTCCTAGTAGTACCAGTCGAGATTTGTTTGATTTATGGGTAGAAGAAGTTACTTTAAAAGATGGGGAATCCTATGAAATAATTTGTCTTAGTTCGGGAGATCAGTATAGATTTCTGGATGAACGTCCTGCCTTGATAAGTGAAGTAAGCGAGATAACTATATGTGGCGAAGAAGCAAGTTGGTATCAGATAGATGATGATATGGCAGGTAATATGATTAAGTTCATAAGACCTGAAGAAAGTGCCATATATGTTTATAATAAATATGGCGAGATGGTATACAGTACTCATATGCAGGATTGGACTGGAGGTATTCCGCTTCCTAAGGATGGATATATTGTTTTCCTTGGAGAAGATGGTGGGAAGATTGAGATTACACAATACGATTAATCTGTTTTTCGTGGCTTTCCTTAATTGCGTGCATGCATGGTTTTTTGTATAATGCTGTTAATAAGATATAAACTTTTAAGAGAGGAATAAATATGGATTATAAAGTTTTAATGATAGATGATGATGAAGTGATTGCACAGTCTACGGCAGAATACTTCAACATGTTTGATATAAAAACAGCATATGTAACCGGTTTTGAGGAAGCGGTGGATTTTTTAGAGAAGGAGCAGGTATCCCTGCTTCTTCTTGACATCAATCTGGGTGATAAATCAGGATTTGAACTCTGCAAAAGAGTAAGAGAAAATTACGATATGCCTATACTTTTTATCAGTGCAAGAACTAGTGATGATGATATGTTGACGGCTCTTAATATTGGCGGTGATGATTATATAAAGAAACCGTACACACTAAACATTTTGCTGGCAAAGGTAAAGGCAATCTTGAGCAGGTACGAGAAGGCAAAGGAAATGGCAGAGTATGTAGCCGGCAATCAGAAATCCGGTGATGCAAGCATCGGTATGAAACTTCAAACTGACAGAGAAGATGGTTGTATCAAGTTGACGGAGGAAATTGTTCTGGATACGAATGTGCATAAGATAAAAAGAGCAGATATCCAGATAAGTCTTAAGGCTATGGAATATAAGATGCTCCTGTATCTTTTGAAAAACAGGAACAGAGTTGTGACTAAAGAGGAACTTCTGAAAAATGTATGGAATGATGAATTTATAGGAGAAGGAACTTTGTCGGTACATATCAGACACCTTAGAGAAAAGATAGAAGCAGACCCCAAGAATCCAGAGATTATAAAAACTATTTGGGGCGTTGGTTATATGATTGAAGAATATTAATTTTAAGATGTTGAATCAATGAAATGTGAGAACATATATTACACCGGAGTGAATGATATGAAGAACTATGTAAGAATTGTTATTGTTGTATGTATCATATTTGTTATCGGTTTGCTGGGATGTCTAACGATTATGGATAGGCATTTGCATAATATTAGCGAAAACGATGTTGATGTAATACAGCTAAATGATATTAGAGAAACGGTAAAGCAAAACTGGGATGCACTTCAAAACCTGGATAGTGAAGAGTTTGAAGTGGATTTTGTCGTGCTTGATAATATAAATAACATACTTTATAGTTCTGATTCTATTGAGGAGAATGAGAAACTTACTGTTGAAGAAGCGATAAAGAACAGATATCCCTATTCTTATGTTGTTAGAGATAACAAAATTGTGGGTTGTGTTGTTATGCTTGATTCCGGCGAAGAGATATATATGAGCATAAGAAATAAAATGATTCTGGGATTTGGGATATGCGGACTGACTATTTTGTTGGGAGCAGTGTTATTTGCATTATACATTCAAAAGAATATTATTGTCCCGTTTAAGCAGATGGAGGACTTTGCGGGGAAGGTCGCGGAAGGAAAACTTGATGAGCCGCTTCTGACAGAGAAAAACAACATGTTTGGTGTGTTTTCTGAAAGCTTTGACATTATGAGAGAAGAATTGACAGAGTCGAGAAAGAGGGAGCAGGCGCTTCAGAGGAAAGAAAAGGAGCTGATAGCATCCCTTAGTCACGATTTGAAGACACCTATTACCGGAATTAAACTTTCGGCAGAACTTCTTAAGGCGAAGCTTATAATGCAGGGGATAGAGAATCTGGATCAGATTGCAGATAATATTTATAAGAAAGCAGACCAAATGGATTTTCTGGTAAGCGACCTTTTTTCCTATACGCTGGATGATTTGAGTGAATTTACGGTAAACTGTCAGGATGAAGAGTCGTGTGTGCTTAGCGATATCATCAAAAAGAATGATGATAAGGGTTGCATAGTTCAAAGTAGTATTCCGAGTGTGCTTATTCATATTGATGTGAAACGTTTGAATCAGGTGATTGGAAATATTATTGCCAATTCCTTTAAATATGCAGATACTAAAATTGATGTAAATTACAGAATCATAGAAGGATATCTAGAGATGCAGATAAGGGATTATGGTCCCGGTGTACCGGAGGAAGAACTGCAGCTTATAACCAATAAGTTTTATCGTGGTAAAGGTGTGGAGGATATCAAGAAGGAAGGTAGCGGTTTGGGACTTTACATATCGAAGACGCTTATGGAAAAAATGAATGGAGAAATGGTGTGTAAAAGTGATGGTGAAGGATTTGTTGCAATTCTTCTTATACCCCTTAGCTGATTGAAAATAATAAAAGATTTGAATTTTGAGGTTGATTTATGATAGGAATATATTTTAGTGGAACAGGTAATTCAAGATATATATATAAAGATTGTGAGGATTAAATATGAGTAAGAGATTTTCAATAGTTTGGACAATATTATTTTTGTATGTTATAGGATATTTTGCGATTAGTATTAATACCGGAAAACAGGATTTTCTTTGGTTGGAACTATCCCT
>JAZURS010000039.1:0-11162 GCA_045606325.1 Agathobacter sp.
ATTTACCCAGATAGAATGGTCTATGCCAGGTGGTATGATACAGATATCGCCTGTGTGAAGTTCGTATTCGGTATGAAGAAACTTTTGTTTGCAAGTTCCATCGTAGACATATACCAATTCAAAGAAGGTATGATTGTGGAACAGGGCTGGTGCATAACGGTTGTGCTTCATAGCTGTAATACTGTTATTTTCAATTGGATCAAAGAAAAAATAGTCCTCAAACACTGGAGGGATCGTTTCTGGAATCTCCGTTACCAGTAAATGTCTTTTCATCACATCTTCAAAATCTAATTCTGCTAAGAATTTCTCCAAAGAGTATTGCTGCTGTTTGGCAAAGTAATAATTCTTATAAAATTTCTCATCTTCATTCATTTCGTAGATGTACATCTGTAAAGTCTTATAATCCATAAAATCTCCTACTTAATCATTCAAAAATGCGTTGTATATGATTTGCTTGTATACAAGGATATTAAAATAAATCAATTTACATGAAAAATATTAACATATAAATTAATAAAAAGCAACAAAATTGGGTTTTATATACGATTGTATTTTTGTTAGTACAATTTATACTGAAAGCAACAAAGAAAGAGGCATTTCGAGAAAGGAAATTTGGATTATGAAAAAGGATGTAATTGTTAAAGTTCGAAACATGACCAAGACATTTGGTTCAACAGTTGCATTAAATGATGTAAATATTGATGTTTGCCGTGGAGAGATTTTAGGACTCATTGGAGAAAATGGATCCGGCAAGTCTACAGTTACATCCATTGTAGCGGGAATGCAGAAGGCTGACAAGGGAGAAATGTATTTCAAAGAAGAATCATGGAATCCTGACTCTATGCTGTTTGCATTGGAAAAAGGAATCGGAATGATTGTACAAGAAAGTGGTACTGTTCCAGGTGTTTCTGTTGCAGAAAATATTTTCTTAGGTGAGTCCAAATTCTTTCAGAAATTCGGTTTTGTAAATAGAAAAGAAATGTGTAAAAAGGCACAGGAAGCTTTGGATGGAATTGGTGCAACTCATATTCGCGCAGAACAGATTACTGCAAGCCTCGACATGCAGGACAGAAAGCTGATTGAGATTGCACGAATTATGAACAAACATCCAGAAGTATTGGTGGTTGACGAAACGACGACATCGCTTTCTCAGACGGGACGCGACATTATCTATAGCATTATGAATAAGATGCGAGATGAAAATAAAGCAGTGGTATTTATTTCTCATGACTTGGATGAAATCATGCGTGTATGTGATTCTCTTACCGTACTTCGAGATGGAAAAATCATTACTACCTATGAGAAAGCAGAATACGACGAAGATAAAATCAAACAGAGTATGATTGGTCGTGAATTAGAAGGAGATTACTACCGCAGTGATTATGATGGAAGTTATTCAGATGAAGTAGTTCTCGAATTAAAAGATGTAAATCTTGGGGAACAGTTAAAGAACTTTAATCTGCAGATACATAAAGGTGAAATCCTAGGTGTAGGTGGATTATCTCATTGTGGAATGCATGACTTAGGAAAAGTCTTATTTGGAGCAGTAAAACCTACGACGGGAAAAGTCCTTGTTCATGGCAAAGAGCTGAAAAACGAAGCCCATGCTATGAAGGAACAGATTGGATATGCTGCAAAAGACAGAGATACAGAATCTCTTTGTCTGAATGCTAGTATCAAGGACAATATTGCAATTGGCGGGTTGGATAAATTTTCTACAGCAGGATTTTTGATTCTTCCATGGGAAGAAAAGAAGTACGTGGCAAAACAGATCGATGATTTAAGTATCAAATGTCAGGGAATGAATCAGTTTGTGTCAGCATTGTCAGGTGGTAATAAACAAAAGGTTGTATTTGGAAAATGGATTGGTCGTGGAAGTGAAATCCTCGTACTAGATTGTCCAACCCGTGGTGTAGATATCGGTGTAAAACAAGCTATGTACCAGCTTATGTATCAGATGAAAAAAGAAGGAAAGACCATCATTATCATTTCAGAAGAAATGGCAGAACTTATCGGTATGGCAGACCGAATTCTGGTTATGAAAGATGGAGAAATGATGAAGGAATTCCCTAGAAGTAAAGAACTGAGTGAATCAGACATTATTAAGTATATGATTTAGTGGAGGCGAGAGAGATGGCAAAAGGAAATATAAAAAAATATATCATGAATCTAGCGCCTGCATTTGGTCTGGTTGCATTGTTTGCAGCGTTTTTGATTCTCGGTACTTGGAAAGATATTAACGTTGCATACGGATTAAAAAGTATTTTGAATCAGTCTATTGTAGTTGCTGTAGTTGCAACAGGAGCGATTTTTATTTACACATTGGGCTCTTTCGATATCAGTTTGGGCGCATCCACTGCAGTAAGTGCATTGTTGGGTGCAATGGTTTACAACAAGACAGAAAATATCTGGATTATGTTGGCGACCTGTATCGGAGTAGCAGTGTTTGTAGGATTGTTTA
The DNA here is from genome assembly GCA_045606325.1 of Agathobacter sp. Lineage (GTDB taxonomy): Bacteria > Bacillota > Clostridia > Lachnospirales > Lachnospiraceae > Roseburia. The sequence continues at coordinate 2,462 of JAZURS010000039.1, forward strand.
ACTCCGTTTTAGCATCTGTATTTAATCTTCCGGTGTTTGTAACAACCATAGCGATGCTAAGTTTCTTAAATGCTTTGGTATTGCTCTTGATTAATATCAACGGAACTGGTTCAGAGATTAGAATTCCAGCTCCAGCAGTTGTTCCATATAATACAACAGAGTTTAAGATGCTTTTACTAGTTGGCTTTTTCTTGGTCTGTGTATTTATCTTTAGTTTTACAAAGATTGGACGTAAACAGAAATTCCAGGGTGGCAATCCTCTCTGTGCAAAGCTAAGTGGTATTTCGGAAAAGAAAATGGCGATTATCGCCTTTGTAATGTCAGGTATTGGTGTAGGACTTGGTGCATTCCTCTCCATTATTTATGCACCAACGCTTACTAAAAATACAGCTTCCAGTGTGGGTATGGATGTTATTATCGCTATTGTTTTTGGTGGCATGCCAGTATCAGGTGGAGCAAGAAGTAAGATTTATGCAGCTGTCATTGGTGCCTTTTCTATGACAATTCTAGGACAGCTCATGGTTATGTTCAATTTAAATTCAGGAATTGGACAGATGGTAAAAGCAATAATCTTCCTCTTGGTTGTATTCTTGGCAACCAGTGATCAGAGAGGAAAGCTATTACCTAGATAATAATGGTATAACGTGCGGAACACTTATACATAGATAGTTAAAAGGAGGAAAAAACTATGAAAAAATTTGGGGCATTACTGCTCACAGTAGCAATGGTAGTTACCATGTTAGTTGGATGTGGTGGCAACGGTAACGGCAATGGAACAGAAGGCGGACTTGACACAAACAAAACTGTAAAAATGGGTATTCTCATTTCAGATGCAACAAGTGCAGAAGCTTTAGCATTCCAGAACTACTACAAAGAATACATTGGCAAACAGTACAATGTAGAACTCATCTACTCTGACGTATTAGTAGATGCAGCAGGTGAAAAATCTGCTATCGACACAATGATTACAAACAATTGTAAAGCAATCATTTCATTCTCTTCATTTGACAGAGCTGCACAGATTCAGCAGTGTCAGGATGCAAGTGTATACTATGCTATCGCAACAGGTACACTTACAGACAAAGAATATGAAACATACAAATCATATGAATACTATGTTGGCGCAATTGGACCTTCTCTTGAAGTAGAATTCCAGACTGGCTACGACATGGCAAAATATTATCTTGAAAAAGGTAAAACAAACTTCGCAATCTTTGGTGGTGCTATTCCTTACTACACAGAAATGCATATCTATCGCGCAGCTGGTATGTTAACAGCTATGGTAGAAGCAGGTGGTGAAGGTGCAAACTACAAAGGTGCAACAGCAAAAGAAGCTATTATTGGACAGATTTTCGCAGACGGAAAAGTAGATGTAACATCAATCGGCAAAATCAATGTCGTTGGCTATGTTGGCGGATATGACATGACAGATGCTTGGCTTGGCGCAGTAGGTCAGATGGCAGCTACACCAAACTTAGAAGTAATTCTTGCAGTTGGTAATGGTTCTGACTTCTTCGGAACAGGTATTGCAAATACAGATGTTGAAATCGCTAGTGTTGATGCATATGCAGCAAACTATGGCGATGCTATGAAGGGTGATGCATTACACTACCTCGCTGGTAAATTCTCTGCAAGTATTGGACCTATCTTCATTGCTACATATAGAGCAGCATTAGGTTCTCCAGTTCGTACAGCAGAAGGTAATGCACTTGCACTTAGCCAGGGTTACTGGATTGCAACAAGCGCAGAAGAATTCAATACATACTACTCAGTAGATAGCAGTATTGAATCACCAGCTTATACAAAAGAAGTTCTTGATACATTATTAGAAGCTTCTTATGATGATTTCGCAAAATTCGTTGGACAGTATTCATTTGAAGAAATTCAGGGATTAAAAAAATAATTTAAAAACTCATTCGGGACTGCCTGCGGGCAGTTCCGAATAAATGAAAAGCAAACAGATATAAAGGAAATTAATTATGAAGACAGGAAATAACAATATTTTAAAGAGAATAATTGGAACACTTGCGATTCCAGGAATTGCACTCGCTATTGCACTTCTTATGTGCAGCAATCAGGGTGTTATCTTATTCGAAACAACAGGAAACTGGATTTTGTTCCTTCGCGCGACAGCATCTGTTATGCTTACCACTTTTGCGCTGTCGCTGAATTTAAATAGTGGAAGATTTGACTTCTCTATTGGTTCTATTGCATTAGTTTCATCCGTAATTAGTGCAACCATTTGTATCAATGCAGGACTTCCAACTGCAGCTATGCTTGGAATTTCTATCTTAGCAGGCGCTGTACTTGGTTTGTTTTCCGGATTGGTATATGTACTTATTAAACTGCCACCAATCATTGTTTCATTGGGCGTGGCATTATTCTATGAAGGACTTGCATTTGCAATCACAGATGGTTATGGAGTCTCTTTTGTAACAAATACAGAATTAACCAGCTTTGCAAAGAGTCCATTTAACTATATTGGCGTAATTGTAGTTGCGCTCATCGTATTTATTTTCTTATTTGAACATACAAAATTTGGTTATGAATATAAGGCATTGGTGTCAGGACAGAAGGTTGCCGTAAATACTGGTATCAATGAAGTAAAAAATGCAGTTGCTTGTTATGCAATTGCGGGAGCACTTATGGGAGTTGTTGGTTTCCTTAATGCAACAAACTCAGGTACTGTTCAGATGGCACTCAATTTTGGTTCCATTGGGGCTATGTTTACTGCATTCTTACCAATGTTTATTGGTGGATTTATCGGAAGGTTCTGCAATGAAAAGATTGGATATCTTTTGGGTGCAGTAACAACAGCTATCATGTCACTTACATATGCAAGACTTATGGTGGATTCTTCTATTCAGCAGATTGTGACCGCTGTAGTATTGGTGCTGTTCCTGATTTACTTAAATAACGAAAACAAGGTCATCGAACTTGTGATGATTAAAGATAAATTGAAAAAGAAATAGAGAGGTAAGTTATGAATTTAAAAGGAAAACCATTCTATCTAAAAGATGAAGATATCGCATGGGTAGAGCAGACGCTTGCCTCTATGACATTAGAAGAAAAGATCGGACAGCTTTTCTGTCCAATTGGATATGCCACAGATCGTGGTTATCTGGATTATGAATTGCTTCGTCACCATATCGGAGGACTTTTCTTCCGTGATGGCATGAGTGAGGAAATGAGAGATACTTTTGCATATGCTCAGTCACATAGTCGTATTCCACTATTGATTCCATCTAATATTGAAGCAGGTGGTGATGGTGCTGCGATTGATGGAACTCCATTTGGAAAGCAGATGTCAGTAGCTGCAGCAAATAATCCAAAACATGCATATCGTTTAGGAAAAATCGCATGCACAGAGGGTGCTGCTCTCGGTATTAACTGGGCTTTTGCACCAGTGGTAGATATTGATTACAACTACCACAATCCTATTACAAATGTGAGAACTTATGGTAACGATCCAGATGTGGTTATTGCCAATGCAAAAGAATATATTCGTGCTGCATCGGAATGTGATGTAGCAACTTCTGTAAAGCATTTCCCAGGCGATGGTATAGATGAAACAGACCAGCATCTTCTGACTTCTGTAAACAGTTTGTCTATGGAAGAATGGGATGAAACTTACGGCCGTGTTTATAAAGAAATGATTGAAGCGGGCACACTAACCGTTATGGTTGGGCACATTGCCATGCCTGCCTATGAAGAACATTTTTCACCAGAGAATAATGGAAAAGTGGTTCCAGCATCTCTGTCCAAAGCAATGTTAAAAGATGTCCTTCGCGACAAATTGGGATTTGAAGGTCTTGTAATTACAGATGCTACACCTATGGTGGGCTTTACCTCTGCTATGGATCGTGCCACAGCAGTACCACTCTCTATTGAAAATGGTTGCGATATGTTCCTTTTCAACAAGAGTTTGGAAGAAGATTATAACTTCATGATGGAGGGCTATAAAAATGGTGTCCTTTCTCCAGAACGTTTAGAAGAAGCAAATATGCGCATTCTAGCACTCAAGGCAGCCCTCCATCTGCATGAAAAACAAAAGAATGGAACTTTAGTTCCAGAAGAGGCAGCATTGTCGGTGGTTCATTGCGAAGAACATGTACAGTGGGCAAAAGAGTTAGCAGATAACTGTATTACATTGGTAAAAGATACTGCAAATTGTTTGCCGCTTTCTCCAGAGAAAACAAAACGTATTTTATTAGAAATACTTGGGGATTTTCCATCAAATGCACGTGTCATCAACAAGGTACACGCTGAATTAGAAAAATATGGATTTGAAGTCATTGATTATGTACAGGAAAACTTTGAATGTGGCGTAGACAACGTGGCTATGTTCAAGGAAAAATATGACGCAGTAGTTTATATCGGCAATGTAGAAAATGCTAGTAATAAGACCACAAACCGTATCAACTGGTACACCTTTTGGGGTCAGGGAAATAATGTGCCTTGGTTTGCAAATGAAGTGCCAGTGGTATTTATCAGTGTTGCAAATCCATATCATTTATTGGATGTACCAATGTTAAAGACATATATCAATTGTTATTCCAATAACGACTTTATGTTGGAAGCAGCAGTAGAAAAGATTGTAGGTAAAAGTGAATTTAAGGGAGTGAGTCCGGTAGATCCATTCTGTGGACGAAAGGAACTTGCATACTAAAAAAGGATAATGGTTATGAAAGATAGACGACTTGAATTTATACAGACAGCGGAAAAATACAAACCAGAAATACGAGTAGAAAATATAAAACCCGTTTCAGAGGTTGTAGCACAGCCATTGAAAGATGGTGATAGTGTGGTGTTTGATTTTGGAAATCATTATGTTGGTTATGTAAAGATAGGATTGTCTTCTGTAGGAAGTCATCAGGATGCTCCTGCCTTTATAAAAATCAAGTTCTGTGAAGCTGAGCGAGAACTATACGAGGATTCTTCAAATTACCAGGGATGGATAAGTAAAGGTTGGATACAGGAAGAATGGATGCATGTAGATGTGCTTCCAACGGTATTGGAATTACCAAGAAGATATGCATTTCGCTATATAAAAGTAGAGGTGCTGGCTGTTTCCGGAAAATATTCATTAGTGATTGATTGTGTAGAAGCAGATACCATTACTTCTGCAGATGGAAGTCATTTATCAGCTTGTGAAGGACTTACAGATATAGAAAAACGTATTGATGAAGTTGCAATTCGTACACTTCGTAACTGCATGTTAGATGTATTTGAAGATGGTCCAAAACGTGATCGTAGACTTTGGATTGGAGATTTACGATTACAGGCTTTGGCAAACTATGCTACTTATGGTCAGAATGATTTGGTAAAAAGATGCTTATATCTGTTTGCAGGAACTGCTGATGACAATGGTAGAGTTCGTTCATGTCTATTCACAGAGCCTGAGATTGAAGGCGATGATACATATATGTTTGACTATTCATTATTCTTTATTGATACCTTACTCAATTATTATAAGGCAACCAATGACTTTGACACGGTAGCAGATTTATATGAGACTGCAGCAAGACAGCTTGTGATTGCAAAGGATAGTTTTGATGATAATCATGTGATGAGAGATTCCGATGTACTAGGTTGGTGTTTCCTGGATTGGAATTTAGGATTAAACAAGCAGGCTGGAGCACAGGCTGTATATATTTATAGCGAAAAGGCTTTGATTGAGTTGGCGAATGTTGCACTTGAACATGGCTCAAAATTAGTGACTATACAAGATGTTGAGGAAATGAAAGCAGACATTTTATTAAAAAGCGAGGCCGCAAAAGAACACTTCTTTGATAGAGAAAAGGGCTTGTTTGTAAGTGGGGCACAGAAACAGATTTCCTATGCTGCTAACGTATGGGCGGTGCTTGCAGGGATTTGGGATACAGATAAAAATGCAAAAATTTTAGAAAATCTTGCGCAGGAAGAGAGTGCAGAAATGATGGTAACACCATATATGCACCATCACTATGTAGTAGCATTACTATCCTGTGGAGAAAAACAAAAAGCATATAATCATATGCTTTCATATTGGGGTGGAATGGTAGAAATGGGAGCAGATACATTCTATGAATTGTATAATCCAGAGAACCCGATGGAATCTCCATATGGTTCAAGTATTGTGAATAGCTATTGTCACGCATGGAGCTGTACACCTACTTATCTTATGCGTAAATGTGGACTTACAAAGGAGAAATTATCATGAATTACAAGGGAATCATTTTCGATTTAGATGGAGTTATCGTATTTACAGACAAGTATCACTATCAGGCTTGGAAAGTAGTTGCAGATGAAATGGGTGTTTATTTTGATGAGCAAATCAATCACAGACTTCGTGGTGTAAGTCGTATGGATAGCTTGGATATCATTTTAGAAAGATATGAAGGTGCACCACTTTCACAGGAAGAAAAAAACGAGATAGCAGAAAAGAAAAATAATATTTATCGTGAACTTTTACAGACAATGTCGCCAGCAGATGTGACAGATGAAATAAGAGATACATTAAAAGAACTTCGTAATAGAGGAATTAAGATTTCTCTGGGGTCCTCTTCAAAAAATGCGAAATTCATTTTGGAAAAGGTAGAGCTCATTGATTTATTTGATGCAATTTCTGATGGAACAAATATCACAAAATCAAAACCAGATCCAGAAGTTTTCTTAAAAGGAGCTGAGTTCTTAGGATTAGAACCAAAGGATTGTGTAGTAGTAGAAGATGCAGATGCAGGTATCGAAGCTGCAGTAGCTGGTGGAATGCATCCAGCAGGAATCGGCGAAGCAAGAGACTATGTGAAGACAGAGTATAAGCTGGATACATTTGCAGATTTACTGAAGATTTTTGAATAATAATGGCGCCACCCATGAGGTGAGGGTGGCGTTTTCTTATTTTAATACTAACAATTTATTCAATCGGCGATATTCATTTGGAGTATCGCCGGTTTCTTTTTTGAATACACTTTGAAAATAGCTCTGAGAAGAAAAAGAAAGGTATTCTGATATTTCAGCCAGAGACATGTCTGTAAAACGCAGGAGGTTTTTGGCTTCTGCGATTTTTAAGTTAGTGATATAGGAAGGCAAAGTTGTACCTGTTAGTTTATGGAATTGAGAGGACAAATATTCAGGAGAAAGTCCTACTTCGCTTGCTATTTCTTTAACGCTCAAGTGTCTTGTGTAGTTTTCTTGAAGGAAATGCATAGCAGTATTTATTTTCGCATTATTGGTCTTTGGATATCGAATCGCTGATACTCGTTCGCAGTAATCTATGCAAATAGCATAGTCCTTGTTTAAAGACATTACGTCATTGATATTTTTACATGCCTCGATTTTCTGGATATAGATTTCACCTAATTGATATGCGGTTTCTGGATTTAATCCACCTAGAATCGCGGCACGCTGGCTAAGGGTATTTAAGATAATCAAAGCATTTTGATAGTGACGCAAAGAAGTATGTGCAAGGCTTCCCATTTCATGGTGATAGCTTGGTAAGGTATGGAATTTATCAACCATTCCTTGGCTGACATAAAACATGATACGGGCTTCAAAATCGATACTGCTATGTCGAGGCTGCTCTTCATAGGTATGTGTTTTATCCGTTTCAATCATTTGGCTTCGAATGGATTCATCTATTTGCGAGATGTTTCCAAGAAGGTCATCAGAAGATATGACTTCATCATTAATAAATCCGTGTAAAGAACATAGGATAGGTAGGAACATTTCGAAAGAAATGATAGCGCAGTTATTCAGATAATGAGTTAACTCTTCAGATTGTTCAGGTTTCACATAAGGGTAGCTACCAATAAGAATATTGTGAATGTTAGTAGCAGTTAGCGCACTGGCGCGTGCAGGTCCGACGATAAGAGTATAGTCTGTACCAATAACTGGGATGCTTCCATATAACAGGAGATCTTTTGAAAAATAATAGGAAGGCTTTCCTTTAGTGTCGGAAAAAACAGGCAGACAGGATTCCATATAAGGACAGCTTAAAGAAAAAGGTTCTGCTTTTTTTATACAAGTGTTCCCTTCATATAAATAAAAAGGAATATGAAACAAATCTTTTTGAGTAGGTAAAAGATTGATTAATGTTTGGATATCTATCATGAAGATTCTCCTTATGTAGTTTATTCACAAAAACACACTGCTAATTTTTGGCACAATCACGAATTTATCAAGTGGCTTTGAAAATTATAATACACCTTTGGAAATTGAAATACAATGCCTTTTAAAATAAATAAAATGTAGAGTATAAAATGCTCGTGTTTTATAATTAAATCAAAGGAGAAAAGAAAATGGGAAAAGAAAAAAGAACACAAAGCGAAATCGACGGCGTACAGTATCGTCGTGCGAAATTATGGCAGATTATCTTAATCTCTTGTAACTCTTTAGTAGGTATGAGTGTGTATTCATTGATTGGATACGCTAGCTACAGTGCAAACATCGGTTATGGTATTGCAACAGCATTTGTAGGTGTCATTCTTACATGTACACGTATCTTAGATGGTGTAACCGATCCAATGATTGCATTTGTATATGACCGTGTTGAAACCCGATTTGGGAAGTTACGTGTGTTATTAGTGGGCGGTTTCTTAATAGAAGCAGTTGCGCTTTGGGCAATGTTTGATTTCTGTTCAGGAAAAGGCTTAGGTATGATTGGATTCGTAGCACTTTATGTAGTTTACGTTATCGGATATACCATTACCAACATGACAGC
>JAZURS010000040.1:0-6024 GCA_045606325.1 Agathobacter sp.
TATCGTGTAAAATAGACAAGTGTGTATTTTGCATACACAATATCGGCAACTAGGAGGACTTGAAATTATGGCGTGGTATGATGAAGCGGTATTTTACCATATCTATCCCCTCGGAATGACAGGGGCACCAAAACAGAATGAATATGGAGAACCAGTGGAACGATTGAATAAACTCTTACCGTGGATTTCTCATATTAAAAATATAGGTTGTAATGCGATTTATATTGGACCATTGTTTGAATCCGTAGGACATGGGTACGAAACAACGGATTATAAAAAGTTGGATAGTCGTCTCGGAACAAACGAAACATTGAAAAACTTTGTGGCAGAATGTCACAAACAGGGCGTAAAAGTAATCTTTGATGGCGTATTTAATCATACAGGACGTGATTTCTTTGCGTTTAAAGATTTAAAAGAAAATAGAGAAAACTCCAGATATAAAGATTGGTATTGCAACGTAAATTTCTGGGGAAATAATTCCTATAACGATGGATTTGGTTACGAAAACTGGGGCGGATATGATTTGCTTGTAAAGTTAAATCAGAAAAATCCAGAAGTGATTAATTATATCTGTGATGTCATTCGTTTCTGGGTAGACGAGTTTGAGGTGGATGGTATCCGTTTGGATGCAGCAGACGTTCTTGATTTTGATTTTATGAAAGCACTTCGTCGTACAGCAAACGAAGTAAAGCCAGATTTCTGGCTTATGGGTGAAGTAATCCACGGCGACTATATTCGTTGGGCAAATGCAGATACTTTGCATTCCGTAACAAACTATCACCTTCATAAAGCTCTTTATTCAGGTTATAACGACCACAATTTCTTTGAAATTGCACATACAGTAAAGAGACTTAACGATATGTGTAGTGGCGTGTTTAAACTTTATAGCTTCGTAGATAACCATGATGTAGAACGTATTATGTCAAAACTTTCTACACAAAAGGGCTTTGTGCCAGTACACATTTTACTATATACATTACCTGGGGTTCCATCTATTTATTATGGTTCCGAATTCGGTATCGAAGGTAAAAAAGGTCATGGAGCAGATGCGGATGTTGCAATTCGTCCAGAAATGATTTACGAGGACTGGACTTCTGCAATGGAAGAGAATGCTTATGTAAAATTTATTACAGCATTGGGAAATATGCGTCATCAGGTAAAAGCGCTTAGTTACGGTGATTACCAAGAGCAGAATCTTACCACAAGACAGTATACATTCAGCCGTAGTTATGAAGGATCAACAGTAGTAGTTATGGTAAATAACGATGACAATGCTTGCACAATGCATGGTGGTGCTCCAGATGGAACATATATAGGCGTGTTATCAGGACGTACAATCACAGTTTCTGGCGGTGGATTCTCAGCAGAAATCGCAGGAAACTCGGGTGAAATCTGGGTGCCAGAAACAACAGACGGGAAATTTGAACCTACTGATGTAGTAGTAGAAGAGACTCCAGTAGAAGTGCCAGTTCAGGAAACTGTGAAAGTGGAAACTCCAGTTGTAGAAGAATCTGTAGCAGAAGGTGAGGGAAAAAACGTACTTGAAGAAGTCGTAGAAGTAGCACAGACTCAGGAAGACGAAGCAGCGGAAGAAGAGAAAGAAGACAAAGTTCTCGACTTAAATAAACCATATGAAGAAATGTCTATCGAAGAACTTCAGGCTTCTATCCTTGCTAAGATGGCGAAAAACGGCCCTGTAACAGACGATATGAAGAGAACTGTAACGGTAAATACACATCAGGGATCACTTCTTAATTGGGTGAAGAGTTTTAATTAAAATAGGTAGACAATATGAACGATAAAGAAAAGAACCTAGAAAATCAGGTTGAAGAAACAAAACCTGCTAAGCCAGAAACAGATGACTGGTATACGCTTGCGTTACAAGATATGGAAGACTTTATCGAAGAGCAGGGAATTTATATAAGACAGTAAAATAGGGATGAAACAAGAAAAGCAATTCTGCATATAGATGTAGAATTGCTTTTTTCGTGTCTATCTTGTAGTTGACTAATTGATATCAAAATGATATCATAATTATAGCAGAAGAAATATACAAGGAGGTATCGTATATGGAAAAAGTATTAACAAATAAAAAGAATGGTTTAGTAATGATGTTGTTACTTCTCTTAGTAATGATTTTATCTGTAGCAGGATTTTTTGGAGGGATTGCAGCAACTGAGACAATTGCTGGTCCGATTGGAATAGTGCTTATTATCCTCTGTTTTGTATTATTCATAGGTGCCTGTGTATGTCTCGCAGGACTGAAAGTCTTAAAACCACAGGAAGCATTGGTTTTGACACTTTTCGGTGAATATTATGGAACTTTAAAGGGAGAAGGTTTTTACTTTGTAAATCCTTTATGTGCAGCAGTAAATCCAGCAGCACATACTTCCTTGAAGCAGAGTGGTGATGTAAGCACTAGCGAAAAGGTGGTCGCAGTAGAAACTGGAAATCGCATGAGTCTTAAGATTATGACACTTAGCAACAACAAGCAGAAAATCAATGATTGCTTGGGTAACCCAGTAGAAATCGGTATCGCAGTTATGTGGCGTGTAGTAGATACGGCGAAGGCAGCCTTCAACGTAGATAACTACAAAGAATTCTTATCATTACAGTGTGACAGTGCCCTTAGAAATATCGTTCGTATTTATCCTTATGATGCTGCACCAGATGTAGATACAACAGGTGATGGACTCGCAGATGACGGTAGTTTACGTGGCTCTAGCGATGTAGTAGCAAATCGAATCAAAGAAGAAATTCAGGCACGTGTACAGGAAGCAGGTCTTGAAATCGTAGATGCACGTATTACCTACTTAGCTTATGCACCTGAAATTGCAGCAGCAATGCTCCAGCGTCAGCAGGCGGCAGCAGTTGTAGATGCTAGAAAACTTATCGTAGATGGTGCGGTAGGCATGGTAGAGATGGCATTAGAAAGATTAAGCGAGAAAAATACAGTTGAATTGGATGAGGAAAGAAAAGCAGCGATGGTTTCAAATCTCTTAGTTGTTCTTTGTGGCAACAAAGAGGCTCAGCCAATTGTAAATTCAGGAAGTTTATACTAGGTCATGGCAGATAATCAGAAAAAACAGGTGCCCCTTCGTCTTTCACCTAAGCTTTACAATGCCATCGCAGCTTGGGCAGAGGATGACTTTCGTTCCGTAAACGGACAAATTGAATATCTGTTGACCGAATGTGTCAAACAACGAAAGAAGAATGGTGGGTATGTATCGACTGAGTTAGATAAACCATTTGATCTAGATTTCTTGAGCGAAGAATTGGAAGAAGGAGGTAAGTAGAATGGGGGATGGATTATATTTGGCTACCAATCCTGGAGCAATTCTTCGTAGGATGTTTCCGAAGCAATTGAGTTCACAAGCGAAGATTATTATATGGGCTGTGATACTTATTTTTAATATAGGTATAGTATTTATTGTTCAAAATATGTTTATATTTTCATATTCAGATTTTACGGTAGAGGGAATGGCAGAAGAGCGTTATTTCGAGAATTGTGAAATCCTGAGTGTGAACTATATGGGAGATAATCATCGTATGCAGGGGGATTATTACGTGGAATACGTTGATAGCGAAGGAAATTCCCGTATAGTATGTCTAGAAGCCTTTCCAGATAAAATGCTCAAGCGTGCGAAACTTCTAAAAGATTCCGATATGGCAGTTGTAAATGGCATGGTTCAATATGAAAAAGACGGAGAAGTGACCAGTTTGCATTGGCATGAGTATGTGGAAGAGGCTATGCCACAGGGAATGTTTGATGTGCTATGGCAGCAACAAAATCATGGCAAACTTCTCGTGGGAATATATGTAGGTTTGGGAGCGTGTTTGCTTCTAATCGAATTTTTGATATACGGAGTATTCCATAGGTTGTTTAGAGAATAGTAAAATAAGAGAAAAGCAATTCTGCGTTATGTGGAATTGCTTTTTCTTGTCAAAAATACTTAATTTGTGCTACTATATGGTTATAGAATTCCTCTGTTACAGGAGGAACTATGGCAGAACGAAAACGACTACAAGATTTAACAATCAAAAATAACTTTATGTTTGGTGCAGTTATGTGTGACGAAAATAACTGCAAAGGTTTTTTGGAGAGAGTGCTTCAATTCCCTATCGCTAGAGTAGAGATTAGCAAAGAGAAAAGTATTGTGTACCACCCAGAATATAAAGGCGTTCGTCTAGATGTATATGCAAAAGACGAACAGGGGACACATTATGATATCGAAATGCAAGCAATTCAAAAAAAGGCGATAGAGAAAAGATGCAGATACTATCATAGCCAAATGGATATGGAAAGCTTGCTCAGTGGTGAGGAATATGAAAATTTACCAAATTCGTATGTGATATTCATTTGTGATTTTGATCCCTTTGGAGAAAAGAAATACTGTTATACCTTTGAAAATGTCTGTTTAGAAGACAAAGCACTTGTCTTAAAAGACGGATGCAAAAGTATTTTTCTAAGCACAAAAGGAGAAAATGACGATGAAGTGTCGCAAGCTTTAGTGAATTTTCTACATTTTGTGAAAGCAGATTTAGCTGAAAGTGAAGAAGATTTTCAGGACGAATTTGTTGCGGAGCTCCAAAAATATATAAAGCATATCAAGGAAAGTCGAGAAATGGGGGAACGCTTTATGTTGTTTGAAGAATTGTTGAAAGACGAAAGAGCAGAAGGACGTGCAGAAGGACGTGCAGAAGGACGTGCAGATTCTATCTTAACATTGCTTGAAGAAAAAGGCGAAATCCCAGGAGATTTGCGAGAAAAAATTATGTCAGAAAAGAATATGGATGTGCTCGAAAGTTGGATTAAACTTGTTGCAAGGGCACAGTCTGTAGAGCAATTTTCAAAAGAAATGTAAGTGGCGGATAAATTACATTTTATCTAGATTTCTTAAAATTCACGTGCGTACATAGATAGCGGGGGAGAACGCGGCTACGTTTTTTATAAAAAAACGTAGTTTTATGTATTGCTATCAACTTATTCAAGAAATTTCACAAAGAAAAACAGAGGAATTCTATAAAATATTCTATTATATATATAAGATAAACTTATAATAAAAAGTAGTTAATTTTATGCTACTAATAGCCCTTTTTTATTGTAAAAATAAGGTACTCGTGCTAGAATGTACTTGAATTATTGACTTTTTTACAGAAAGAGGTATGCAGAATGAACATGTTATCTTTAAGAGAAGAATTAGCTGGAAATACATATCCAGGTAGAGGAATCGTAATTGGTCGTTCAAAAGACGGAAAAACAGCTGTAACAGCTTACTTTATCATGGGACGTAGCGAAAACAGCCGTAACCGTGTATTCGTTACAGAAGGCGAAGGCATTCGTACAGAAGCTTTTGATCCTGCAAAATTAGAAGATCCAAGTCTTATCATTTACGCACCAGTTCGTGTACTTGGAAACACAACCATCGTTACAAATGGTGACCAGACAGATACAATCTATGATGGAATGGCAGAAGGAAAGACATTTGAACAGTCTCTTCGCATCAGACAGTACGAACCAGACGGTCCAAACTACACACCACGTATTTCAGGTATTATGAATATCGAAAACGGAAACTATGACTTTGCTATGTCAATCTTAAAGAGCAACAATGGTAACCCAGATTGCAACAACCGTTATACATATACATATGACAACCCAACACCAGGTGAAGGTCGTTTCATTCACACATATGCACAGGATATCAATCCACTTCCAAGCTTTGAAGGCGAACCAAAATGGATTGGAATCGGCGATGAAGACATTGACACATTCACAAACATGGTTTGGGAAAACTTAAATGAAGACAACAAGGTTTCACTTTTCGTTCGTTACATTGATATCGAAACAGGAAAATATGAAACACGTATCGTAAATAAAAATATGTAATAACTATTTAGCCATGCAAAGAATTGAGAAAAGGCAAAATGTAAGTTCACTTACAATTTTGTCTTTTCCAATTCTGAGCGTTGGCGTTTAGCCAACAGCGAGAGCCTTAGCTACGAAGTAGCGAGAAAGACACG
>JAZURS010000041.1:0-2383 GCA_045606325.1 Agathobacter sp.
CGCCTGTTCCCAGTATTCAACGATATTATTAGCTGCACGTGGAGGTTTTACTTCATCCGCATGTGCATGCACTTCTTCGATGGATTTGTATTTCTCAATCAGTGCAGAAGCTGTCTTCTCTCCGATACCAGGAACCCCCGGAATATTATCGGAAGTATCGCCCATAAGTGCCTTTACATCGATAAATTCCTTTGGTGTAACCAGGTAACGTTCGATTACATCTTTTGCATAATAATTTTCAATTTCTGTACCTGTCTTTTTCGTTTTTGGAATACGAATTTGCACATGATCTGTTGCCAACTGAAGCAAGTCTCTATCCCCCGATACGATGGAAACTTCCATTCCCTGGGCTTCGCCCATCACAGAAATGGTTCCCAAAAGGTCATCTGCTTCAAAGCCAGGAAGTTCCACAATAGGCACTCCCATTTTTGTAAGCATATCCTTCATTACTGGAACCTGCTGGCGAAGTTCATCTGCCATCGGCTTACGTGTTCCCTTATATCCATCAAACATCTGATGACGGAAGGTAGGAGCCTTTACATCAAATGCAACCGCAAGGTAGTTTGGTTTTTCTTCTTCCAAAATCTTAAACAGAATATTCAAAAAACCATATACCGCATTGGTGTGAAGGCCTTGTGAATTGGTCAAGTCTGGTAATCCAAAGAACGCTCTATTTAAAATACTATGTCCATCAATAAGAACTAACTTTTCGCTCATTAAATCTCCCTCGTATACGTTTTCAACCACTCTGCTTCTTCTGCTGTAAGAAGTGGAGCAATCTTTTCATATACTGCTTTGTGATATTCATTCAAATATCTTTTTTCTGTTTCATTCATCTGATTTACATCTACTGCATCCAAATCAAATGGTACAAAGGTCAAGTTTTCGAAATACATAAACTGACCATATTCATTCTTTTCACCTTTACGGCAAATCAATTCATTTTCTAGACGAATGCCGTACTTACCTTCGATATAAATACCAGGTTCATCTGTGGTAATCATACCTTCCTCTAAAGTAGCCGCATACCCTTTACGTCCCCAATGGAAGCCATTTGGTCCTTCATGTACATTTAACACATGACCTACGCCATGACCTGTGCCATGCTTATAGTCTAGGTTTGCTTCCCAAAGTGGCTGACGTGCTAATACATCCAGATTTATACCGCTACAGCCATATAAGAATCTCGCATTTGCAAGGTTTAAGTTAGAACGAAGCACACGAGTAAAATCACTCTTCATTTCCTCAGTAAGAGCTCCCATTGCAAAAGTTCTAGTAATATCTGTAGTACCTTCCAAATACTGTCCACCTGAATCTACAAGAAGTAAGCCTTCTGGCTGAATTTCTACATCTGTTTCTGATGTAGCTCCATAGTGAATAATCGCACCGTGTTCTCCATAACCACAAATGGTATCAAAACTTAAATCAAAGGCACCTTGTTCTTTTCTTAAATTCTCCAAATAATCAGAAGCAGAAATCTCTGTCATAGGAATCTTTCCTACGTTTGTTTTAAGCCAATACATAAACTTGCACATTGCAACTGCGTCTTTGATATGAGCTGCTCTTGTATTGTTTAATTCCACCTCATTCTTCTGGGCTTTCATAAGTACCGATGGATCTGCTTCATCGATTACCTTCACACCATCTGGAATACTGTTGCAAATACGATAATTTACTACCGATTTATTCATAAGAACAGTATTTTCTTCTGCAATCTCTTTTACGTATTCATAAAAGCTGTCATACGATTTTGTAGTAATATTATTTGTAGCTAGGTATGCAGATAATTCATCTGTAAGGACTTCCTCCTGTACAAACCAAATACATTCCTCTTTTGTAATCGCTAAATAGGAAAGTACCACTGGCACACAGTGGATATCATTCCCACGCACATTCAAAATCCATGCAATATCATAAAGGGATGTCAAAAGATGTACATCGGCACCCTTTTCTTCCATAATTTTACGAATGTCCGAAAGTTTGTCTGCTGTATTTTTGCCTGTATGTTCGAAACCAAGAATACGTACCTGTTCCGCTGAAAGCGTTGGTCTGTCTGTCCAGATAATATCCACTAAATCCTCTTCTACTGCAAGGCTACCATTCTTCTTTTCTACGATTTCTTCTAACGTTTTACCCCAGGCAGAATTTACCACGCGACCATCGAAACCAAGAATCTGTCCTTCTTCCAATGTGTTTTCAATATATTCATCAACAGTAGGAACACCTTCTTCCCCCATTTTATAAAGGGTAACTGTGGAACCTTCTAACTGGTTTGCTGCCTGAATAAAATATCTGGCATCTGTCCAAAGTCCAGCTTCTGTCATTGTAATAACAGCCACGCCGGCAGAGCCTGTAAAACCTGTTATATATTTTCTGGCAGTAA
>JAZURS010000042.1:0-2089 GCA_045606325.1 Agathobacter sp.
CACTTCGGCATACTTGCCGAACTATGGCAGTGCATAGGTGCGATGCATGTTTGCTCCCTGCGACAAATATTGCGACGATTGACTCAAGCACTGCTTGTACAATCCTTTGATGTGATACACCAATGCGTTGTTCACAGGATTGGACGATTTGAGAAATTGATCAATGTAAGTCTTAACCACATTTCTGCTTAACGACTTCTCAAATACACTCTGGATAAGTGCCACACTCTTCTTATCCGGATTGCTTTTTGAACCGAAATTAAACACCTTCTCCTTATCCGCCATAAACACTTCATACACCAAAATATTTAATATGTTTTCCAATACACTTTCTACCTCAATAGCCTTAACATCTTTGGTTGTGTCATAAGATATTAATTCTTCATAGCCAATATGCTCCTTTACATATTCTTGCATCTGTTCGACTTCATTCTTCGAATCGATAAAACTATCTCTATCTTTACTTGTATAATTGATAGTATTATTCGCAGGGCATCTCTCCCTATCCATTGGAATTTCTTCCCCATCCGAAAGAAAAACTTCCTCTTCCAAATCTTGGATGAGACAATTCTCCCCATCCACTTGATACTCTGGTTTTAATACATAGATTCGATTAGGTTTATTACAACCTTGCTGCACCACCTCAATCAGATGTACTTCTTTTAATCGGTTGATACTTCTACGCACCGTCTTTACATCTATACCACATTCCTTTGCCAAATCCATCTCAACAAAATAGATAAACACATATCCGTCTGCATCCACAAAATGATTTTTCACCGATAGTAAAAAGCGATTATAAATCATCGTATAAATTGCTCTGTCATTGTTATTTAACTTGCGGTATTTCCCTTTGTATATCTGCTTCGGTTGCTGATAAAATTCAAAGCTACCGGCATCACATAATCTGTGACGCCGACTACTTCTTAAACGTTCTTCACTCAATCTATCACTCCTCTCTCTTTCCCGATTGATTGATTGATGAATCCTTGGTATAATCTACTTGTTCAGGGTTGATTGTTAAGGATTCATCTGAGACAATCGGCTTGTCCTGGGAGCTT
Source organism: Agathobacter sp. (assembly GCA_045606325.1). Taxonomy (GTDB): domain Bacteria; phylum Bacillota; class Clostridia; order Lachnospirales; family Lachnospiraceae; genus Roseburia. The sequence goes on from JAZURS010000042.1 coordinate 1,062, forward strand.
ACTCTTCCAGGACATTTTTTATTTTCTTCGTCCAAAAGATTTGCTACTGTTTTCTGTTTGCTTGGATATAAGTGACCATAGGTATTCAACGTAATTCGAATATCCTTGTGTCCAACACGTTCTTTTATAATAAGTGGCTCCACACCCTTATGTATCAGATATGCCACATGGGAATGTCGCAAATCATGAACACGTATCTGCTTTAATCCAGCTTTTGCAACTACATGCTTCATCATATGCTGAACCGCTTCTTGTCCAACTGGAAAAAGACGTTCATTTTCTGGAAGTCCATAAATACGATTCGCATACTCCGCAATCTCTTCTTTTAAGAAATTTGGAATATCAATTCTACGAACGGACTGTTCCGTCTTTGGTGTTGTGATAATATCTTTTCCACCACTACGATAATATGTCTTTGTGATGCGAATCTCATTGGTTTCGAAATTGATATCTTCTTTTGTCAAAGCTAGCATCTCTCCGACTCGCATTCCTGTCCAAAAAAGAATTTCGAAAATAAGATAATACTTTGTCCCATACTCGATTTGTGAAATAAATTCTCGATATTCTTCTAATGTCCAGAATGTCATACTACGATTGTCCGAACGTCCCATGCGTGACACCTTTTTACAAGGATTATTCTGCAAATCATAAATCTTTACTGCATGTGTAAACAGTGCCGTCAGCTGATTTTGTATCATTCGGAGATATGCATCGGAAAATCCCATGGTGTACATCTTGTTTTGCCATTGGATAATTTGCTGTGGTGTTATCTCGTTCATTTTCAAATGACCGAAATAAGGAAAAACATGTTGCTCCATCATATACTTCTTATTTTTGATGGTGCGTTCCTTTAACTCGTTTTCCTTATCTTGAAAATAACACTCTGCAAAAGCACTCAATGTCATATCCAGATTTCCCTTTGTCTGTAACTTCTTCTGTCGCTCAAATGCTTTTGCTTCTCTACAGGTAGTAAAGCCTCTCTTCTTCATCTGCTTTCTCTTTCCATAGATATCTATTTCATACCATTG
>JAZURS010000043.1:0-13612 GCA_045606325.1 Agathobacter sp.
GAAAATGGCGATTATGAAAAACTGGAATTGGTGCGTGCCATTCATACACAAGTAAAACGATTACTCCAAGTAGCGACTGACTATGGGTTTAATGAAAATTTATGGCAAAATTATTTGACGTTTTATTTAATGATGAATGAAAATCCATTTAGCATGACCTGTGAAAAAGTAGGAGCTAGTGATGGCAGTGTAAATGCATTGGTGCAGAAAGACTTTGCTATCTTTAAAAAGTTGTTCGATTAACATTTTAGTAGAATTGAAGAAGCATTAGAAATCTCTTGTTTTACAGATATTTCGAATTACAGAGCAATCGTGAAAAAAGATCTCATGTACAATAAGAACGTGAGCGAAAAGGTGCGTGCGCTTAGTAAGAAATTAGAAGAAACAGAAAATGAAAAAGAATTCTTTAAGGCAATTACGGATTTTTATAAAGATTATGGCGTTGGCATGTTTGGTATGAACAAAGCCTTTCGTATTGAAGAAAAACCAGAAGGTGGAATCTGCTTTAAAGCAATTAACAATATGGACAGCGTAATGCTGGATGACTTGATTGGATATGAAATTCAGAAGAAGAAACTGGTAGATAATACACAGGCCTTTGTAGATGGAAAGAAAGCCAACAATGCTCTTCTTTTTGGTGATAGTGGTACAGGTAAGTCTACAAGTATCAAGGCCATTGTAAACCAGTATTATGATGATGGTTTGCGTATGATTGAAATCTACAAGCATCAGTTTAAATACTTGTCTGCAGTGATTTCAGAAATCAAAAACCGCAATTACAAATTTATCATTTATATGGATGATTTATCTTTTGAAGAATTTGAAATAGAGTACAAATATTTGAAGGCTGTTATCGAAGGCGGTGTGGAAACCAGACCAGATAATATCCTTATCTATGCAACCTCAAATCGTCGTCATCTGATTAAAGAAACCTGGAATGATAGAAATGATGTAAATACCAAGGTTGACAGACACCATTCAGATACGGTGGAAGAAAAACTTTCTCTGGTAAATCGTTTTGGTGTAACGATTAGTTTTTCAAAACCAAGCCAGAAAGAATTCTTTGAAATCGTGATTGGTTTAGCAAGACGAGAAGGTATCACCATGTCAGATGAGGAATTAAAGGCGGAAGCAAACAAATGGGAACTTGCCCATGGTGGATTATCAGGGCGTACTGCAGCTCAATTTATTAATTACTTGCTTGGGCAGGCTTAATTAGGAGAAAGAAAATGTTATATCAGATTAATAATGGTGCCGTTGTGTTTGGCGACGACGTCATTTTGCATGACATAAATTTTGAAATTAGAAATACAGAAAAAATCGCAGTTGTTGGTCGAAATGGTTGTGGAAAAACGACACTTTTGAAATTGATTTCAGGTGAAGTCGATATGTACCATGAGGATGGAGAAGAAGGTACTATCGCCATGGCAGGAAAACCGCAGATTGGTTATTTAAAACAGATTGCTTTTGATGATCCAAGTGTTACGTTGGAGAAAGAAATCCGAAAAGTATTTGCCCCTATGATTTCCATGAAGGCAGAAGTAGAAGCACTGGCAAAAGAATTAGAAACCGACCACTCGGATGAAAAAGTAAAAGCTTACACTACATTGGAAGAAAAATTCCGTGATTTAGGCGGATATTATTTCGAAAAAGAATATGAAGTCTTGATTCGCAAATTTGGTTTCTCAGAAGAAGAACGAAAGAAACCGCTTTGTGATTTTTCGGGTGGACAGCAGACAAAGATTGCGTTTATCAAATTGCTTTTAAGCAAACCAGATATCCTGCTTTTGGACGAACCAACCAACCATTTGGATGTGACAACGATTGAATGGTTAGAAGGTTATTTAAAGAACTATCCAAAGGCGGTTGTTTTGGTATCGCATGACCGCATGTTTTTGGATAATATCGTAGATGTGGTATATGAAATTGAATATGGTACTGCAAAGCGTTATCCTGGAAATTATACGAATTTCATGGCTTGTAAAAAAGAGAACTATGAAAAGCAGTTAAAAGACCATATTGCACAACAAAAAGAAATCGAACGTTTACAACGAATGGTGGATCGTTTCAAAGGAAAACCTACGAAGGTTTCTATGGCACGTTCTAAACAAAAGGCCATTGAACATATGGAAATAATTGAAGCACCAGATCGCTATGATAACAAGACCTTCCATGCAAATTTTCAACCACAAGTAGAAACAGGAAATGATGTGCTTTATGTAAGCAACTTAGAAATTGGTTATGAGCAACCACTTTCCACAGTTACAGTGGACTTGAAACGTGGTGAGAAGTTAGGAATCCTTGGCGGAAATGGGTTGGGTAAATCTACGTTCTTAAAAACCATTGTAGATAAAATTCCAGCTCTTTCGGGAGAATATAAATATGGCGTAAATGTGCAGATTGGGTACTTTGACCAGCAGATGGCAATGTATCGAAGCAGCAAAACGGTGTTAGATGATTATTGGGATGAATTTCCAAATCTTACAGAAACAGAAGTTAGAAATTCGCTAGGTGCATTTCTTTTTACCGGTGAAGATGTATTCAAAAACGTTAGTATGCTTTCCGGTGGAGAAAAGGTACGTTTGGCACTTTGTAAGATATTAAAGAGAAGACCAAATGTACTGATTCTTGACGAGCCTACCAACCATATGGATATCATTGGAAAAGAGACTTTAGAAACCATGCTAAAGGATTTTAAAGGAACACTGATCTTTGTATCCCATGACCGTTATTTTGTAAAACAGGTTGCAACACAACTTCTTGTATTCGAAGATGGAACGACCAATCTCTATAAATTTGGTTATGAAGAATACCAAGAGAAATTACTTCGAGATGCGGAAAATGAAGATGGCTCTTATAAACCTACTATGGATTTAGGTGGATTGATTAGTAATAGGGGTGCAGCAGCATCTGGTGGTGTATCAACAGAAGCACCTGTGAAGAAGTCTAATGTCAACATTGGAAAAGAACGTTCCAAGGTAGAGAAAAAAGTAAAGCGTGCGGAAGAAGAATTGGCACAAAAGGAAGAACAGCTTGAAGAGCTTAAAGCGGAACTTCTTCGTCCTGAGTTCCAGTCGAGTTATTCGAAACTGACAGAAATTCAGGGACAGATAGATGCCATGGAAGAAGAAATCATGCTTGCGATGGAAGAATGGGAAGAGCTTTCTACGCAACTGGAGGCATTGCTGGCAGAGGAAAACGCACAGAAATAGCGTTGAATTGTCAGAAAATAAATAAAAATAATTAAAATTGCATAAATTACTTTACGTTTATAGCGAATTTGTTTATAATATAGTCATGACAAAGAAGTGCCATGACTATATTTTTTTGTCAAATAATACTCCAGGGGGTAGACAGCATGAGAATTACTATCACAGGTAGAAACATCGAATTAACACCAGGAATCAAAGAAGCAGTGGAGGACAAGTTAAGTAAATTAGAAAAGTACTTTAAACCAGAGACGGACGTAAATGTTACACTCAGTGTAGAAAAGGAACGTCAGAAAATCGAAGTTACCATCCCAACAAAAGGACATACCATTCGTGCAGAAGAAGTTAGCAATGACATGTATGTTTCCATAGATTTAGTAGAGGAGACATTAGAGAGACAGTTAATCAAATATAGAACCAAGATTATTTCAAAGAAAATGAATGCTGCAGCAAACTTCAAGGCTGAGTATTTAGAAGAGCAGATCGAAGAAGACGAAGAAGAAATCAAAATCGTTCGTTCTAAGAGATATGATTTAAAACCAATGTATCCAGAAGATGCATGTATCCAGATGGAACTTTTAGGACATGATTTCTTTGTATTTGTAAATGCAGAATCAGACGAAGTAAACGTAGTTTACAAGAGAAAAGGAAATACTTACGGAATTATTGAACCAGAATAAAAAGAATTCAGTATAATATAAAAAATATGATTTGTGTTTAAAAAGTTGCGAAACGCAAGATTGCGTTTCGCAACTTGTTTTTTTGTCCTTGATACCCATATAGTTATCTTATAGCAAAAGAAAATTATATGGAGGTACAAATGTCAAATAGAACACTTGCGGGTTATCTTTATCGGATGATAAAGGAGGAACGCTATCGTAATCAAAAGTATGCATTTTTAAGTGCATGTAAAAATACGAAAATCGCAAAATTATGGAACATTCTTTTTGAAACAGATATACGTGATGCAGATATTTTAGAAAGTCGCATCTATGAGTTTGGTAGTATGATTAAGGAAGCGGATATAGGGGGGAGAGGGAGTTTTGGATGTATAGTTGCTTTGGTTAATCTTGTTATAAAGTAAAAAACGTGGTACTATAATCTATATGTGGGATTTTGCGAATTTCACAGGAAAACGATTACTAATATAGGAGAGATTATCATATGGATATCGTAGTATTAGCGGGTGGATTAAGTACAGAAAGAGATGTTGCTTTTAAATCAGGAAGCATGGTAACCAAAGCATTACGAGAGAATGGACACCGAGTTATTATGGTGGACGTTTTTATGGGATATAGCGACAAAGAAGAAGACTTAAGTGGAGCATTTGAACGAGAAGAAGAAATGAGTGTTCAGATTTCTGAAATCTCTGAAGTGGCACCAGATCTTGAAAAGGTGAAAGCGTCTAGAAAAGATCAGTCGGATTGTTTCTTTGGGCCAAACGTACTTCGTTTGTGTCAGATGGCAGACATTGCCTTTATGGCACTTCATGGAGAAAATGGAGAAAACGGAAAGGTGCAGGCGGCACTCGATTTGTTTGGAATTAAATATACGGGAAGTGATTATTTAAGTAGCGCGATTGCCATGAATAAGGGAATTGCAAAACAGTTCTTCCGTGCAAATGGAATCCCAACACCAAATGGGCTTGCTATGAATAAGGAAAAAAGAACGGATGATTTTGCATCTTTGGGACTTCGTCTTCCAGTTATCGTAAAACCATGCTGTGGCGGTTCTAGTATTGGTGTAACCATCGTTAGAGACGAAGCAGAGTTTAAGGCTGCTTTAGACGAAGCCTTCCACTGGGAAGATGAACTTATTATCGAAGAGTTTGTACAAGGTAGAGAATTCTCTTGTGGTGTAATTGAAGGAAAGGCATTGCCTATTATTGAAATTGCTCCACTTCAGGGATTTTATGATTACAAGAATAAATATAAAGCAGGTAGTGCGGTGGAAACTTGTCCTGCAGATCTTCCAGAAGAAGTATCTGCACAGATGAGAGTTTACGCAGAGATGGTGGCAAAAGCAATTGGTTTGGATACCTATTCACGCTCTGATTTCTTGATTAGTGATGAAGGTGAAATGTACTGCTTAGAAGCAAATACACTTCCAGGTATGACACCTACCAGCTTACTTCCACAGGAAGCAGCTGCAGTAGGCATGAACTTCAATCAGCTTTGTGAAAAAATCATCGAGATTTCATTGAAACGATATCAGTAGTAAAAGCATAAGATAATCATGATATGGAGGCAAACTTATCTATGAAAAAAGAAATGCCAAATATGACGATTAAAAATATTGCGTTAGCATGTGAGGGTACATATGTGGGCGACGAAGCTCTTGCAGATAAAGTGATTTGTGGAGCAGTCATTGACAGCCGACTTGTAGAAGAAGACTATCTTTTTATTCCAATCAAAGGAGAACGAGTAGACGGTCACAACTTTATTCCACAGGTGTTTGAAAAGGGCGCTTGTTGTGTGCTTTCGGAAATCGAATTGGAAAACCCAGCCGGCCCATATATTCGTGTGAATTCTTCAGAAGAAGCATTAAAAAAGATTGCTGCTTTTTATAGACAGAGCCTATCAATTAAAGTGGTTGGTATCACGGGTAGTGTAGGAAAAACTAGCACAAAGGAAATGATTGCGTCTGTAGTTTCACAGAAATATCGGGTGCATAAAACGGCAGGCAATTTTAATAATGAAATTGGATTGCCACTTACTGTGTTTGGTATTCGTGCAGAACACGAAGTAGCCATTTTAGAAATGGGTATTTCAGATTTTGATGAAATGCATCGACTTGCAACAGTAGCAAATCCTGATATCTGTGTAATCACTAATGTAGGCTTATGCCACTTAGAAAACCTGGGAGATAGAGATGGTGTCTTAAAGGCTAAAACGGAATGTTTTGACCATATGAAGGAGGGCGGTCTTGCCATCTTAAATGGTGATGATGATAAGCTCTCAACCAAGAAAAATGTGAATGGTAGAGCCACTGTTTTCTATGGATTTCATGCAGATGGAAATCAGATATATGCAACCGACGTAGCGAATCTGGGCTTTGAAGGAATGGAAGCAATCATCCATACTCCAAACGGAGAATTCAAAGTGAATATTACCATTCCAGGCGAGCACAATGTATATAATGCATTGGCGGCTACGGCAGTAGGTTTGGAACTAGGATTATCCTTAGAAGAAATCAAAAAGGGTATTGAAGAAGCAAGGACTATCGCAGGCAGAACGAATCTCGTAAAAGCAAAAGGCATGAATGTCATCGATGATTGCTACAATGCAAATCCTGTTTCTATGGAAGCTGCTCTTGACGTATTGTCTCATGCAAAGGGTAGAACTATTGCAGTTCTAGGAGATATGGGAGAACTTGGCGAAGATGAGAAGGCATTGCATTTTGGTGTAGGAAAATGCGCTGCAGAAAAACAGATTCACACATTGTTCTGTGCGGGTGTTTTGGCAGCGGAATATAAAGCGGGTGCAGAATCCGTTTCTGGCAAAGAAGGATGTCAGGTGTTCCATTATGAGAATAGGGATGACATGATAGAAGCATTACTTTCTTATGTAAAAGAGGGTGACAATATCCTTATAAAAGCATCGCATTTTATGGACTTCCCTAAGGTAGTGGATGCACTTACAAAGTAAATATTAAGAAAAGAGGTAAATAAAAATGGCACAAAATCCAGTAGTAACATTTGAAATGGAAAACGGTAGCGTTTTCAAAGCAGAGCTTTATCCAGAAATCGCTCCAAATACAGTAAACAACTTCATTAGTTTAGTAAACAAAAACTTCTATGATGGAATCATTTTCCACCGCGTTATTCGTGGTTTTATGATTCAGGGTGGAGATCCAACTGGTACAGGTATGGGTGGCCCAGGATACGGCATTGATGGTGAATTCTATCAGAATGGTTTTGTAAATGATTTAAAGCATACAGAAGGTGTGCTTTCTATGGCACGTTCTATGATGCCAAACTCAGCAGGTAGCCAGTTCTTTGTAATGCACAAAAACTCTCCACACCTTGATGGTGCATACGCAGCATTCGGTAAAGTAATCGAAGGTATGGATGTTGTAAATGCAATCGCTGAAACAGCAACAGACTACAGCGACAGACCAATCGAAGAACAGAAGATGAAAAAGGTTACTGTAGATACGTTTGGAGTTGAGTATCCAGAACCTGAAAAGAATAACAATCGTTAAGAATTACTAATCTAAAATTCCGAGGTGTATCTTGATATACACCTCGGAAAATCAAATGGTGTTTCACCATATTTCCCAAACAAAAACAACTGAATAAGACTTTACACAAAATATTATAACCTCTATAATATAAGCATAGAAAAGTTTATAAAGGAGGTGCCCATGATGGAGGTAGGAAACGAAATGACAAAAGAAGAATTAATCACTATTACTATCGAAAAGTACATGGATTTGCAACGTATTAAGAAAGCAAATGGAGATGTTGCAAATGCAGAACTCGATTACCAGATTAAAGGTACGGTTGCGAAATTATCTTCAATGGGTGTATCCGTAGAAGATATAACACTTTAAAATCAAATGATACTGGAATGTGTACATAAAAGCACTTATGACAGTTGTGCCATAGGTGCTTTTCCTTTATTTATAAAAAAGACAGGTGCGAGAGGTGCTTAGTGAAATTAGATGTACTTATTGCTTTACAGCATGAAACAAAAGAAGAATTGAGCAAATTTACTGAACGTGAGATTATACTTTTACAGACGTCGGAAAGTTTGTCGAAAATATTAAAAGAGAGACAAATTAAAAAAGAGAATGTGTTGTTAATTGCAGCGACCGATTCCACAATCGCTTTAGGCAAAGAACTTGGAATTGCTACTATGGCGTATGCAAATCCAGAAATCCCAAATCAAAGTTATTCAGGCGTGGATATGCTGGTGGAAGGATTTGATGAAGTAGATGCAGATTTTCTGGAAAAAGTATATCAAAGATATCATCGAATTCCATGGACAATTCTAGAGACCGAGAGATGTGTAGTAAAAGAACTAAGTCTAGACGATTTGGACGCCCTATTCCAATTGTATGAAGATGGCGAAATAGATAAATATACGGATTCCCTTTATCCATATGAGGAAGAAAAAGAGTTCCAACGTGCATATATTGAAAATATGTACCGATACTTTGGGTATGGAATGTGGCTCTTGTTTTCTAAAGAAACAGGGGCTCTCATTGGTAGAGCTGGTTTGGAACACAGGGAATACAATGGGGAAACAGAATTGGAATTAGGGTATATTATCGGAACGCCTTATCAAGGAAAAGGGTATGCAACAGAAATCTGTAAAGCCATATTGAAATATGCAAAAGCGAATACTGGATTTGAAAGAATAAATACGCTCATTGAAGATGGAAATATTGCATCTGAAAAGTTGACAAAAAAATTAGGTTTTTTGCATGAAGAAGATTTCGTATTAGATGGAAAAATCATGCATAGATATATCAGAGAATTGTTGTAAAATATTGCATTTTGACGATTTATAAAATATAATAAAGTATTATGAAATGTTTATAAAAAGGGAGGTGAATCCTGTGGCAGATTATACAATAGAAGAACTGGAACGACTAGAGCGAGAGTTTCGAGTTGGAAGTAATAATATTAAAAATATTAAAGAGTTTACAAGTCCAGATGAATTGTATCAGGAACTGATTGCTAGTATCCGCAAATATCATCCATCTGCAGATATTTCTTTGGTAGAAAAAGCTTACAGGGTTGCCTATGATTCCCATGATGGTCAGATGCGCAAATCGGGTGAACCATACATTATTCATCCGCTTAGCGTTGCGATTATTTTGGCGGAACTTGAATTAGATAAAGAGACGATTGCGGCAGGTCTTTTGCATGACGTTTTGGAAGATACCATTATGACAGAGCAGGAGATGGAAGCAGAGTTTGGCAAAGAAGTAGTTCTGTTGGTAGATGGTGTGACCAAATTACAGCATTTGCATTTTACAGACAATATAAAGAATCCGAAGGATAAGAATGCGGACCGTTTGGAAATGCAGGCAGAGAACCTTCGTAAGATGTTCCTTGCCATGGCAAAGGATATCCGTGTTATCATGATTAAACTTGCGGACAGACTTCACAATATGCGTACGCTCAAGCATCAGTCAAAAGAAGGACAGCAGCGTATCGCACGTGAGACACAGGAAATTTACTGTCCTATCGCGCAGCGTTTGGGTATCAGTCGAATCAAGATTGAATTAGATGACTTATCTTTAAAATACCTTAATCCGGAAGCCTACTATCATTTGGTAGAAAAAGTAGCAGTGCGTAAGGATACTCGAGAAGAGTATATCAACAGTTTAGTAGAAATGGTACGTGAACAGGTAGTTGAAGCTGGTGTAGAAGCAGAGATTTCTGGGCGTGCAAAACATTTCTTTAGTATTTACAAAAAGATGGTAAATCAGGATAAGACCATCGACCAGATTTATGACCTTTTCGCGATTCGAGTAATCGTGGATTCAGTAAAAGATTGTTATACCGTTCTTGGTATTATGCATGAAAAATATATTCCGCTGCCAGGCAGATTTAAGGATTATATTGCTATGCCAAAAGCGAATATGTACCAGTCACTTCATACTACTTTGATTGGACCAAGTGGTACACCTTTTGAAATTCAGATTCGTACCAAAGAAATGCATCGTACTGCGGAGTACGGTATCGCAGCACATTGGAAATACAAAGAGACCAACAACGGCAGTGCTACTTCCATGGCACAGTCCGAAGAAGAAAAACTTAGCTGGCTCAAGCAGATTTTAGAGTGGCAGCAGGACATGTCGGATAACAAAGAATTTATGTCTCTTCTGAAGAGTGACTTAGATTTGTTCTCTGATGCAGTATTCTGTTTCACTCCAAATGGAGAAGTAAAGAACTTGCCTACAGGCTCTACACCGATTGACTTTGCTTATAGTATTCATTCTGCGGTTGGTAACAAAATGGTAGGTGCCAGAGTAAATGGTAAGTTGGTAAATATCGATTACGTAATTCGCAATGGCGACCGTATTGAAATCATCACTTCCCAGAACTCGAAAGGACCAAGCCGAGACTGGCTTAGTATTGTAAAGAGTGCTCAGGCGAAGACAAAGATTAACCAGTGGTTTAGAAGTCAGTTAAAGGAAGAAAACATTGTAAAGGGCAAGGAACTTATTGTTGCCTATGCAAAGGCAAAGGGCTTCCCTTATCATGATTTTTATAAGCCTGAATATCAGGAAAAGGTACAGCGTAAGTATGGCTTCCATAGTTGGGAAGACTGTCTGGCAACCATCGGACATGGTGGTATTAAAGAAGGCCAGATTGTTAACCGTATGTATGAGGAGTACAAGAAAGACCACCCAGTACAGCTTACAGATGCAGACGTATTAGATGCTGTGGCCGAAAATAAATCTACACCACAAAGACAGCGTTCAAAGAGCGGAATCGTAGTAAAAGGTCTTTATGATATGGCGGTGCATTTTTCGAAATGTTGTAGCCCTGTACCTGGAGACGAAATCATCGGTTTTGTAACTCGCGGTCGTGGTGTATCTATTCATAGAACAGACTGTGTAAATATGCTCAACCTTACAGATGCAGAACGCGTACGTCTTATTGAGGCAGAATGGCAGGTTGGTGCAGAAGAGGAAATCGGAGAATACTATACAGAAATCAAAATCTTCTGCAACGATAAACCAGGTTTGCTTGTGGAAGTATCTAGAGTATTTGCAGAACGTGATATCAATATTTTGGGTATCCATTCTCGCTCTAGCAAACAGGGGGTTGCGACTATCGAGGTATCTTTCAACACGAAAGGTAGAGAGCAGATTAACAGTTTGATTGAAAGACTTCGTCAGATTGATAATGTTATTGAGATTCAGAGAACCACTGGCTAGTGGTTCTCATTTCTCGTTTTTAAACGGGGTATAATTATGAGTAAAATGAAAATAAATCACTATGTTGTAGGCATGGTGCAGACCAATTGTTATATAGTCATAAATGATGAGACAAAAGAATGCTTCATTATTGATCCAGGTGCATCTGGAAGGCAGTTGGCAGAGAAAATTAGAGAAGAAAATTTAACTCCAGTAGCAGTGCTTCTGACACATGGTCATTTTGATCATGCGGGTGCAGCAGAAGACTTAGCAAAGGAATTTGATGTCAAAATATATGCTCATGAAGCAGAGGCAGATACTTTACGAGATCCACAGAAGAATGTAAGCTGGATGGTAGGTGCCAAGGAAAGCTACGATGCAGATGTGTTTTTGAAAGATGAAGAACGTATCACACTTGCTGGTTATGAAATCAAAGTGCTTCATACTCCGGGACATACCGAAGGTGGATGTTGCTATTATATCGAAAGTGAGGATGTAGTTTTCACAGGAGATACATTATTTGCACAGTCCGTAGGTAGAACTGATTTCCCTGGTGGAAGTATGTCACAGATTGTACGCTCCATTCAGGAAAAACTATTGACTTTAAATGAAGCTGGAAATTTGGAAACAGATATTATGGTTTATCCAGGGCATAATGACCCAACGACGATTGAAACAGAGAGGATGGAAAACCCGTATCTATGATTATTATAAATTATAACAAGCCAGAATTTGAATATGATGTTCATTCCCTTATAAAAGCATTTTTTCCCAAAGAAGATGTGAAGATGCTTTATGAGAAAAATGAAGAAGAGGCAGAGCATATTTTTTATGTAGATTATTTGGAAGACAAAATCTCTATCAAATGGATTATCGATGGAGAAAAACTTTTTGCCAGAGATTTTGTAGTAGACTTTGTAGATAGAAAAGAAACAAAGAATACTTTAAAACAGAATCTATATGACCTTCTCAAAGAGGAAACACAAAGAGAACTTCCATGGGGAACTTTAACAGGAATTCGCCCTACCAAGATTCCTATGAAATTGATGGAAGAGGGAAAGTCGGATGAAGAAATTTTCCAATACATGAAAGACACGTACTTTGCGACAGACGAAAAGATTCAACTTTCTATCGATATTGCAAAACGTGAGCGCAAACTCTTAGAGAAAATTGATTATGAGAATGGATACAGTCTTTACATTGGTATTCCATTCTGTCCAAGCACCTGTTTGTACTGTTCGTTTACTTCCTACCCACTTGGAATGTGGAAGAATAGAGTGGATGAGTATTTGGATGCTTTGGAAAAAGAAATTCACTTTACAGCGACGAAATTTTATCACAAGAAATTGAATTCTATTTACATTGGTGGCGGTACACCAACTACATTGAACGCACAGCAGTTGGATAGACTTATTCGAAAAATCAAATGTAGTTTCGACTTGCAGCATTGTGTAGAGTTTACGGTAGAAGCAGGGCGACCAGATTCCATTACCAAGGATAAATTAGAAGTGCTCAAAAAACACGGTATCGTGGATCGTATTTCGATTAATCCACAGACGATGAAACAAGCCACACTGGATTTAATTGGTAGACATCATACCGTAGAGCAAATTAAAGATAGTTTTGCAATGGCAAGAGAAGTAGGCTTCGACAACATTAATATGGACCTTATCATGGGGCTTCCAGAGGAGAATTTCGAGGATGTACGAAATACCATGGAAGAACTTAAAGTCATGGAGCCGGATAATATCACAATTCATTCATTGGCGATTAAACGTGCTGCCAGACTTAACATGTTTAAAGATGATTACAAGGATATGCAGATGGTAAATACGCAGGAGCATATGGACCTTTGTGCAGACTATTGTAAAGAGATGGGACTAGAGCCATATTACCTCTACCGCCAGAAGGGAATGGCAGGCAATATGGAAAACGTAGGCTATGCGAAAAAAGGCAAGGCAGGCGAATTAAGAATCTTGATTATGGAAGAAAAACAGACTATAATGGCACTTGGTGCAGGTGCGACAACAAAGTTTGTTTTACCTGAATTAAATCCAGACGGCAGTCAGCGTATTGAACGTGTGGAAAACGTAAAAGATGTGAAAAATTATCTCGAGCGTGTAGATGAAATGATAGAAAGAAAAATTCGCAAGATGGAGGAAGTAAAATGGCATTAAGCAAAAAGCCAGTTAATGGTATGAAAGATATATTGCCAGCAGAGATGGAAATCCGCGATTATGTAACCAGTGTAATCAAAGAAACCTATCGAAGCTTTGGTTTTACCCCAATCGAAACTCCTTGTATGGAAAACATCGCAAACCTTTCCAATAAACAGGGTGGGGAAAATGAAAAATTAATTTTCAAAGTATTAAAACGTGGTGAAAAGTTAAATCTTGAAACTGCTACAGAAGAAGCAGATGTAGTAGACTTTGGTATGCGTTATGACTTAACCGTGCCTTTGACACGTTTCTATTCAAACAACGCAAACAACTTACCAACACCTTTTAAGGCACTTCAGATTG
>JAZURS010000044.1:0-3570 GCA_045606325.1 Agathobacter sp.
AGTTATGGTGGTACGTCCATTATGATTCTGATGGGTGAGATTGGATTGGTACTGGGAGTATCTAGGTCCATTCGATTGGAGAATATTAGATAGTTGGAGCATGTATGATTAAAGAAAAACGAAAAAAACAAAGACTATTCAAAAAACTTTTGATAGCCATTTTAATATTCATGATTCTGACAGTAATTGCAGTTTTTGTAGTCATCAATGTCTTTGTTGTAAAGAATGTAAAAGTAGTAGGGAACAAACTTTACGATGAACAATTGATAACAGAAACGGTACTTAATGATGAGTATTCCTGGAATAGTTTATATGTGCTTTTGAAATATACATTTGTGGATACGAAAGATGTGCCATTTATTGATGAAATGGAGATAAAACTTAAAGATCCGCAGACGCTGGTAATTAAGGTATATGAAAAAGGCATGATGGGTTATCTCTATATAAATACAATTGGAGAAAATGCATATTTTGATAAAGATGGATTTGTTGTAGAGACTTCAACCAGAATTATTGAAAATGTGCCAAGAGTTGAAGGGATTTCCTGTGATGAAGTTGTTTTGTACGAAAAACTTCCAATAAACGAACAAAAACTTCGAGAGATGCTGACCTTGTCACAGGCTTTGAAAAGAGAAGGACTTGAACCAGATATGATTCATTTCGGTCTTGAGCAGGCTCCTGTATTATATTATGGAAGCACAGAGGTTTGGTTAGGTTCTATTGAATTACTGACACAGAAGGTAACAAGACTTACGGAAATCCTTCCAAATCTAGAAGGGCTAGTAGGGATTCTCCACATGGAGGATTGGTCAGAAGAAACTTCAAATATTATTTTTGAGAGAGTTTCTGAGGTTGAAGAAGAGACGGATACCGAAACGGAGACAGAGACGGAGACAGATAACGACTCAGAGGAAGAAACAGATGCATCTACTTCTGAAAGCGAAAGTGAATCCGAGGGAAATCAAGATGCTGTGGAAGAGGTTCCAGAAGATGAAGAAACGCCACAAGATGATGAGGATGTCCCAGAAAATCAAGATGAAGATGTATCAAATTAGATACAAGCACTAGAAAATACAAAAAAATTGAAATTTATAGTTGATTATTTGAAAAAAAGAAGATATTATAGTATATGATTTTCATGATAGGATTATTATGTGATTTTATATAAACAGTGTTAGAGAAAGAGGAGGACGAAGCCGTGCTGGAAATTAGAACAACAGAAGCGGATGCTAGTGCAAAAATTATTGTTATCGGTGTAGGCGGTGCAGGAAACAATGCCGTAAATCGTATGATTGATGAAAACATCGGTGGTGTAGAATTTATCGGTGTTAATACAGATAAACAGGCTTTACAGTTATGTAAAGCACCTACTTTAATTCAGATTGGTGAAAAACTCACTAAAGGACTTGGCGCTGGAGCAAAACCTGAAATCGGTGAAAAAGCTGCAGAAGAAAGTGCAGAAGAATTAGCAGCTGCTATCAAAGGTGCTGACATGGTATTCGTTACCTGTGGTATGGGTGGCGGTACAGGAACTGGTGCAGCTCCTGTTGTAGCTAAAATTTCGAAAGATCAGGGTATCTTAACAGTTGGTGTAGTTACAAAACCTTTCAAATTTGAAGCAAAACAGAGAATGATTAATGCTGTATCTGGTATTGACCATTTAAAAGACAATGTAGATACACTTATCGTTATTCCAAATGATAAACTTCTTGAAATCGTTGACAGACGTACTACAATGCCAGACGCATTAAAGAAAGCTGACGAAGTACTTCAGCAGTCTGTTCAGGGTATCACAGATTTGATTAACATGCCTGCACTTATTAACTTAGACTTCGCAGACGTATCTACAGTTATGAAGGACAAGGGTATGGCACACATCGGTATCGGTAGTGCAAAAGGTGATGACAAAGCAATCGAAGCTGTTAAACTTGCAGTTGCTTCTCCACTTCTTGAAACTACAATTTCAGGTGCAAGTCATGTTATTATCAATATTTCTGGTGACATCTCTCTTATGGATGCCAACGATGCAGCAAGCTACGTTCAGGAACTCGCTGGTGATGATGCAAACATCATCTTCGGTGCTAAGTATGACGAAACTATGGTTGATGAAGCAACTATCACAGTTATCGCTACAGGCTTAGATACAGGTTCTAGATCAACTATGTCAAATGTTTCTCAGATGATGAAGTATGATCAGGCTCCAGTAAGACAGACACTTACACCAAATATGGCTTCTCGTACAAATATGAACAGCGGCTTACATACAGCTCAGGCAGCTAGACCAGTTGCTCCAGCACAGCCAGCAGCTACAACTGCAAACACAGCTATGCCACAGCAGCCAGCTCCACAGATGAGCATTCAGAGACCAGTTCAGCCACAGAGCAATGTACAGCCAGTGGAAATCAATATTCCTGATTTCTTAAAGAACTCTAAAAGATAATTGAATCTAAATGAATTTAACCCTCTACAGTTTTCTGTAGAGGGTTTCTTGTTTTTCTAAGATTTCTATTTGCCCTCCTCATTCCGACAAATTTTGCAATATGAAAATGTTATGCTAGTGCCATGCGGTACATATTTTATGCGGATGTTTATTTTATACAGAATTTTATGATAAAAGTGGCGGTGATATATCTTGCCTTTTATTGCAATAAGAGAAGTCAAATTACAAACACAGTAGATGGAATAGGAAAGATTTGTCTAGCATCTGGAGTTGGAACAATATTTGAAATTGTAGGTTTAATGATAGTAAATAACTACAATTTGTTTTTATTATTGGTACATATGCTCGAAATTCCAATAATGTTTATCGGTTTAGCAGTAAAGGAGAAAAGTCAGTTATTCCAATTGATTATATCTGGCTATTTCTTCACCATACTTATTAATGGCGTATTAGAAGCATTATGGAACCAGTTTGGAGAGCAAGGAAGTTATATTTTTTATCTGATATTTTCTTGTGGTGCAGTTATTGTGGGGGTACGTATTTGGCATAATTACACAAGGATGCAGAAGGGGATTTTTCGAGCAGACATTTTACATAGAGGAAATCGGGTACAAATTCAAGCCTTTTATGATTCTGGGAATAGGCTAATAGATCCGTATACAAAGCATGGGGTACATATAACGTCAGAGCAATTGATGCAGAGAATAGGAGAATTGGATGTTCCGGTCTACATTCCTTATAAATCACTTGGTAACGAAGCAGATCTACTGGAAGTGTATTATATCGATGAACTCATAGTCGAAGGAGAGAAGCAGAAGATAAGTATTAAAAATTGCCCATTGGGTGTAACAAAAGATAATCTTTTTGAAGGGAAAAAATATCAAATAATATTAAACGAAGAGGTGTTTTAAGATGTTACATATCAATTGGAGTAAAGTAGTGGACTATTATTACTATTGGAAGAGAAATATTTGGTATTATGGAAATAGGATAAAAGAACTAATAAAAGGTGAAGAGCATATAGATACCGTTCTTTATATAGGCGGTTCTGAAGTTTTACCACCTCCCCTAAGTGCAGATGAGGAAAGAAAGTGTTTACAAGAACTTAATACGGAAAGGGGAGAAGATGC
>JAZURS010000045.1:0-8603 GCA_045606325.1 Agathobacter sp.
ACTCGTACTTGGTGTATCTCCAGAAAAGGCTCCAGATGAAGGCGAATACGTAACTATGACTTTCGAAAAAGGTATTCCTACATCTGTAAATGGAAAAGAAATGAAAGTTTCTGATATCATCCGTGAACTCAACGCTCTCGGTGGAAAACATGGTATCGGTATCGTAGACATCGTAGAAAACCGTGTAGTAGGTATGAAATCTCGTGGTGTATATGAAACACCAGGTGGAACTATCCTTATGGAAGCACATCAGCAGCTTGAAGAACTCGTTCTTGACCGTGCTACCATGGAAGTAAAGAAAGATATGGGCAACAAGATGGCTCAGATCGTTTACGAAGGAAAATGGTTCACACCACTCCGTGAAGCAGTTCAGGCTTTCGTAACCTCTACACAGGAATATGTAACTGGTGAAGTTAAGTTCAAACTTTACAAAGGTAATATCATCAAAGCTGGAACTACTTCTCCATACTCACTTTACAGTGAATCACTTGCAAGCTTCACAACTGGTGATTTATATGACCACCATGATGCAGAAGGTTTCATTACATTATTTGGTTTACCACTTAAGGTAAGAGCAATGAAACTTGCTGAAGCAGAAAACAACAAATAAACTATAATGAAAAAGCGTATCTTGTTAGACTTTCAACAAGATACGCTTTATTTTTATTTCTTCATTTTCTCTACAATCTTTTCTTTCAAATCGTGTGCACGATTCTTAATATTTGCTCCAGCTGTTCTAGATACAATAAGACCTGATACAAAGCGGGATGCATATTCATACTGGCCAAGATTATATGCCATAGCTGCAATAAGTAAATCCACGGTACTCTGGTCCATACCAGCCATTGGATAGCTTTCCGAAGACATCGCCTTTACAAAACCATCAAATGCCTGTTTGTAGAAGGTATCATATTCTGCCTTGCATTTTGCAATCTCTTCTTTGTTCTTTTCCACATCTGCAGATAATTCTTCGATTTTACCTCTAAGAAGCCATGCAATCTTGAGACAAGTATATGCTTTTTCACTATTCTTACCCTTCTTTACAACAGATGTATAAAGAGCAATCTTGTACAAGTCAAGAGCTGTATCATAACTTACAACTTCAAGTTGTTCTACTGGTTTTGCAGGTGGTGTCTTAAATTTTGCAAGAACACCCTCTTTGATAAGTTTCACCTGAACAGATGGCATATTTGCAAAGTAACGATCTACGGCTGTAAATCCACATTTTGGACAAGATGCTACGTTATATTTATTAGTATCAATATACTCAAAACGAGGACGCAAATCCAAATCTGGCTCTTTTCTTTTCGCTCTACCTGATTTGATTACAGGTGTACGGAAAGTACCATCACAAATAGGACAACGAACAGACTTGAGTAATAAAAAGTCTGTTTCCTTTGGTGGTTCTACCGCCTTAGCTGCAGAAGGGTCTCCGCCTCTTTGAACGGATGATTTTTCTTCTTCAAATAAGTTATTTACCAAATTTTCATCTAAACCGAATTTTGCTAATCCTGATAAAATCTTATCCATAATCTACACCTTTTCTATGTATTTGGCGCATTGCGCCGGCTTATGCATTATTTGTAGGTAATTTGAAAGAACTCTTAAGTGATACAATACGGTTAAATACCGGCTGTCCTTCTACCGAATCCTTGTAATCTGCACAGAAGAAGCCCTGACGTACGAACTGGAAGCTATCAAATGCTTTTGCTTCAGTAAGTGCAGGTTCTACGATACAGTTATCAAGAACTGTTAATGAGTTTGGATTTAAGTTAAGACTTCCATCCTCATTGTATACACCAAGATCTTCATCAATGATGTTTTCGTAGAGACGAACTGTTACTTTCTTACCATATTCTGCTGATACCCAGTGGATAGTTCCCTTTACTTTACGTCCATCTGGAGCATTACCACCCTTTGATTCTGGGTCGTAAGTACAGTGGATAGCTACGATGTTGCCATCTGCATCCTTTTCAACGCTGTTGCATGTTACAAGGTATGCATTCATAAGACGAACTTCGTTGCCAGGGAACATACGGAAGTATTTCTTTGGTGGTTCTTCCATAAAGTCATCACGGTCAATGTAAAGTTCTTTTGTAAATGGAACCTGACGTTTTCCAAGTTCTGGATTTTCTAAGTTATTGTCAATTTCTAAGTAATCAACCTGTCCTTCTGGATAGTTGTCAATCACTACTTTGATAGGATCTAAGATTGCCATCATACGTGGCTTCTTCATTTTGAGGTCTTCACGGATACAGTACTCAAGCATTGGATAATCTACAATACTATTTGCCTTTGATACACCACAAAGTTCTACGAAAGTTCTGATAGACTCTGGTGTAAAGCCTCTACGACGAAGTGCTGCGATAGATACGAGACGTGGATCATCCCAACCATCTACGATGCCATCTTCTACTAATTTCTTAATGTAACGTTTTCCTGTTACTACGTTTTTCAAATATAATTTTGCAAATTCAATCTGCTTTGGAGAATCTTCTACAGTCTTTTTGTAACCGAGTTCGATAAGTACCCAGTCGTAAAGTGGTCTGTGGTCTTCGAATTCCAAAGTACAGATAGAATGTGTAATTCCTTCTACTGCATCTTCGATTGGATGTGCAAAGTCGTACATTGGATAAATGCACCATTTGTCTCCAGCGCTATGGTGTGTCATATGAGCCACACGATAGATAACTGGGTCACGCATATTGATATTTGAAGATGCCATATCAATACGAGCACGGAGAACCTTGCTTCCGTCCTCAAATTCGCCATCTTTCATACGTGTGAAGAGATCTAAGTTTTCTTCTACACTACGTTTTGAATATGGATCTTCCTTACCTGGTTCAGTAAGAGTACCGCGATATTCACGGATTTCTTCTGCTGTAAGGTCAGATACATAAGCTTTGCCTTTTTTGATAAGTTCAATCGCACCTTCATACATCTTGTCGAAGTATTCTGATGCAAAGTAAAGTCTATCTTCAAAATCAGCACCAAGCCATTCTACGTCAGCTTTGATGGATTCTACGAATTCGATTTTTTCTTTTGTAGGGTTGGTATCATCAAAACGAAGGTTGAATTTTCCGCCGTATTTCTGAGCCAATCCATGGTTAATAAGGATTGCCTTTGCATGTCCAATGTGAAGGTATCCGTTTGGTTCAGGTGGGAATCTGGTACAAATACTCTCACAATGTCCTTCTGCTAAGTCCTTTTCTATAATATTTTCAATGAAATTCTTTGAAACTACTGCTTCATTTTCCATAATCTATTTCCTCCTAATGCCACACTTGGCGAAACCATATTATACCACTAATTATGGGTATGTGTAAAGAGATGATCCTGACAATATTCCTTATTTCCTGTGCATTTTGAACAGTAACGGAATGTCAAACTTGGGTCATCATTCTCTGTACGTCCACAAATCGCACATTTATGTCTGGCACTACCTGCACCATGCTTTGGCACACTTGCCATCTGTCTACGAAATTCTGTCTGTGTCTTCTTCTGTTTTCTGGTAAGTCTTATCTTTGAAAAATGGAAGAATAAAAACAGGTTCAAAAGGGCAACTATCGTTTGCGAACCATAAACCACCAAATATAAAAGGCCTAATGCAACACTGTATGCTGCACCAAAGGCAAAGTATCTATAGAGCTGATAAATAAGCCCCACAATATAGATAAGGAACATCCACTTCATCTTGATTGGGAATAAAAAGCTAAGATATACTGTCCCTTCTGGTATACAAAGTGCCAACGCCATAAAGATGGTAAACAGCATCTCATAGTTGGTTAAACGCACACTGATTCCCTGTCCCAAAAGAAGAAGGGTAATCACATATACCAATATTCCACCAAGGAGATTGAGAATCATACCACCAACCAGATAGACATTCATACGGAAGGTACCAAGCATCTGTTCTAGGCTTTGTGCCATGCTAAATACACAGTACAAGAAAATCAGCGAAATAAAACTGCCTCCATCGGCACAGAATATCCAGGTCACAAGTCTCCAAATCTGTCCATGTAAAATAGCCTCCATCGAAAAGCCCAAAAGTCCTGACACATCGACACGAAGCATATTTAAAACTAAACCAACACAGTATGCTAAAATTAAATATTTCTGAAGATTGTATACTGCATACCTTCCAAATTTCTTTTGTAGTTTATCCATAAAATTCATCTTAAATAATCTTCCTTTTTACTTCAAATTTATACTTACAAAAAGATTTGCACATATACGCTTATTATAAATATCAGAGCCTTTTCTTGTCAATCGACGGAACATTATTTCATGGAAATTTTATATAACAGATTCGCAAATATGTGAACAAAATGAAGGAGGTACACGCTTGGCATGTAACCTCCTTTTAACTAAGCAACGTTATAAAGCATAAACTTATTTATAATTTCAAAACCATATTCCTTTTCCTCTACTGCTTTTATGATATAAACTTGTATGTCTGATTGTTCATCTCCTACTAATAGAGTAATATAATACAAACCATCTGCAATCTTCCATATTCGTATGCTATCCTTTTGCAGTTGTATTCCTATTGCATCAGACATTGCTCGATACAATATCCCATCCTTTTCGACAAAGGTCTTAGTTTCCTCTAAATACCACGAATTAAAAGTGTCATTGACGTAATCAGTAGAATAAAACGTTTCTGCTTGTTTCTCATAATCACTCCATGTATGCGAATTAACCATAAGGTAAGGTCGTCCATCTATCTGATATTGTTCGTCATCTCCTTGAGGCCATTCTGTATCAAGCATGATAATAAAATCATTTTCATCAGAAATTAATTTAATGACATCTTTTTCTAATTGTTCATCATCGATTTTCATTCCGAAATATAAATCATCATATTCAATATATTGTTCTTTATCTATTGATGTTTCGGATTCTTCATTAACCACCTCTGTTTCGATAGTTTCCTTCAAATCGTCTCGATTACAACCACCTACCAAGATTAACACATAAATAAAAGGTAGTAATTTAATGACTCTTTTCATGTTATTTATTCTTCTTTCCTTTAATTATCAAAACAATAGATTCTATGTACATAATATCCAGCATTTAAATATTGACTAAGCACAACATAATTTCTTGATGCAGGGTCTTTGATTATAATATCTAAATCAGAATTATAACCTGCAGCAACAACAAAATGTGTTGCACCAGATGAATTTTTTACTCCTACCAACACTGGTTTACTAAACTCATTGAGTGCACCAATTATAATTGATTTCGCAGTACTTTCTGAAATTCCAGCATTTTCGTATTTTGCTGTAACAATGTCATACCCATATCTACTAGCGGCTACACTATAGTTGAATGGATTTGCATTTGATCCTAACACTGAATTTACATTAACAGGTGTATCCGATGTTCCAGATATATAATTTCTTATCATGGTAAAGCTTGTCAAACAACACCCTGCACTTCCAATCGTTTGACCAGATGTTCCAAGCTGAACATTACTCCATCTAGAATCAGTCTGAACCAATCTTGTCACACTTAACAAAAAGCGAATGTATCTACTATTTGAATTATTATTTTCAATTATTTCACGCCCACGTTCCTCTAACATTGCATTAATTTCATCATATTGTGATGTATCTTCATACACATCCAATTCATATGTAAAATTTTCTTGAGCATAAAATGGAGTTTTAACACCTAACATCATTATAATGATAGCTAATAAAATTGTCACTATTCTCTTCATCTTTCTTTTTCTCCTTAATTATTATTTATTTCATCAATAATCGATACTGTTCCTGTTCCATTCCATCCAGGTGGATTTCCTGTAGGAGAGATATTCGCATCCTCCATACCGATTCCTCCTAACAACATCCACAAGATTATAATGATTTTTAGCATGTGCATCTTTCACACCCCCTCTATATCTGATATAATAATTATAACTTTATGTTTCAGCACACAAAAGGGAACTATACTGCCCAAAACAAGAGGAATAATATGAACCATTACATTACAATCGGAGAAATCATACGATATTATAGAAAAGATATTGGATTGTCGCAGGAAGAGTTAGCCAAAGGCATCTGTGATAGAAAATATCTGAGTCATATTGAAAACAATAAAAACATTCCGACCTTGGATATCATCAATCAATTATCCAATCGACTTGGTGTAAATTTATATGATAGTTATGCCTATATGCTTCGACATAATGATATAGATACCCATAAAAAAATTGAGCATCTACAGAAATATTTATGTGGTGAAACCACAGAAGAACTGCTTTACCTTATAAATGAATATAACGAACTTCCCGGTTTTCAAACAGGCGAGCCATTACAACATTTAAAATATGCCATGGCGTTATATTATAGTAATTGTTTGCAACAATCCGATGAAGCTATATCGACGGCTATAGATGCATTATCCACAGCCCAACCATTCTTCATCGATAATGAGCATGACGACCGACATTTCTCAAATGTCGAACTCTCTCTTTTGAATTTAATCGCAGTAGAATACTGTCGCATCGAACAAAAGGAGGAAGCAAAGAAATATTTTAAGCTTATACAAAATTACTTAGTCAAATCCTTTAACCGCAGTCTTTATGCTACCAATCGTAACAATCAGTTTGAAGTAAAATTTTTGGCAAATCACATATGCAATTATTTTTTATTTTTTAGAAATGAAAAAGATTTTCCTGTGGAAATTATTGATAAGGCTTTGACTATCCTTAAAACTTTGCATAGCCATCATATGCTTCCGGAACTTCTTCTCTGCAAAACTTATTTACTTATACAAAAGAAAAAGGCCGAAGAAGCTAGAGAACTCTATGAATTAGCTCATAGTCTGGGAAATTACTTATATACTCCTGATTATCAAAGAGACCACAATGAAAAATATCTACTGGGCGAATACTACACCTATTTTTCTACTTGCTAATTATCCCTCTCCCATACTATAATAATTGTATACAAATGATTGGAGGACAAGCTATGCATGCATTTATTGAGAACATGGATATGGTTTTAGTCTGTGTCGTAGAAATATGTACCATTCTTTTAGAATTCTTTGGTATTGCTGTGCTCGTGTACACTGCCATAAAATCCTTTATTCAATGGATTAAAAGAGATAGCCGACACCTCCGTCTGAATCTTGCAGAAGGTATTGCACTCTCTCTTGAATTCAAAATGGGTAGCGAGGTACTCCGTACCGTAGTGGTTCGAGATTGGGAAGAACTCGGAATCCTTGGTGCCGTAATTCTGCTCCGCGGTCTTTTGACCTTCTTAATTCATTGGGAAATCAAAAATGAAGAACGCAGTATAGATGATAAAAAACCGGAAAGCTAAGCTTTCCGGTTTTTCTTTATTTCTGTAAACTCTTTAAGTTATATCTATCTCGGAATGTTCTATACAATTTCTCGAAATCTTCCTTGTTATCGTATTTTACAGTCTTAAGATATTCATGTGGTTCATATGTACCATGCTCCGCCTCAATAACCGCTACAGCGATATTTGAGCAATGATCTGCTACTCTTTCATAGCTAGTAAGCAAGTCATTGAATGCAAATCCAAGCTTAATTGTACATTCCTCTGCCTGAAGACGTGCAATGTGATTGCGTTTCATCTCATAAACAAGTTTATCAATTGCTTGTTCTAGTGGCTCTACCATAATAGCTAAATCTGAGTTGTTCATTTCAAATGCTTCTGCTGTCAAATCCAAAAGTTTAAATGTTGCTTCATTTAAAACTTCGATTTCTTTCACAGCCTCTTCTGAGAACATCTGCTTTTTATCATGGAGTTCTTTGGCAACAGCCATCACATTTGTGGCATGATCTCCGATTCGTTCAAAATCATTGATAGTATGCAAAATTCTCGTTACATGCTTCGAATCTGTATTTGAAATACCTAATTTTGTAATTTTCATCATATAGGTACCTAACTGATCCTCATAATTATCCAGCTTACGTTCCATCTTATGTATCTTTGATGACATTTCTTCGGTATAGTTTCCTAACATACCTGCCGCACGCTTAAATGCTTTATGTGATAAACGACACATCTGTACTACTGCATCATTTGAATCTTTAATCGCCAAAGCTGGCATAGCAAAAAGTCTTTCATCCAATACCAAGTCTGGTTCTTTTTCGCCCTCTACATCTGGATAAACCTTATTGGCAATCCACTCTAACTGTTTTGTAAATGGAAGTAAAATCAATGTCGTAAACACATTGAAAATACTATGCATTACTGCAATCATAAAAGGTGTGATTGGAAGCTTAAGTGCCGCAAAATCTGCTACATAACTTGCAATACAAAATGGAATCAAGCAAATCGTCGTACCAATGATATTAAATGATAAATGTACAACCGCTACCTTTTTCGCATTACGATTTACACCGATACTCGATAATACTGCAGTTACACAAGTACCGATATTCTGACCCATAATAATAGGAAGTGCCATACCATACGTTACACCGCCTGTCATCGAAAGTGCTTGTAAAATAGCTACAGATGCTGCCGAACTTTGGATAATACCTGTAAATGCGGCACCTACCAATACTGCAAGAATTGGATTTTCAAATGCAGTAAGCAAAGTCGGATCGTAGCCATGTC
>JAZURS010000046.1:0-3494 GCA_045606325.1 Agathobacter sp.
TTATTGCTTTATAAACTTAATTGCAATAACTATTACACAAGGAAAGTACGAATCAAAACGATATGAGAAACTCATGAATTATCCATTTGTATTACCAGCAATTATGATTCCAGCATTTTTAATTTGTATGCTTACTGGAGCAGAAATCTTTAATGCTGGTAACTATGCGAAAATTATTCAAGTAGAGCAAGTAGAATCAGGAGATGCGATTCTTTCAGAAAAAGATGCAGAAAGCATTGCTCTTATGGATACTGCTTCTGCAAAACAGCTTGGCGACAGAGAAATCGGTGCAATCGAAAACTTCTCTGCATTTAATGTATCAGATGATTATATTCAGTTAAACATTAATGAAGATGCTGTAAAAGTTGCAGCATTGGATTATACCGGCATCTTTAAATGGCTTAGTAATAGAAACGAAGGGGTAACAGGATATGTATCTGTTTCACCTACAACAATGACCGCAGACTATGTAGAATTAGAAGATGGTATGAAATATGTTCCTTCAGCATATTTTAATGAAAATTTACATCGTCACCTTCATTACCAGTTCCCAACTCTAATTTATGGTAATATTCACTTTGAAATAGACGAAGACGGTAAACCTTACTATGTTTCAAGTGTATTTGATAAGACTGTCGGTGTATTTGGCGGCGAAATCGTAATCGGTGCGATTATTACAGATCCTGTAACAGGTGAAAGTGCGTACTATGATGTAGCAGATATTCCACAGTGGGTAGATTATGTATTCCCAGGAGATTTAATTTGTTCACTCTATGATATCGCTTATAAGAATGTAAACGGCTTCATAAACGGTACATCTTTTGGTGCAAATACCGGATGTATGCAGACTACCAAAATTGATAGTTATTATGAAGACGAAGATGGAGAAGTTTATATCGAAGCTGGAAATGACTACGGTTATATTGCAAAAGATGGAGACATCTATGTATACACAGGTGTAACATCTATGGCTGCCGATAGTTCTAACCTTGGTTTTATCATGGTAAATGAAAGAACTGGACAGTACAAATATTTTGCGGTATCTAGTGCTAACGAACAGTCCGCTATGAATGCTGCGCAAGGTGAAGTACAGCAATATGGTTATATAGCTTCTTTCCCAACACTTATTAATGTAGACAACGAACTTGCTTATATCGGTGTTTTAAAGGATAAATCAGGTCTTGTAAAGATGTATTACATGGTAAATGTAAAAGACTATGGAAAAGTAGTAGTAGCCGATTCCAGAGAAGCCTGCGTAAGCAAATATGCTGAGAAACTTGGTTTAAACTTAAATGAGGAAATTATAGGTTCTGTTCCTGAAACAGAAGAACCTGTTGAATCTACTCCAGTAGAATTTACAATTTCTGTCATCCAGTATGTAGATATTGATGGAAATACCTATGTATATATGGGAACTGCAGATGGAACAGTATATAAAGCATTATTTAAAGATAATGAACAACTTCTATTTGCAAAAGTAGGAGATAAGGTAAATGGCTCTGTAGCAGATGGTTTACTTACAGTAGAAGGTATTACTGCACCTGAGAATGTGATTCTTGATTAAAGAAATAAAAAACACCTTGGTGGTTCTAAACCCACTAAGGTGTTTTCGTTTTATATTAGATTATCTTTTAATAGAAACCGCCATTCTATGATAGGTATGACGAATACCTCGAATAACTTTTCCATATTCTAAGATGTTTTCTGGAAGACTCATTCCGCCATATCCAGCATCTCCAAGATGATGCATATCTGTTCCAGTCATCTTACACATAAGTGCTATTTCACGAATAGTTGCAATATCTGCACCTTCCTGAGATGTTCCAATAGCAGTAAGTGTCATCTTGTTATTTGCATGCGCAACACAAACAAGGCTACGAATATATTCCATGGTAATTCCAGGGACTGTACCTGGAGCAGGCATAAGAATAATATCAGCACCTGCATCACAAAATGCCTGTACATCGTCTTTTGTAATAATATTTTCTCCACCTTCCGTAAGAATTCCTGCAGCATGCATTTTTCCGGCAATAAGAACAACATCATCACCTAAATGCTCGCGATAGAGTTTTAATGTATCTGTAATTGCTTTATTCGTTACTCCAATACCAGGGTTTCCGGTAAGAACGATAAAGTCAACGCCCATTTCAACCGCTTTTTTTGCATTTTCGAGTGTAGCAGAGCGGCCAGAAGATAATTGCCACATTTCAAGTGTATCAACTGTACTTTCTACATCCTGTTCCAGTGGTTCTAAATTAATACCTACCGGACGTCCAGTAAGTTCTTTTACTTTTCGGATAACATTCTCTGGTTCTGTTTTAGGTAAGCCTTGAATTACTGGTTTGTTTACATCAAAGATATTTAATAAAATGATATCAGCCCCCATAGATGCAACAAATTCTGCATTTGTTACATCACCAAGCATTGGCATAATTGTTCCAATCGTTTCGCATACAAGAATACGTCCTTCACTTGCCTGAATCGCCTGAATCAATTCGTCTTTTTTCATCATTTCAAAATCAGATGCAGTACAATCTAAAAATCGTTTCATATTTATTTTCCCCCTCATTTATCTTTATACATCTCTTAATTTAACAACTCGTCCTGCACGTCGACGTCTGTCTTCCTCGAGAGCAGCATAGTGTTTACGAGTAGTATTTACATCTTTATGTCCTAATACATCAGCTACAAGGTAAATATCTCCAGTTTCCTGATATAGAGTAGTACCATAGGTGCTTCGAAGCTTATGTGGTGTAATATTTTTTACATTCGTTACTAATTTGGAATATTTCTTAACCAGGTTTTCTACTGCGCGAACCGTAATACGTTTGTTCTGAATAGAAAGGAAAAGAGCATTGCCATGGCCTTCCACAGGTGTAATGTATTCTCGTTCATCATAATAAGCGAGAAGTGCCTCCATTACTTCATCACCAAAGTAAACCATAACCTCAGCACCACCTTTGCGGTGTACCTTAATTCCATTGTTTTTAAAGTCTACATCTGTAATGTCTAGTCCTACACACTCTGACACACGAATACCAGTGCCCAGGAGAAGCGTTAAAAGGGCTAAATCACGCGTTTTTGTGCGTTGATGGTACATTTGCTGTCTGGTGGTTAAACTTTCGCCAGATTCGACCTCGTCGAGTAATTGAGCCACTTCGTCTACATCCAGACGTACAATTGTCTTTTCATGTATCTTTGGCATATCGACTTTTACAGCTGGATTGGTATCAATCAATTCATTTTTAAAAAAATAGTTATAAAAAGTACGAAGAGAAGCAAGCTTTCTCTTTAATCCACGTTCATCATTGGTATGAGCAACACCATCTTTTTCATAGTATTTCAGATAAAAGAGATATTCTTCGATATCAAGCGGAGATAAACTATCTAAAATGGATAGAGGTATCTCTGTAATTTTTTTCTTTTTGCATATTGGGTTAGTTTCGTGTAAATAATCAAAAAAACAAGCCAAATCATACGCATAAGCAATACGT
>JAZURS010000047.1:0-4892 GCA_045606325.1 Agathobacter sp.
CTTGAGTACA
This sequence comes from Agathobacter sp., assembly GCA_045606325.1. Lineage (GTDB taxonomy): Bacteria > Bacillota > Clostridia > Lachnospirales > Lachnospiraceae > Roseburia. Next base: position 11 of record JAZURS010000047.1, read on the forward strand.
TTTACTGTAATGTTGTGATCGATAAAACCTAGGATATCTAAATCGAGTGCTTCTACAGGACATTCTACTTTGATGATGTCCTTTTTACCCATCTTGTTGCTTCGTGCGTTTTTGATAATCGCAACGGTACAATCCAACTGGTCTAATTTTAAATCATGATAAATCTGAAGGCTCATACCTGCCTGAATATGGTCCAATACAAAACCTTCATTAATTCCACTAATATTCAACATATGCTTATACCTCGATTCCTAAAAGTGTTAAAATCAGAGCCATACGTACATATACGCCGTACTGAGCCTGTTTGAAATATACTGCTCTTGGATCATCATCTACTTCTACTGCGATTTCATTTACACGTGGAAGTGGATGAAGCACAAGCATGTCTTCTTTTGCCATAGCCATTTTCGCTTTGTTTAAAACGTAGAAGTCTTTTAAACGAATGTAATCTTCTTCGTTGAAGAAACGTTCTCTCTGCACACGAGTCATGTAAAGAGCATCTAATTCACCGATTGCATCTTCTAAACGTTCTACTTCTTTATATTCTATTCCATGAGCCTTTAATACATCTTCACGAATGTATCCTGGAACACGGAGTTCTTCTGGAGAGATGAGAACAAATTTTACGTTTTCATAACGTACAAGTGCGTGAATTAAAGAATGTACGGTACGACCAAATTTTAAGTCACCACATAAACCGATTGTAAGGTTATCAAGTCTTCCTTTTAAAGAACGAATTGTAAGCAAATCGGTAAGTGTCTGGGTTGGATGCTGATGTCCACCGTCACCTGCATTGATAACAGGAATTTCTGATTTTGATGCAGCTACTAATGCAGCACCTTCCTTTGGATGACGGATTGCACAGATATCTGCGTAGCTGGAAATAACACGAATTGTGTCAGATACGCTTTCTCCTTTTGAAGCTGAAGAAGAATCTGCACCAGCAAAACCTAAAACAGAACCTCCAAGGTTTAGCATTGCTGCTTCAAAAGAAAGTCTTGTTCTTGTACTTGGTTCGTAGAAGCAAGTAGCAAGTTTCTTTCTCTTACATGCGTCTGCGTATTTATCTGGATTATTTTCGATATCATTAGCGAGGTCCAAAAGTTTGTCCAACTCTTCTACCGAAAAATCCAATGGACTAATTAAATGTCTCATTCTCTTCCTCCTAATTTTACACAAATTTTTTTTATCATACCGCAATCAATTACAGATTTCAAGATAAAATTATTGCTTTTTGAAAGTTTTATTGTACAATTAAATTGATGAATTATTTTCTAGCTAATGAGTGGGAAAATGTAAAGAAAAGAGGTAATAAAAATGACTGAAACAAAAACAAATGATATCTACGTAGATATGGACACTGCACCAGTATTCACCGAAAGAAAACGTCTTTTATTCTTCGGTCTTCCATGGACTTTTACAAAATATACCATCTCTCCATCCCTACTTACTATTTCACAGGGACTTCTTAATACTACAGAAGATGATTGCTATATGTATAAGATTCAGGATGTAAAGCTCAACAAGACTTTACTTGAACGCATCTTTGGTCTCGCAACTATCACCTGCTATACAGGTGATGTAACACACCGTGAAATCAAATTGGAACATATCAAAAATTCTGATGAAATCAAGACTTATTTACTTAAGACTTCTGAAGAAGCACGTATCAAACGTCGTACTTTAAGTACTATCGACATTAGCGCTAACGCAGATGACGTTTCCAATATGGAAGATGTAACGGATATTTTATAAAAAACAACCCCAGACAAACGTCTGGGGTTTCTTATTTTAGCACGGCCTACCGCAACAACACATGTTGCAGAATAAATTAAGTAAAATCATGCGTAGACACCAGCTCTGTCCTGAATATGGACGTTCATAACTGCTACCCATCGTCGTATACCATGTTCCACCATATTCCAGATTCTGCTGAAACTGGCGGTATTGAATATTGCTTGGTTCTAACTCTACTGCACGTCGAATATGTTCTAATGCTGTGGCTGTATTGCCCACACGCTGATGTACTACTGCACTATAATAGTACCAGCGGCCATTTCGTTCACTAAACGGAATGTCATTTAATACATTCATCGCTTCTCTATAATAGCCATTGCGGATATAGTTTGCGGCAGCTTGAAGCTTACTATTTTCTTCCTGGTAAGCAGTTCTTCCACTATAGTAACTACCAAATCCTCCAAAATCACCATAGCCTGAACCACCATAAGCACCGCCATAGCCTCCGTCATAGCCAGTACCCTGCTGCTTTTCCTTCATAATTTGGTCATACGCCTGTTGCACCTGCTTGAATTTTTCTTCCGCAGCAGCCTTATTTGGATTGTTTACGTTAGCATCTGGATGATACTTTCTACTCAAACTTCTATATGCTTTTTTTATTTCTTCATCCGAGGCACCGCGGCTAATCCCCAGCACCTGATATGGATCTGTCATTATTTTGTCCTCTTCTTCTTTTTCAGCTGGAGATACTCATACTTCGTCCACACACCTGAATAAATAATATTTCGTAAAATATCTGCATGCAAAATAATTGGAAGTCGTTCAAATGATTTTGCACACTCTGACATCATACTTGTCATCATGAGTCTCGTCAAGGTCTCAAAATCCTTTGGATTATCTTTTTTCAGTTTTCGAAGTGGATTGTAGGAGTTTTTTCTCTCATCCTTATCCACGTCCTCGTAGGCATCCATAAGGTAAATAAATTTCCCCATGTAATATCCTAAAGTCTTGAGTTCCTGATACCACTCATCCTCTTTCCAGGCAAAAACCTCTCCAAGCATTTCGCCTGTCAATCCTGCTACCAAATCAATATTAGCTTCCTCTGCCTTTTCATACTCAGCGAGATTCTTCATATAGTCTTCAATTGCCTTCACCTGTCGTGGATACTCTTTCGCAAAAGCCTCATAATCCTTTCGAATCACACTCGCTGCATGACGTTTGGAAAGTTTCTTTTCATCCTTCCAATCATCCACCAGATTATGGTAAGCCAGCATCACATTGATAGCAGCACAATAATCCGATACATCATTTTCATAAGCCGTCTGTTTCTTTGTCGGATGAATCATGCAAGTAAAATCATATTCCCAACGCTCAGGTTCATAAAGCCCTGTTAAAAGCAGTTCTAAAAAGGTCATATCATAACTTAACAACACCTGTCCTTTTTTACCGCAATGATTCTTAAGTGTCTGGCACAAGCCACAATAATAGGACTGATATATTTTTTCATTTTCTTCGGATAATTCCGATTTATTTACATTGATGTATCCAAACATATAGCCTCCGGATTATGAACGACGTACAAATTCCTGTCTGCATTTTGGGCAGGTAATACAAATCTTACCGCGTCCCTTTGGCACACGTACCTTCTGATGGCACATTGGACAACGGAAGAAACGATAAATCTTACGCTGCTCCCATTCTTTTTTCCAATTGTTTTTCTTTATCGCAAAATCATATCGCATATTGCAGAACTTCTGATTTTCAACAGAACGTTTTGGGATATTTCTGGAAAAAATACGGAAGTACATATATACCAAAAGAGCAATTGCAAGCCAATATATTGGTCTCCACTTTATAAAAAGAGACAATACAAAGAGAACGATAACCACAATATTCAAAAACTGTGATAACTGGTCCACTCCATTTCTTCCCTGCATAAAATACATGAATTTTTGTTTTAGATTATGTAACATTTATCTTTCAACCTTTCTTTCTCTTTCTTTTTGAATCTTACATGGGAAAAAGTTTTACGTCAATGGAGTTATTGTCTTTTAAGGAACATTTTATAATTTAGTTATAAATTGACATCCGCAGATTCTTGACATCAACTACAAAATATGTTATCAAGTAATTAGAAGTTCCGAATCTCGTAATTTACCGTCTATTTAAGATGGGCTGAGCAATTCGGAACTTTTTGTGTATCTATATGATGTATATAGAAATGATTTGTACTCACTTTCTTCTTCACAACAATTCTTACATCATGAATCTCCCCATCAATTAATATTTTACTTATAAAATATGCAAAGGTTTCATTTCTTTTTTCATGATAACTTTGCACCTCATCCTTAATCAACTTAGCTTCTTTAACTAAAATGGGTAATACTCTTAGTGTAGCAATTTTCTGTTCTTTTACTTTTTTCGGAAGGCTTTGAAAACGATTCCCATTGCCTATTGTTTCTTTTATACCTCTTGGTGTAATCCTTATTGTCATACCAGTTTCATCATTTATAATTTCTCCATTGTCAAAATAAGAGTTAGTTTTTAGAACATGTATTATCGCTTTTTGAACGCCAATGTAGTCATTCCATCTTCCTTCTAAGTCATAAAAAGAGAGTTCCTCTTTAATACTAATCTTTTGCATATAAACCTCCATGCATTAATATTTTATGATATTTAATTTTATTCCCATTGGATAATGCCTCGAATCGAGACTTGACGGTTTGACATTCGGCAAAACACTACTGCCGAACATGGATGCTTCCTGCATCCGAAACACTTAAATGTATAGATATTATATAGGAACCTCAATATAAATGCAACCGCTCGGCAGCCTTGTTCCCTCTTTTACACAAAAAAGACGCCTCTGTGTCTCCACAGAAACGTCAATTCTTTCTTATTCGCAGGACGATAAGCCGGGTTATGTCGTTGGGTGATCATCTATCTAGGACGACTGTTGCCAATCGCCTCAAGCGACCTACCTAAAGCTAGCGGGCCACGTCATTGCTTTGTTTCGGTCTTGCTTCGAATGGGGTTTACATGTGCCCTCTCTGTTACCAGCGAGGCGGTAGTCTCTTACACTGCCATTCCACCCTTACCAGAAAATCTGGCGGTATATTTCTGTTGCACTTTCCTTAGAGTTTCC
>JAZURS010000048.1:0-32823 GCA_045606325.1 Agathobacter sp.
TTTCTTTTAAATCTACGTAATGCGCTATCTAAAGTTTCGTTTTCTTTAACTACTACGCTTGACATCTAACCTAACCTCCCTCCAGTTGTGGATTCAACTGTAAGGCAATAATAATTGCACTAACGTTATATATTTTAGCAATAATTTCTATTTTGTCAATACTATTTTCTAATATTTCTAAATAGAAATTCGCCTTACTTAAGCATTCCTTCTAATGCTACTGTAACTTCTGCGATTGCATCAGGGATACCAGCTGGGTTTTTACCACCGGCCTGAGCCATGTTTGGACGCCCACCGCCGCCACCGCCTACTTTGCCAGCGATTGCTTTGATGAGGTTACCAGCATGTGCTCCAGCTTTCTGAGCTTCGTCTGTAGCCATAGCGATAAGGTTTACTTTGCCATCGCATGAAGAAGCGATAACTACTACACCTTCGCCAAGTTTTTCTTTGAGCTGGTCGCCGAGGTCACGAAGTCCGTTCATATCTACACCATCAACAGATGTAGCAAGAACTTTCACACCTTTTACTTCTTTTACCTGATCCATTACATCGCCAAGAGCGTCTTTTGCTGCTTTGCTCTTTAATGATTCGTTTTCAGAAGAAAGTGCTTTTACTTCTGCCATGAGGCTTTCTAATCTTTCAATTAAGTTTGCTGGAGTAGATTTTACTACTTTCGCAGCTGCATTTAATTTTTCTTCCATTTCTTTGTAGTAAGCAAATACATTGCTACCTGTAAGGGCTTCAATACGACGCACACCTGCTGCTACACCACTTTCAGAGATAATCTTGAATGCTGTAATTTCAGCTGTGTTAGATACGTGTGTACCACCACAAAGTTCTTTTGAGAAATCTCCCATGCTAACTACACGTACAGATTCGCCATATTTTTCTCCGAAGAGAGCCATAGCACCACTGTTCTTTGCTTCGTCAGCTGACATAACTTCTGTTACTACTGGTGTAGAAAGTGCAATCTGTTCATTAACGATTGCTTCTACTTTAGCGATTTCTTCTGCTGTCATTGCAGAGAAATGAGAGAAGTCGAAACGAGTTCTGTCGCCATCCTGGTAAGAACCAGCCTGTTCTACGTGAGAACCAAGTACTTCACGGAGTGCTTTCTGAAGCAAGTGTGTCGCAGAGTGGTTACGGCAAGTTTTTGCACGTAATTCTTTGTCTACTACAAGTTCTACTTCTTCTCCATTTGAAATCATACCAGAAACCATCTGTCCGATATGACCTACTTTACCACCAAGTAATTCTACTGTATCTACTACTTTAAATTCACCGTTTGCTGTACGGATGATACCTTTATCTCCCTGCTGACCACCCATAGTTGCATAGAATGGAGTTTCTGCTACGATGATTGTGCCGTTGTCGCCTTCTGCTAAAGCTTCAACTACTGCTGTTTCTGTTGTAAGAGCAGAAACTTTTGATGTATGTGTTAATCTGTCATATCCTACAAATTCTGATGTGATAGATGGGTCAAGTTCTTCGTAAACAGTAGCGTCTGCACCCATGTAGTTTGTTACTTTACGAGCGTTACGAGCTTTTGTTCTCTGTTCTTCCATACATGCCTTGAAACCTTCTTCATCATATGTGAAGTCGTTTTCTGCAAGGATTTCGCCTGTTAAATCTACTGGGAATCCGTAAGTATCATAGAGTTTGAATGTATTTTCTCCAGATAAAACAGTTGCTCCAGCTGCTTTTGTTTCTTCCATCATTTTGCTAAGGATAGCAAGACCCTGGTCGATTGTTTTGTTGAACTGTTCTTCTTCCTGTGTAAGAACCTTGAAGATAAATGCTTTCTTATCTTCTAATTCCTGGTAGCCGTCTTTGCTTTCGTTGATAACAGTTTCAGAAAGACGAGCAAGGAATGTTCCATCAATACCGAGCATACGTCCATGACGAGCTGCACGGCGGATAAGACGACGAAGTACATATCCACGACCTTCGTTGGAAGGCATTACACCATCTGATACAAGGAATGTTGATGAACGGATGTGGTCTGTGATAAGACGGATAGAAATATCGTCATTTTCGTTTGTCTGGTATGTTTTACCTGACATTTCACAGATTTTGTCACGAATAGCTTTCATTGTATCAATATCAAATACAGAGTCTACGTCCTGCATAACTGTTGCAAGTCTTTCAAGACCCATACCTGTATCAATGTTCTTCTGAGCAAGTTCTACGTAATTACCTTTACCATCGCCTTCAAACTGTGTAAATACGTTGTTCCATACTTCCATAAAACGGTCACATTCACAACCTACTTTACAGTCTGGGCTGCCACAGCCGTATTTTTCGCCTCTGTCGTAGTAAATTTCAGAACATGGACCACATGGACCAGCACCGTGTTCCCAGAAGTTGTCACAAGCACCTGTTTCAGGGTCACGATAGAAACGTGTAATCTTTTCTGCAGGAACACCTACTTTATTTACCCAGATTTCAAATGCTTCTTCATCTTCCCCATAGATAGATGGGTAAAGACGGTCTTCTTCTAAGCCAAGGTTCTTTGTTAAGAATTCCCATGACCATTCAATCGCTTCTTCTTTGAAATAATCACCAAATGAGAAGTTACCAAGCATTTCGAAGAATGTAAGGTGACGTGCTGTCTTACCTACATTATCGATATCACCGGTACGTACACACTTCTGACATGTTGTCACACGGTTACGTGGTGGAATTTCCTGTCCTGTGAAGTATGGTTTAAGTGGAGCCATACCCGCATTAATAAGTAATAAGCTGTTATCATTGTGCGGAACCAATGAAAAGCTCTTCATTGCTAAATGATCTTTGCTTTCGAAAAATTCAAGATACATTCTACGTAATTCATTTACGCCTAAACTCTTTTTCATTTCTATTTCCTCCGTAAATCTATATAAAAAGTATTGTCCAATATGATATTCAAGGACATAGGTTTAGCCATGTCATCGACATGGCTATATTTTAATGCATAACTATCCTGTAAAATTACTACGATAAGTTACGACTTCTACTCTTCTGTTGTGGCGGCTGCTTTCTTAGCGTCTGAAGATTTGCGCATCTTGATACCGATGAACGCACCAAGTCCACCTACTGCTATATAAAATAATGCTTTTAAAAGATAATCACCGATACACATAATAAATTCCATCATGTCATTTACCTCCACTATTATCTATAGATTATAAAACATTCTATTCGAAATTTCAACGTTTTTCCCCTATATCTTGTGGAAAAACATTAATTTTCTGCAATTAAGAACACCTGATTCTCTCTTTCGATGTCCATAACACGTTCCGCCATACCGATATTTGAAATTTTTCCTTTATAACAAGCTATTGCTGAATAATCCTGCCACATATGCATTGGGAATACAAGTTCCGCTTCTGTCTCCTTCATAAAGAAGTCAAACCCACTATACATATACTTTCCTTGGCGTGGGTCCATTGGAACAAATGCCACATTTATAGGCAAGCCAGCTAACTGACGAATCTGGAACTTGTAGTTTCTTTCCTGTACTCCATTGGTAAGGTCTCCTGCACCATCCCAAATCCAGTTATTCAAATCGCCTGCATGATATAGCGTCACATCATTGGATTCTACATAAAATGCCACACCTGCATCTGTAGAACGAAGTGTTTTGATATTTAAATCATCTACTTTGTACTTTTTATCCGCTGTCACAAAGGTTACCTTTTCTCTTACCTTTGGATCAATTCCATGTTTCTTTAAAAAGTTTGGACTAATCTTAATGTCCTTTGAAAAAACATATTTAATGTTTGGATACTTGTCCGCCAAGCGAAGAATATCCATATCATAGTGATCTTTGTGACTATGACTGGCAAACATATAAATCTTGGTATCTGGTTCATACTCAGGAATCTTTCCTGTAAATGTAAATCCATTTACCTTGTTTCCGTCAAAATAGTCGAATATTAATACTTTATCATCCACTTCCACAAGGAAGCTGCTATGATGCAAAAATGTTATGTTCATAATTAATCCTCGTATAAAACAGTCTCTACTAAATTCTCCCCTTCATATCGAAGTTTTAGTGAGAAAAATTCTTTTCTTTCATCCAATAGTCTCAGGAAAACCTTATCCCCTTCCCAAAGACGTAAGTTTTCTATTTCATTCTTTGGCACCCAGACTAGTTCACCTTCGCTACAGTCTCTCATATTCTGCTCTGGCAACTCACCTTCATATTCCGTAGCCGTAAAAAGGTGCATATACTCATATCCCCATTCATCAGATATAAAGGTGATAATACCGCGGAACTGATAGTTCGTAAGTGTCAGTCCTGTTTCCTCCTTTACCTCACGAAGCAGACACTCCTCTGGAGACTCTCCTTCCTCGAACTTTCCACCAACGCCAATCCATTTGTCCTTGTTTAAATCATTTTCTTTTTTTACACGATGAAGCATCAAGTACTTATCGTCTTTTTCGATATAACATAATGTCGTAAGCATGAGATTATTCTATCAAAATATCCGCAGTTTTACAAAGGAAATCTTTTGATGTCATATCTAATATCCTATGATATAATTTAAAAAGAAACCCTTTGATTGGAGGTGTGTCTTATGAAGAGGATTTTCTCTCGTTTTATGTACTTTTTCTTGATAATTGTATCTTTACTATTACCAAGCACAGCATATGCTGACATGGGACCAAAACCATCCGTAGTTATCCATTTCTCAGGTTTAGAAGAAGAAAACTACTATGTAACTCTTATTTCACAAGATGACTCTACCGGACCATACAGTTATGGAAATCCATACTATGACTGGATGGGCGAGGAATGGGTTTTTAATAAATTCTGCGAGCATGATATGCCAGATGGCTATTACTTCTTGAGCTATATGGAAGACTGTTCGGATGATGACACCTTTGAATGGGGTTACTACCCACCAATAGAATTTCGAATCCTTCTATATTTTCCAGAACACGATACTTTCTTAGAAGTAGAAGGTGATTACGAACGATATGCATTTGATTCTTATTTTGAAGTTCAAGTAGATACACCTACTCCTAATACTGAAATCATTGCAACCCAAAACTACTATTTTTCACTTGAAATAGCATCATTAATTGCTCGTATTATAAGTACTATTTTGATAGAAATTCTCATAGCTGTATTATTCTTCTATCGTGATAGAAAATCGTTACTTATCATTTCTGTAACCAACATTGTGACACAAATTGTTTTAAATGTTCTATTAAATATATTTAATTTCCAGCACGGACCATGGGCATTTACCTTTAATTATGTATGGATGGAACTAGTTGTATTCGGAATAGAAGCTATTCTTTTCTGCCGATTACTTCCTCGCAAGGATATTGATACCGAAAAAAACAAAACTGCTCTCTGCTACGCTTTTGTCGCAAACCTCGTTTCGTTCTTTACAGGTATGCTGATAGCACACTGGGTTCCTGGTATATTCTAGTATAAAATGAAAGGATATTTATTATGATTAAAGTAAATTTTATCTGCCATGGAAACATTTGTCGTTCTCCTATGGCAAAATACATTTTTAAAGATATGATAGAAAAACGTGGAATTGCAGGAGATTTCATCGTAGATTCCTGTGCTACCAGTTATGAAGAAATCGGGAATCCTGTTTATCCCCCTGCTCGTCAGGAATTAGCACGTCATGATATCGGTTGTAAGGGACATTCTGCCCGCAAACTAATAAAAGCAGATTTTGAAGAATTTGATTATCTCATTGCTATGGAACAGTACAATCTTCGAAATATTCGCAGAGAATTTGGAGATGAACTTACAAGTCGTGTATCTCTTCTTCTCGACTACACCGATACGCCCGGAGATATTGATGACCCATGGTATAGTGGTGGATTTGATGTAACTTATAAGGAAATTGTAACGGGATGTGAAGGCTTTTTGAAGCATTTAGGATATTAAAAAACGTGGGCTGTTAGCCCACGTTTTTATAGTATGATACATACGAGTCCACCGTTATTATCATTTACAATCTTCTGCATCGTATTCTGTAGCTGTGTCTGACACTCATCATCCATTTTGCTAATTTTATCTCGAATACCATCTTCCATCATTTCTCCTAGAGATTTTCCAAAAATGTTTGTACTCCATACTCCATCGGTAGAATCTTCACTGTCTTTTATGTATGCGATAAGGTCTTCTGCCTGCTCTTTATTTCCTACAATAGGCGCAATTTCTGTTTCGATGTTAGCTCGAATCATATGGATTGATGGGGAGTTTGCCCTGATTTTTACGCCATATTTACCAGCATGTGTGATAAGTTCTGGCTCTTCCATCTGAATATCGGAAAGACCTGGTGCCACTACTCCATACCCTCTGGCATTCACACTATTCATCGCCTCTTCTACTTTTTCATATTCCTCCTTCTTGTCAGACAAATTTCGAATCAGCTGGATAAGCTGATACTCACTAGAAATCGTTGTTCCTGCAATATCACTAAGATAATCATAATAATAGGTATCATCTACATCCAAACGAAGTTCTACTACTCCATCTGAGGTACGAATTTTCCTAATATATGGATTACAAAGAGAGGCATCTGTTTTATAACAGCTTACCACTTCCCCATTTTCATCATAAAGATCTCTCATTTTTGTTACATTTTCTATCCAATTCATCCCATACTGCACCAGTTGCTGTTTTACTGGATGCTCATTCTCCAGCATTTCGGTCCATTTGGGAATATAAAATTCTACAGTTGTAACTGGGAATTCCAACAACACACTTTCGAGGATTTTTACGATATCACTTTTTTGCATCTGCTTACAATTTACAGCTACAACTGGTCGACCATATTTCTCCTCCAAAGAATCTCGAAGTTCCTCTGTTTCACTACTGTATGGTCGCTCACTATTAAGAATTATAATATATGGCTTTTCGGATTTTTCTATTTCTGCAATGGTTTGTTCCTCAGCCTCTATGTAATTTGGTCTCTCTATTTCACCAAAACTTCCATCGGTAGTGACTACAATCCCAATGGTTGCATGCTCGTTTATAACTTTTAATGTACCTATTTGAGCCGCATCTTCAAATGGTATCTCTTCTACAAACCATGGTGTACGCACCATACGTTGTGTTTCGCCTTCCATATGACCATTCGCACCATCCACTACAAAACCTACACAATCAACTAGACGAACCTTCACATCTGTACTATCGTCGATTCGAATATCTACTCCATTTTGTGGAATAAACTTGGGCTCTGTTGTCATGATGGTTTTTCCTTGAGCAGATTGTGGCAATTCATCAATTGTACGTTCCTTTAACGGTCCATTTTCCATATATGGTAGCACACATAAATCCATAAAGCGTTTAATAAAAGTAGATTTCCCCGTTCTAACCGGACCTACCACCCCTATATATATTTCACCGTTTGTCCTACTTGCTATATCCTTATATATATCCATAAAAAAATCCCCTCCGTTCATATATTCTCAATATATGAACAAAGGGGAAATTTATGACTTATTTCATAAGTTTAATTGCACCTGGTAAACATTCAATGTGCATTACAGTATTATATGTACACATCTCTCCATCCGTATGCCAAACATTTGGTGTTTTTAATACGATATCTGCTTCTTTGAAGTCCACTCCTAAATATGCAGAATTTGTAGTGTGTTTCGCACCAAGCAACGATGGAAACAGCGATAAACAACGCAACTTACCAATACCATTGATACAGCACATAGAAAGTTTTCCATCAAATGCATCTGCTTCTGGTGACATAGGCACACCACCACCTTCACACTTGTGATTCATTAAAGCAATAAATGTAACTTTATCCATGATGCCATAATCAACACCATCCGCTACAATATGCGCATTCATTGGTGGCATAGCAAAAAGGGATTCAATCGTAAGAATTGCATAAGTTAATTTACCTAAACCAATTTTATTCAAAACCTTTTTTAACGTGGAAGTAAGTGCTCTACGACATACATCGGCATCTACACCTACACCTGAACTAACAGCAAAATATTTTTTACTTTCGCCTTCGTCCCATGAAATACAACCTAAATCCATATTCCAGTATTCTTTAGAATCAAGAATACGATTTAAGTTTTCCATAGGCTCTTCTGGTAACTCAAGACCTCTTGCCAAGTCATTTCCAGAACCTGTTGGAATGTATCCTAAAATAAGTTTTTCATATTCGCGGGCGCCATTGATCACTTCATTAAAAGTTCCATCTCCACCCAAAACAACAATTTTTACAGGTTCATCTGAATTTTTTACCAATTTTCTGGAAATATCAATCGCATGACCTGCATACTTGGTTTCATGAAGTGCATACATCACTCCACGATTATCTAACTCCTGTCTTAACTCTTCCCAAATCTTTCTTGCTTTTCCCGTGCGGGAATTTAAGTTAACTATAAAATGATACATAAATTACTACACCACTTTTCTTATCTTAACAGTTTATGCGTTACCTCTTTTGTTTACCCGTTAAATCTACCATATAATTTAGCATATTTGCAAATCTTTTTTGCCAAGTCATTGCTAATCTGGTCTTCCGTTGCACGCCATTTCCAGTTTGTACCCAAGGTAGATGGAACATTGATACGTGCTTCTGAGCCAAGCTCTAAAAGGTCCATCATAGGAATAATTGCTGTGTCTGCAACAGATGCCCACGCAGCTCTCATGATGCCCCAGTTATATCCCTCTTCTTCTGTAAGAAGCAAATACTCTTTCGCATATTCAACAGCTTTCTTTGGAGCGCTCTTTAACCAGCCAACTGTCGTGTCATTGTCATGAGTACCTGTATAAACTACACAATGCTGTGTATATGTATGTGGTAAATAATTTGATTCTTCGCGAGAATCAAACGCGAACTGGATAACCTTCATTCCAGGGAATCCTGAGTCCTTAAGCAACTGATGTACAGAAGGTGTTAGGAATCCTAGGTCTTCTACAATAATAGGGAGTTTTCCAAGTTTCTGTTCTAACACACGGAAAAGATCCATTCCTGGTCCCTGTCTCCATTCGCCATTTGCAGCAGTCTTATCCTTTGCTGGAATCGCATAGTAAGAATCAAATCCACGGAAATGATCGATTCTAACGATATCATATAATCTTGACATAGCAGAAATACGTTTGGTCCACCATTCATATCCATTGTTTCTCATTCTGTCCCAACGGAATAATGGATTGCCCCAAAGCTGTCCATCTGCTGAAAATGCATCTGGAGGACATCCTGCTACATCAATTGGTTCTCTATATTCATTCAAATAAAATTCATCTGGATTTGCCCATACATCTGCACTATCCTGCGCAACATAAATTGGAACATCCCCGATAATCTTGATGCCTTTTTCATTGGCATATGCTTTTAAATCTTTCCACTGTTTGAAGAAAAGGAACTGAAGCATTTTGTAAAACTGCATGCCGTCCTTATATTCTTCTTTTGCAGCCTGAATTGCATCCCAATGACGATATTTGTATTTATCTTCCCAAGTATTCCATGCTGCACCATCGTTTGCATCCTTTAAGGCCATGAAAAGAGAATAATCTTCTAACCACCAGCCTTCATCCCAACAGAATCCCCAGAATTCCTCTGGAATCTTCTTTACGAAACGCGCATATGCCTTTTTCAATAATGCATAACGAGATTCATACATTACACCATAATCTATGTAAGATTCATGATCTCCCCATGGATAAGATTCACATTCTTTCTTTGTGATTAATTTCTCTTTGCAAAGGATTTCCAAATCGATAAAATATGGATTTCCTGCAAAACTAGAGAATGACTGATATGGAGAATCTCCATAACTAGTAGGACAGATTGGAAGAATCTGCCAATATGTTTGTCCACCTTTCTTTAAGAAGTCGACAAACTTTCTTGCTGACTTGCCCATTGTTCCGATACCATATGGTGATGGTAACGAAGAAATAGGCATCAACACGCCGCTTGTTCTCATTTATATTTCCTCCTGCACTTAAAACCTACTTACATTCTAGCACTCTTTCCATGCACTTACAACCTAACATTTCGGATTTTTTCGATAATTTTCCCCTTAGATTCTTGTTATTTTAATCTCACTTTGATACTATTAATTAATGAGACGAGGTGTTTATTATGAAAAAATATTACATTCAACATATTCGACCACTTATTAAAAACACGTTGATTACTGCAAAGTGGGTGGTTTTTGCCACCATCACTGGCACCATTGTTGGTCTTGTTGGTAGTGCATTCTATTTTGTTCTATCCTTTGTAACTATTGCAAGAGAACAAAATCCATGGATTATTTATCTACTTCCATTCGCTGGATTAGCTGTTGTGGCTACTTACCATTTCATGCATAACGACAATGACGGCGGAACAAACCTAGTTATCTCTGCCGTGCATTCGGGGGATCGCATTCCACTACGTATGACACCATCTATTTTTATCTCTACTGCTCTTACCCATCTCTTTGGTGGTTCTGCTGGTAGAGAAGGTGCTGCTCTTCAAATCGGTGGTAGTATCGGAAACTCCCTAGGTAAACTTTTTAAATTCGATGAAAAGGATACCCATGTTGTTATCATGTGTGGTATGAGTGCTGCGTTTTCTACACTATTTGGAACACCGCTTGCAGCTGCCATTTTCCCAATGGAAATGGTCAGTGTCGGCGTTATGTATTATGTAGCATTAGTTCCTTGTGTTGTTAGTTCCCTGGTAGCCCATGGCATCGCGGTTCTACTTGGGGTTAGTGGTGAGGCATTTCATGTAACTGGAATTCCTGCTTTGCAGTTAATTCCGTCTGTGAAAATTATTATTGTCGCATCCATCTGTGCATTTCTTAGTATGGGATTTTGTGTTTTCCTACATAAGACTGAGCACTTGTATAAGAAATATTTGAAAAACCGATATCTTCGCATTTTCGTTGGTGGTTGTGCAGTTGTACTCTTAACTATCTTGGTCGGAACAAACGACTATAACGGTGCTGGAATGCACACAATAGAACATGCGATATCCGGACATGTCGCTCCTGAAGCATTCTTGCTTAAGATGCTCTTTACTGCACTTACAATTGGTGCTGGATACAAAGGTGGAGAAATCGTCCCTACCTTCTTTGTAGGAGCAACCTTTGGTTGTCTATTAGGACAGTTCATCGGACTCTCACCTTCCTTCTGTGCTGCAATTGGTATGATTTCCCTATTTTGTGGAGTAACCAACTGCCCAATCAGTACTTTGCTTATTAGTTTTGAACTCTTTGGTTACGAAGGAATGCCGTACTATCTACTCGCAGTAGCCTTTAGTTATATGCTTTCAGGATACTTCGGACTATATAGTAGCCAAAAGATTATGTATTCAAAATATAAAACTGATTTTATCAATCGTCATACACATGAATAATAAAAGCTCAGAATGTGGTTTTAAACTACATTCTGAGCTTTTCTCTATTGGTATTTCGAGACTGCTACTGTACAAGATATACCCTGTACTTCAATCTTTGCCTTTTTCCTATTAAATGTGCGAATTGCATCTATAGAAGCTTTATCTCCTTCGATATAAACCTCCCACTCTGCTTTTATAGGCAAATCAAACTTTACTTTTTCTTTGTTTGCATTATATATCACTAAAAGCGTTTCTTCCTTGGTAGTTATGGTAAATGCAACTACCTTTTCTGGCAATCCTTCCATAAAACGAAGACTAATATCTACCGCTTCTTTTGTTGCCAATCGAAGACCTTTGTGCGCTTTTCTAAAAGCTATCAAGCCTTTATAATATTCACACAAATCACTATATTCTTCTAATCTGTCATATCTCATGACATTTGTATAAAATGGCAGATTATAACTATTCTCGGATACATTCTTTGTTCCTTTGATTGGTTTTGTACGAGCAAATTCCTCTCCTGATAAGAAAAATGGAATTCCCTGCGCAGTGAACACGATGGCAGCTGCCAAGCGATTCATAGCTAATTTTTCTTTTTTAGTAGCCTTAGGACAGGAAACACTCAATTTATCCCACAAGGTAAGATTATCATGGCAGGATGCGTAGTTTACTACATCTACTGGATTATTTGCCCAATGGACACCCGCAACCGCATGTTTAACCTGCTCTTCCATCTGCTGTTTTCCGCCAACATATCCTATATCGTCACTCACAAATACATTACCGCGAATCACATCGCGGATATCGTCTGAGAATGCCCCAATTCCTTGCAGTTCTTTTAAATTGGACTTTAATGCCCTCTCTTCCTCTGGAAGTGATGATTCCCCTCCAGTCCAACCCTCTCCATATAGAATGATATCTGGATTGATTGCCCGAAGTTCATTTGCAATCTGATTCATGGTTTCAATGTCCAATACTCCCATCAAATCAAAACGGAATCCATCTATGTGATATTCTTTTACCCAGTATTTTAAAGAATCAATGATAAACTTTCGTACCATTGGGCGTTCCGATGCTATTTCATTGCCACATCCAGATGCATTGGAATACGTACCATCTTTATTCTTTCGATAATAATAGTCTGGGACACATTTCTGGAGACAGTTATGATCAATATCATATGTATGATTGTAAACCACATCCATAATGACGCCGATTCCATGTTTGTGAAAGGCTTGTATCATCTCTTTATACTCTTTGATACGCACCTCCCCATGAAAAGGGTCTGTTGAGAATGAACCTTCTGGAACATTGTAGTTGATTGGATCATATCCCCAGTTATACTGCAATTCCTTACTACTCTCATCTATGCTACCGAAGTCATAACTTGGCATAAGCTGCACATGCGTAACACCCATATCCCAAATATGATCCAGACCCGTCGATATACCATCCTCTGTTTTTGTTCCACGCTCTGTTAATCCCAGATATTTACCTGGATATTTTGCCCCACAAGTCTTGTCCATCGTGGTATCCAAAATAGACGTTTCATATACTACGATATCTGTTCTTTTTTCTACTTTTGGGCCATGGTCCTTTTCAAAGTCTTTTGGGTTGGTCTTCTCTAAATCCACAACCATACTTCTTAGACCATTTACTCCTACCGCTTTGCTGTAAGGGTCATTTGTCTCTCTTTCGACACCTTCTACCGTAACCAGATAGGTATAATAGCACTTATGCATATCACCACTCTTGGCATAAACCCAAGTCCCACCAACGTCTGGATACATATTTTTTATTTCTAATGGCTCACCACCATCCCCGTTTTCATAAAAACAGATACGCACTCTTTCCGCTGTAGGTGCCCACAAACGAAAGTGGGTGTTTTGTTTTCTATAAACGGCGCCTAAATCATCACCGTTATATGTCTGTAACATTTCCATAATCAAGTTCTCGTTTTCCTAACACTTTCTATTTTTTCCAAAGATTACATCGTAATTAATATTTTTATAGAAAATGTCTTCTTGATTTTCCTTTGATACTTCCTGATTTGCCAACATCCACATGATTTTTGCAATTACAGATTCCAATGTCATGTCGTAGGATTCCAAGAAATTACATCTTGTCTTCATCTCATGTCCTACTTCATAAACGGTCATATCGCTACCTTCATGAGCTACCTGTGTAGCCATTACGATTGTTTTTTCTGGATACTGTCTGCATAGACCATAGAAATCTTCTGAAATAGATTTTGGAATACCACCTACACCAAAACTTTCCACGATTACCGCATCATGATGTTCAAATACGTATTTCAAAATTTCTGGACTAATTCCTGGAATCAATTTCAAAAGGAATATTTTTTCATTAATTTGTGTATAAAATTTCACTTCCTCCTGATATGGTTCCATTGGAATATATCGAATAATCTGTCCATCTTGAATCATCGCTAACACTGGGAAATCAATGCTATCAAAGGCGTTATAACTCTTTGAACGAATCTTTTTGGCACGAGTCCCTGCAATTACTTTTCCATCGAATACAATAACAATCCCCTGAGACTTCTCATCGGAAGCATAGATAAAACTATCTAAAAGATTCGTCTTAGCATCTGTAATATCCAAATCAATCGGTTTCTGTGATCCAGTAATAACGATAGGCTTGCTGGAATTCTGTATCATATAGGAAAGCCCAGCTGCTGTATATGCCATGGTATCTGTACCATGCGCAACTACAAAACCATCGTATTTGTCATAATTATCCTTCACACACTCCACGATCATGCTCCAATGTTTTGGTTCCATGTTAGAACTATCCAAACTAAGAAGTTGATGTGTTTCTACTTCACATACATCATTAATAGATGGAATATAAGACAAAAGCTCCTGTGGAGAAATCTGTGGTTTTAAACCGCTATCCGATTTCTGTGACGCAATGGTCCCCCCTGTCGCGATTAATAATATTTTTCTCATTCAGAAATTTCCTCCATAAAGTACATACGGGATGCAAAGTCTGTCGTAAAACGGATTCCCTCTGCATAACCTGTTGCACCAAAGTTCTGTTTTAGTTTTACACCACCATCCATAAGAAGTTTTCCACTTGCAACGCAATCTTCTTTTTCCGCTGGAAGTTTTACAAGTTTGGCAGCTAAATTATGTACTGCGGAATCTGGCTTGATATGGAATGGAATTACCTGATTTATCAAGCCACCAAAGTCCTTAATATTGATTTTGAGTTCTCTGTTAGTAAAACGATATTTTGCATCCTCGTTTAATCCCTTTGGAGAATAAGTTTCAAAATGTGTATTTGGATTGAAAAGCACCTGCATTTCAAAACCAACTGCACGTTTCTTGTCCGGACTTACGCAGGTCCATTCATAAGTATTGTCATATACTCTTCCACGATAGAAGGTTCCATACTGCAGCACTTCACGCCATTTCTTATAAAGTGCAATCTGTTCTTTTACATCTTTTACATCATCAGAGCTCATTTCACATAAGTTACATTCATAACCTAACACACCAAATGCTGCGACCTGAAAACGACTAGCCATAGGTGTTTTACGAAGCGTCTGGTGGTTTGGACAATCAGAAACATGAGCACTTACCGTAGACATTGGATAGCCATAACTGTATCCTGTCTGCCCATTTACACGATAAATAGCATCTGAGTCATCACTTGCCCAAATCTGCGGGAAGTAACACAGAATACCTAAGTCAAATCGGTTACCGCCTGATGCACAGCCTTCAAAAAGAATATGAGGGAATCTGCTCATCAGCGTATCACACATCTTGTACAAGCCCATCATATAACGATGTCCTACTTCTTTCTGACGTTCTGGTGGAAGGCACTGTGAATAGTAATCTGAGAAAATACGGTTCATATCCCATTTTACATATGCAATATTGCCATCTGAGAATACCTTTGTCATTGCCTCTGTCATATATTCTACTAGATCTGGATTTGAGAAGTCTAAGATTCTCTGTGTACGGCTTTCAGAATGTGGTTTTCCTGGAATTTCCATTACCCATTCTGGATGTGCACGATAAAGATCACTATTTACATTTACCATTTCTGGTTCAACCCATACGCCAAAATCCAAACCTAAATTATTCACTTTTTTTGCAAGACCTGCCAAACCATTTGGTAACTTCTTCTTGTTTGGATACCAATCCCCAAGAGACTGTGTATCATTATCTCTAGTTCCAAACCAACCATCATCCATAACAAATAGTTCGATACCTGCTTCTTTTCCTGCTTTCGCAAGTTTTAAAAGTTTACTTTCATTGATATCAAAGTAAGCCGCTTCCCAGCTATTTAAAAGCACTGGACGTGGTTTGTTCTTCCACTCGCCACGAACGATACACTCACGAACAAACTTGTGCATGTTCTGGCTCATACCATTATACCCCTTCTTAGAATAGGTCATAACTGCTTCTGGAGCCTCAAACACTTCCCCTGGTCCAATATGGAACTGGAAACTTCTTGGATTAATACCTGTTACCACTCTGGTCTGTCCATATGCACTCACTTCTACTGCTTCATAGTGATTTCCACTATAAATTAAGTTAAAACCATAGCAACTACCGTGATCTTCTGTAGTTCCTTTCTTTGAAACCATAATAAATGGGTTCGCACGGTTAGAAGAACATCCACAGTAAGACTCATTTACAATCTTACATGCATTTACAGACATGTCATGGCGTTTCATTTCTCTCGCCCAGGCACCATGGAAAGTAGTAAGTTCCAAGTCTGTTTCATCAAAATCCAACTGAGCACTCATGAGTCTGTCTAAAACAACTGGTGCATCACTTGTATTAATGAGTTTTGCAGAACGAGAAATTATATCCTGATTTAAGAATGCATAATAATGTAATTCTACAGTCAAATCATAACTATGATCCACCATAGTAATCGTCAATTCCTCTACCTGATTATTCTCTTCGTAAGAACCAGGCAATGTCTCGAATGCTGCTTTTCCCTTTGTAATTTTCGCATCTTCAAACACAAAGTCTGAAGTATAACTTCCATCCGCATGAGTTACTTCAATAAATGGCTCACGAACATCACCCTTTCCGCCACCGGACATTTCCAGACGGATTACTTCCAACGTTAAATTGCTATGTTCTGGACTATAACATACAGCATTTCCCGGAAGTGAAAGTCTTTTTTCAGCAAGGACTGCAGCCTCTTCCTCTGAATCAATTGCTATTTTTTCCCCATAATACAAATGCTCTAACTGACCAGATGGAATAACACTAAATGCATAAGTTGTATTTGGTGTATCAAGTACAAATACATTGCCTAATCTACGAATCATAATCTTCTTCTCCTAAAAAATTTTTTTGTCTTTTGGTTCCCTCATCCAAAGAATTAAACAATTTCAAATGGGATTTCTACTGTTTCTACCTGTGAATTGATGAGTCTAATCTTTGCACTACCCTTTTCACCTGTAGTTTTTATGTAGAGACCTCCCATGCCACCTTTCAATGAAAGTACTTTACTACCTATTACCGTAACAGGGCCTTCCACTTCTACCTGAATTGGTTCCTGGTAGTATGGAAGCAAGTTTCCATTTTCATCCACCGCACGAATACGAACGGCTGCTACATCATAGGTATTTCCTTCATGAAGTGTTGTGTGTGAAACCTTGGTATCTAAATGAAGTTTACGCATTGGTTCTTTTACTACTGTTTTAACTACTTCACCATTCTTAATTGCTTCAAAACGATATGAAGTAGCTGTTTCACCCCAGTTTCCAATGTACTTAATATAAAGATTAACCATATCATTAATCTTCATCTTATATTTCATCACTGCCTTACCAATGGTCCAGATGATATGTGGTGGAAAGTTCTGATAGCCATGAATCGCGAGGTAGTTTAATGCCCCTGCTATCATTTCTGACTGTTCTTTTGTGTAACCTTCCTCTGTTACTAACATATTTCCAACAAAATCATCTACAAGGATTGGTCCGTGTGGAATACCATCAAAAGTCGAATCACTTGGCTTATATTCCTTAATAAAGTGACCATTCTTATACATTTTTACGCTATCTGCATTCGAGAAAATATATACATTCCCAAGGTTTGTAGCAGGATGTTCACCAATATCCATTGAGGAACTAACTTCTAATACGATATTTTCCTCCTGCTGAGCTGCATATACACTAGCTGCCAATTTGGAGTTACGGAACATATCTGTCACCCCATGGTAACAAATACGGTCTCCACTACCGAAATCCTTATGTGTATTGTAATCAAACATACACCAACCAAAACTTCCCGCAATATCCTCTTCTTTACCAACTGCATTGATAACACGCGCATGACGAAGAGCATGTTCTAAGCGATGTTCTTCCCAATCAAATGGTTTTGTTGGATACATATGACCATTATACTCTGTAATCAAATGACCTTTTGACATGTCCGAAGTAATATTCTTCTTTGGTTCACAGCCTGGCTTCTTACCATCGTGCACAAAATCATTATATGTATAAACATCTTCATACAAATGGCTCTTTCTGAAATTACGAACACCACCCGTCTGTCTTGTATTATCAAGTTCATGTGCAATACGATTGGTCTCAATGTAGAAAGCATCATCATCCTGGGATTCATTGATACGCACACCCCAAATCATAATAGATGGATGATTGCGGAACTGTAAAACCATATCTTCTACGTTTTTACAAGCCTGCTTCTTCCACACGTCATCACCGATATGCTGCCAACCTGGGATTTCCATAAATACCAAAAGACCAATTTCATCACATCGATTGATAAAATGATGCGACTGTGGATAATGAGAGTTTCTTGCAGCATTACAACCTAATTCAAATTTTAGGATATCTGCATCATATCTTTGCATGCTTTCAGGCATAGCATATCCAACATATGGATAACTCTGATGACGATTCAAACCACGAATCTTGAATTTTTCATTATTTAAATAAAAGCCATCTGCTCTGAATTCTACTGTTCTAAAACCAAAGGTAGTCGTAAAGGTATCCTTTACATTATCGTCCGCATCAACGAGTTCCAAGGTTAACTCATAAAGATATGGATGATCTACATGCCAGTTTAATACATCTTCTATCAAATTATTTAATGCAAATTTAACTTCCGACACCTTCTGTTCAAAAGCAGTTACTGGAAGATAATATTTATCATCCTTAGTTACTGGACAGCGATCTGTGTCTTTTCTTGTTACAAAGCCTCGAATCAACATACCTTCTTCTGCTGAAAGGACATTTTCTGTTACTTCTACTTCGCATCCCAGAGTTGCTTTTCCATCTTTTGCTGCTTCTGCTTTTACAAACACATCTTTGATATGTGTGTTTTCTACTACATCCATGTACACTTCTCGGTATACACCACCAAAAGTCATGTAATCAATAACAAAACCAAATGGTGGCACATTAAGAGTCTCATTACTATCAACCTTTAGCACCAAAACATTAGCCTGTCCATAAAGCATATATGGTGTTATATCAACCGTAAATGCTGTATAACCGCAGGAATGAGTATATACTTCCTGTCCATTAATATAAAGCGTTGTCTGGTGTCCAGCTCCTTCACAAGTAAAGAGCATTGTTTTCCCCTTCCACGCTTCTTCTACACGAAGTGTACGACGATAACCACAAATCATTTGATAGTCATGTTCATCAAAATAATTATATGGCAATTCCTTACAGGTATGTGGAAAACGCACATCAACCAGTTCTGAGTCGCCAACCCCTGGATAGAATAAATTTACGGAAAAATTCTCTGTAAACTTCCACCCCTCATTTAAATATACTCTGCCCATAAAAAATCTCCTTCTCGTTTCACTAATCTTCAATTGTTAAAACTCGTTCACTTACATCCAAATCAACACTATTTGGATTAGCTTTATACATATCTAATAGCATATTCCATAAAGTTTGAATCTGATATGAAAGCATATTCGATGTTTCCACAGAATATGGAAGCAATGTGTGAATATCAAAATAACGAATTCCAAGTGGTGGAAGGAATACTAAGTTCGTTGTCTTTACCTTATCACCAGATGTATGTATCATTTCATAGGTAATCATCAAAAATTCTTTCCCTTTGTACTGACAATAGTACGAAACATAGCATTCATCTACAGTCCAAAGAATATCATCTTCTTTCACCTGTGGCTTACTTGCTGGATCGTTATATTCAGTCGTCTGACACTTAACTTCCCAACGAATTTTTCCAGCCTTGGTCTCCTTTGTCATGTCCGTCAACTGTTTTAATAATTCATCTTCTCTTTTCATATCTCTTACTCCTTAGTTTCATCTATTATTAACGCATTATCTGTAAGACTATATTTTTCAACCAATACTGCACTTACCACAAAACGGAATTTATCATCCACGGTGCATGTAGAAAGGTTAACAATTTTATCATCTTCTTCAATATCTATATCAACTTTTCTCATTGAACCAGCTGTTAAACGTTTCGCAAGGTCTTTACCGGATGAAAAATATTCTTGAAAAATAAAACTATCCTCTTCTAAGTGCTGGTAAGCAAAAATCTTGTATCTTAAAATTTCGTTACCTGTATGAATCTGAAAATACTCACGGCCATTGTAATACTCTTTATCTGCCCTATAATACTTCAATCTACCAAACATGCTTAGATTTCCCATGTTATGTCCATAAATGAGAGTATGAGTATCTGAAAAATCAGGGTTATGTGTAGCCTCTAAGAAAATACTCCCTGCTTTTGCCTGTTTTCCATCATACGTGGTATGCAGATATTGATTATTATCTTTTCCATGCACTACTGGATAACTAATAGAACCATCCTCAAAGAATATCCATCCTACTACATCTGCATAATTCTGCTGAAGTCCAGTTAAATCTACCGATATCATTTCATACCATGGAACATTATCCGATTCTCCTGTTCCACCTGTATTTATCGTAACAAACTCTTGCTCTACTTCGTTATATGTATCATCTGATAGCTTGTAATCCATAAAAATATCAAACAACCCATATAATGCAATTGCAATACACAAAACTCCAATCGCAATCAGCATTACTCTTCTCTTATCCATATTTTTAAAATCAATATTCTTTAAATCAAACTTCTTCATCTACTACAAACTCCTGCATTCTTTCTACATAATAATCTACTGCTTCTTTGGTGGAAGCAAATTCTATAATTTCAGGTGCTTTTTTTCCCTTTGTAATACGTACCTTATTATAATTTATATAGGCTATCTCAATTTTTTGTCCATTTACTTCATAGCTACGTGACATGGCTACATCTTCTTTTGTCTTTTCCACTTGAGAAGTAAACTCTGCATCCTCTGATACTATCTCAACCTCTGATTCTGCCTCAGCCTCTGGCTCCTCCTCAATCATCGGCTCTTTCTCAGTCGCTGGCTCCTCCTCAATCACCGGCTCTTTCTCAACCACCGGCTCCTCTTCGAAATTAGGCACGAGAGACACCATCTCAACTTCTCCAGGCTCAATTGTCTCCAAAGAATTGTATAAGTCGAACATATTAAGTTGTCCCGCCAAACCTCTTCTAGCCATTTATATACCTACTTTCAATACAATTAGAATTTTCGCAATGCATCGCTACCATCATCTACTGTATTTTCTATTTTTTTAATCTGTACGAAATATGAATAATTTTCGTTCACCTTTACTTCGCATCTATCTCCCACTTTTCGACCATATATAGCCATACCAAGTGGAGACTCCTTACTTATTAAATTCTTCAAGGAATTGCTTCGAACTGTAGTAACCACTTTGTAGATTTCTAGTTCATCATCCTCTTCAAAGTATAACTCTACCGTATTATTCATACCTACTTCGTCATCTGCTGACTCCTCAGAAATCACCTTTGCAGTACGAATCATTTTCTCCAGATAACGAATGCGACTTTCATTTTCATTCTTAAATTTCTTTGCAGCTTTATACTCAAAGTTTTCGCTTAAATCTCCATGAGCACGAGCTTCTTTAACATCTTCTAATGCCTGTTTACGCACCACTAGTTTTCGATGTTCTATCTCTTCTTCCATCTTCTGAATATCCTTTGCAGTCAATTCATCATACATTCTACTATTTCCTTCCTACAGGGTAACTATTTCCTGAATTTTCATATCATTAAAAATACCATCTTCTACATAAAGACTACAGAAATATCCTTCCTCTAACCAACCTGACCAGAATAATGCATCCATTGCCTCTGTATCAATTTTAGAAAAATCCATTGCTAAACCTTTTCCCAGAGATTTGCTATAACTTTCCTTTTTCGTCCAAAAATTCATCAACATCTCTGCTTTTTCATAATCTTCGCAAGATTGAAAATGAATTTCCTCTCCCATAGTCAAACATTTTTTAGCAATTTTATCTAGTTGCTCCTCTTTTGATTCTGAAAACACACTCCGAAATTTGTTTTCAATATCAATTCCTACTCTTCGATCTGAAAGAGCACATATTACATAGTTGCCTGAATGACTAATACTATAGAAAATTTGTTTCGCAAAACGGTTGTTTTTCAAGCCATAATTCAATAAAATTCCAGCCAAAAGAGATCTTCGTTTATCAAACTCACTCTTACAGCGAAGGACTTTCTCTTGTCTCTCGCTATTCATTTTTTCAAACCATTTATCAAACACCAACGGGTCCCTCACCAGCTGGATGTGTCCATAATAAATCTTTAACATCAGTTACCAACTTCTAAATTTAAATTATTCCAATCACTCCACAAAGAAGCACGATAATACCAAGCACAATACGATACCATCCAAATACTTTAAAGTCATGTTTACGAATATAACTTAATAAAAACTTGATTACAAAAATGGAAACCAAAAATGCACTAATCATACCCACTAAAAGAATAACAATTTCATTTCCAGTAAGATTAAAGCCAAAATCTAAAAGTTCAAGTAAACTTGCACCAAGCATTACAGGAATTGCCAGAATAAATGTAAACTCACTTGCAGCTTTTCTAGAAATACCAATCAAAAGTGCACCAATAATAGTTGCGCCAGAACGTGATGTACCTGGAAATGCTGCTGCCAAAAGCTGGAATACTCCAATAAGAACAGCCATCTTCCATGTGATCTCTGTCATTTCTAAAACAACTGCATTCTTTCCTGCATTACGATTTTCCACAATGATAAATGCGATACCGAATACGATAAGTGCAATCGATACTCCCACTGCATTGTAGAATAATGCATCACAAATATCATCCAAATCCAATACTACAAATACAATTGCTGGTAAACATGCAACTACAATTTTAAGCCAGTTTCTAATAATATCCATTTTAAGCGCAACAGGACCAACATTCCAGTATTTCTGATTCCAGAAACCTCTTCTTCCCAAGTTTTCGGAGAAGTTTGTGTTCTTTGCAAGACCAAATGGCCAAATTGTATTCCAGAAAATCAGTACTACGGCAAGGATTGCGCCTAACTGGATAACAACCAGAAACATATCCCAGAATTGTTCACTTACATTTAATTTCACAAATTCATTCAATAAAATCATGTGCCCCGTACTACTTACTGGAAGCCACTCTGTAATACCTTCTACAATACCGAATAATAAAGCCTTAATAATTTCAAAAATCTGTTCCATATTAACCTCTTTCTATTTATAGTATACTGCAAAACCAATAGATCCTAAGCCAGAATTACATACACTAGATGCCGATGCCTGTGTAAATATAATCTGCTTAAACTTCATATTTCTATTAATCTCATCTAAAATCAGTTCTTGTTGTTTCACAGTACAGCCTGCATGAATCACATATATAATTCTATCATCAATACGCGCTGTATTTCTCAAATGAAAACGTATATAAGACTTCCATACCTTCTCTATTTTTCCTGCACGAACACCCATTACGGTTATTTTATTGTTAAATGAACCTAATACTGGACGTAAACGAAATACATCACATATTTTCGCAGTAAACTTATCTGTAAAACCTCTCTGATAAAAAATAGTTGTATTAGGAAGCACATAAGATGCTTTGACCTTTGATTTCATACTATTAATTTCATTTATGATAGTATTTACAGATACTCCCTCTGAAGCCAACTTTGCAGCATGTAATACCACAAGTCCCTGCCCTGCAGAAATATGTGCAGAATCAATAACATGTACATGTGCAAAACCTTTTGCCGCCTCTGCTGCATTTTCGTAACATCGACCAGTTCCACCAGCCATTGAAATATAGATTACGTTATCCGCTTCTACTAACGCATCTGCAAAAAATCTTTCATAATCTTCCACAGAAGGAGATAACGAAATTGCTGTTGTGTTTTTATCTGACAAATATCTAGACAAATTATAAATATCAATTTCTTTTTTATCTCGGAACCTGCCAGATTCTGTTTTGATGTATAAATCAATTAATTTTATATCATATTTTTCAATCAACTCTTGTGTTAAATCACATACCCCATCCGATGTAATATATACTTTTTTACGACGCTTAGACATACGTGATACAAAGTACTCACCCTGTGCACCAGCCTCTTCATCTCTTCTATATTCTACCAATTCATCTGGAATATGTTGTAACACCTCATATTCTAAGCGAGCTGCATCTACAGGTTTTTCTAACAAACCATCAAAACCAAGCCTCTGATACTCCAACTGCTTATCCGCCAGTACGTTTGCAGACAAGAGTACTACGTCCGTATCCTTACATAAACCATTCTCTTGTTTACGAATTTCGTGAAGAAGCTCGCCTCCAGTCATATCTGGCATCATATAATCCATCAAAATAAGATTGTAATACTTCTTGCTAGTCTTTCTTAGACATTCCTCTGCAGTACTAGCCGTATCGATAGACATTTTGGTTTCCTGTAAAAGTTTCGTAGTAATAATAAGGTTTAAATCATCATCGTCAACAATTAAGATTCTTGCCTCAGGAGCCTCGAAAGATTTACTATAGTATGCAAAACTTTTTTCTCTCAGAGTAATGTTTTCAAACTCTCCTAATGGTGAAGCATCAATTACCTTCTGTGGAATAACTACCGTAAATTCAGAACCCTGCGTATAAATACTATCTACAGTAATTTCTCCATGCATCAAATCCAACAAATGCTTTGTAATGGAAAGCCCCAATCCAGTCCCTTCAATTCTCTGATTTTTTGCATCATTAATTCTATGAAAGGCATCAAATAAATGCGCCAACTCTTCTTTATGAATACCTACACCGGTATCTGCTACAGAAATATACAAAAGAATATTCTCTTCATCACTCTGTTCAAAACGGCAGTTAAAAGTAACTGCACCTTCATCTGTATATTTTACTGCATTCGATAAAACATTAAGTAGAATTTGCTTGATTCGTCTTTCATCACCATAAAGTTCAGATGGAATGTTTTTATCAACCTGAACAATAAACTTCAATTTCTTTTCTTCCATACGAACCTGCATCATATCTACTACTTCATGTAATAAATCTGCTACGTTATATTCCTTTTCAACCAGTTCCATCTTATGAATTTCCAACTGGGACAAATCTAAAATATCGTTTACCAACGAAAGCAACATCTTACTGGCATTCTGGATATTCTTAGCATATTCTTGAATCTCATTCGATGGTTCTTCACGCAAAATCAATTCATTTAATCCTATAATTGAATTAATAGGTGTACGAATCTCATGACTCATACTAGCAAAAAAGGCATCTTTTGATTTTCCAATTAACTCTAATTCCTTTTTCTGTTCCTGCGTTAATAGTCTTTCTTTTTCGAAAACCTTTATCTGGAACATCATGACAATTCCTACTGTAATTCCAACTGTAAGCACTGCAAAAAGAGAATCAAAATGCTTTTCAAAAGGTGTCGCAAGTTCCTCAACCATTTCTGGGTATGTGTAAGCAATATAATAACATGCAATATCAATAAGCAGCGTCAATATCAAGAATACTTTTAATTTCTTGCCAGAAAACATAACAAAGATATAAAAGATTCCCAATGCCATCCAAACACCAGAACCACTATTTACACCGCCACCTTTTATAAAAATAAATGGTAAGGCTACAAATAAAAGTGCTATGCCCAGAATTGTAGAAGATAGCTCAATGTTTCGATACTTAAAGGTTAGTACCAAAGCAGAAACAAAAGCAATCAGCATGATCCCATAAATAAACATTAGACTTCCTGCATTAATAAGAGTCAAGCCTTGCAAAATAGCTAACCCTACCGCTGCAGAGCCAACCGCTAAAATAATTCGAAACAGTCGTTCCTTTATATCCATTTTTTCATCTACGAATATATTGATAAACTTTTTAAACATATATGTACCTCATTCACATATATTATGACTTCTCTTTAATCTTCACTACACTCTCATAGGCAGACATAAAATCATACATATCAACCTTTTTATACACAGGTTTCAATTCTTTTTCCATATCCTTTGAATGATAAGAATACTTACTTATCTCGTCTAAAATTGGAAGCATTTTGTTTGCATCGAATTCATAGGTTGCATTCTCTAACTCTATTAATTTCTGAGCAAACTCTTCTTCTGTAATTTCCGGTTTATTAACCTCTTCTTCCTCTTCTTCTGGAACAGATAAATACTCACATTCCTGCAGAATCTGCATTACACGCTCGAATTCTTTAATCATGGCAGCATGTTCATTACGAATGTACTCAAAGTCTTCGCCTTTACCCGCAAACTCTAAAGCCTTTGCCATCTCTGAAAGTTTTACTGCACCAATACTCATCATCGAACTCTTGATGCCATGCACCACGATAACATAATCCTTCCAATCTTCTTTTTCATATAAAGACTGTACCTGTGCAAGAATTTCTTTTCCACTATCACGTTGGGTAGAAAGGATCTCCAAATAGTTTTCCTGGTTACCACAGTACATGATTCCTTTCGAAATATCTAAATCACCAATAACAAGTGTAGCTTCTTCCTTCTTTACTGTATCTTCTATACGTGGCTTTACATCCTGCTTCGTGAGCTTTCCAACTGGAAGATGTCTCTTTAACGTACGTTGCAACACCGAACTTTCTACTGGCTTCGCAACAAAATCGTTAAAGCCTTCCTTTATGAACATTTCCCTAGCGCCAGCAATCGCATTCGCTGTTAACGCAATAATTGGGATTTCCTTATAATACAAATCAGGTTTTTTACGAATATGATGGAAAGTTTCTACACCATCCATACCCGGCATCATATGATCTAAGAAAACCAAATCATATGCTTTAGAGGAAAGCATTTCAATACCTTCTTGTCCGCTTAAAGCATAGGAAACCTGAATTCCATAAGTTTTTAACAAACCTTCAACTACTCTGATATTCATTCGATTATCATCAATCACTAATACATGTGCTTCTGGCGCATATAACTGATGCTCATCTATTTCAAGCGCATTACTTCCACTCTGTGTCTGAATATCTTTAATCGCAGACATAATTGATAAAGCAAAGAATGGTTTATAAATCTTACTCAAGTTTTTATTCTGTACCTTAGCATCATCGTAATGATCGATAATAACATGCACTGCTTTGCACTTTGCCAAATTATCAAAATATACAGGATCCTCCTGATATTCTAATAAGCTAATAAATATATGATTAAAGTCTTCTCTTTTTTCCACTCTTTTAAGCTCTTGTAAATTACGGCTAATATGACATTTTACCTTAAGTTGTTCTACAAGATGTTTTATATTTTCAGCATATTCATCTCTGATTGAATTGAACCTGAACTGCTCCATATTGATGTATACTGCTGCATTAATTTCTTCTCTATTTGGCAATTCCACGATAGGCTTTGTATCATAAACCTTCTGAGGAATTACAATTTTAAACTCACTACCTTTTCCTAATTCACTTTTAACCGTAATAAAACCACCCATACGGTTTATAATCGTCTGAGCAATAGCGAGTCCGAGACCTACACCACCCTTCTTTCTAGTACGTCCCATATCTGCCTGTGAAAATTTCTTGAAAAGATTTTCAACACTTTCCTTAGACATACCAATACCCGTATCTCTTACGGTAATCATTAAATTAATACCGTATTCTTCTTTACGATATCCAAAATCAACACTTACACAGCCCTCTGATGTAAACTCTATTGCGTTGTTTACAATATTCATAATGACTCTTCGAATTTTTTGTTCATCACCAATTAACATACTTGGCATATCAGCATCACAGTCTATGATAAGTTCCAGTTTTTTCTCACTTTTCTTCGCCATAGACATATTGATAACATCATAAATGGTAGAACTAAGATAGTAGTTTTCCTCTACAATTTCGAATTCACCTTCCTGTAATTCAGAATAATCCAGGATATCTCCTACTACAGACATAAGGTTTCGACCCGCAGACTGGATGTTCAACATATCTTCTTTCAGTTCTGTAGGAACATTATTATTTAACATAATCTCGCTAACACCACAGATAGTATTAATAGGAGTACGAATTTCATGACTGACATTAGCAAGAAAGTCATCCTTTTCTCGTTCTGATTTACGCAACGCGTCAATCATCTCTAACATACTTTCCTGACTAGTCTTATATCGATATACCAGATATATAACGATAAACAATGTAAGATAGCCCTGGAGCACACGTGTAACCATCCCTAGATCAGAGGAATACTGCCCCCAGGTAAGCTGACCATCTATGAAAATATAATATCCAACCAATAATGTATACGAAATTGCAGGATAAATCATGGTTTTGGTCACACCATACAGACCTAGCAAAATACACAAACTAACGAAGAGAGACAGAATGAGATAAAAATCATCACATTCGATTCCATATACAAAAATCATAAGCTGTGATGCAAAACAGGTCACATGTGCTCTCGTCTCATAGTCCTTATATTTTCCAAAGAAAAATATCCATGAAACAAGCAAACCTGCTAATACCGAAACCTGTCCCCATGGATTCCAAGCATTTCGATATCCTAGAGCTAACTCCACAAAAGAATAGATAGAAGTTATAACCATTACAATGGTTTCTATCTGTCTTTCATATGATTTTAAGTACTCATACTTGCCCATTTTTCTGCCTCCAAAAACGCACTAGAGGCTGTCTCAAAACGTATGTATTTTGAGACAGCCTAACCCTCTATTCTAATATGTTATGAGATATCTGTCTAAGTGGGATTTTAAGTATCATCCTACTTCCTTCTCCCGGTTCACTTTCTATCTCTAAACATCCACCAATTGGAATAATATTGGATACCACAACATCCAATCCTACGCCTCTTCCTGAATACTCACTCACTTCTTCTTTCGTTGAAAATCCAGGAACCGTAAGCCATTGGAAGACTTCTTTATCCGATAATTCCTCTAAAGTCTTTTGGTCTTCTACCAAACCTAACCTACATGCTTTATCATAAATTGCAGTTTTATCCAAACCTTTTCCGTTGTCCTCAACTACAATCCATAAATAATCTGAATCCTTTCTTGCAGAAAGAACAATTCTACCACGTGCTGGTTTTCCAACTGCTCTTCTCTCCTGTGGCAATTCAATACCATGGTCTACTGCATTACGAATCAAATGCATAAGTGGATCTGCAATCTGTTCTGCAATGCTCTTATCCACTTCCGTATCCTCTCCCTCCATAACTAGTTCAATATCTTTTCCTAGTTTTCTAGAGGCATCAAATACGATACGATTCATTCTTTGGAAAATATTTATCAATGATATGCAACGAATAGAAAATATCATATCCTGCAATGAGCCAGACAATTCCAGCATTTTCTCTGCAGCCTGATGAAAATCATCCAAAACCAATCCTTCCATCTGCAAATCTGGATTATGAATTACCTCAGACTGAGATACTATTAGTGAATCAACAATATTTACTAACTGATTCATTTTATCTATATCCACACGGATATACTTCGATTTCTCTGTACTACGCCCCCATGCAGTTTCTTTTGTCTGGATAACGAAATCACCAGGCGCAAGCTGCATGGTCTTAGACTCTTCCATAATCTGTTGCTGAGTTCTTTCCACTCTTGCTTCGATTTCTTCAACAGAAGATTCTAAGTCAATAAAAAAGAACGGTTCAATCGTTTCATCTGTATCCTTTTTTTCTTCAGATGCTGCTGGTGCAATATAAAACTGTTGTGCAGACGTCTCCTGTACGTAGGTCTCTCGTCTTTGCCCTTCTGTTTTACTCTTTATTAATTCCAAAAAGGCATCCAACGTCTCCATAAGTTCTGTTACTTCCGTATCCAGAGATTCGCCCTTTTCAACTTTTACAAGCTCTGCAGATATAAAATCCGAAACCGCCAAAACATATTCAACCAATTCCATATGAGGCACATCTTCTGGCTGCATTTCTCTAACCAAAGCTAACACATCTTCTAATTTATGAGATACCTTGGTAATTCCATCATGCATCATAACGCCGGATGAGCCCTTAATGGTATGCATTGTGCGAAACATCTTGTGAATAGAAATCTGATCAAAATGTGTATCATTTCTTTTCGCAAGTACAATTTCCTGTAGTTGGTCCAATAACAATCTATTTTCGTACAGATATGTATCTAGCATATCATCTGTGTTAAATACATCTGCCATAACGAACTCCTACTAAATCAAATCCAAACGCTTCAATGCTTCCTCAAAACGATCCTGGTCAATTGGTTTTCCTGAATAAATGGTACAACCTAATTCAAATGCCATTTTTACGTTCTTTTCGTCATTTAATGCTGTTGCCATAATAACCTTAACAGCTTTATCTTCTGGAATATTACGTTCCTTTTCAAGATTACGAATCCCCACTAAAGCCTGATATCCATCCATAACTGGCATCATAATATCAAGACATACTAAATCGTAAGGATTTTCATCTTCCAAAGCCATCATAAATGCATCTACTGCTTCCAAACCATCAACAGTAACATCACATTCACCATACTTTGATAAGAAGTTACTCATAAACTTTCTTGTTACGAAATCGTCCTCTGCTAATAAAATTCTCATAAATATTCTCCTTTACATGTTATTAAGAACAGCATACATTTTTTTTGCTATATTATTCACTTTCTCCTGGTGCTCAACTGCACCTATATCAAATGCCACCTTAGGCATTCCATATACGACACATGTGGACTCATCCTGGCCAATCGTGCTTGCTCCTGCCTTTCGCATTTCCAAAAGGCCTTTTGCACCATCGCCTCCCATTCCGGTTAAAATAATTCCAATTGCGCGGCTACCCGCACTCTTCGCAACGGATTCAAATAAAACATCTACTGATGGACAATGTCCATTTACTTTTGCTCCTGGTTTAATCTCCACCTGATAGCAACCATTTGCCTTTACAAGACGCATCTGATTATCTCCACCTGGAGCAAGTAACACCTGTCCTGGAAATACCTTATCGCCATCTTTTGCTTCCTTAACGGTTACCCTGCACTGCTCATCTAATCTATGTGCATATATTTCTGTAAATCCCGCAGGCATATGTTGTACAATAACTGTTCCTGGAACATCTGGTCCAAACTCTTTTAAAACAGTCGTAATCGCCTCAGTTCCTCCTGTAGATGCCCCGATCGCAATAACAAAATCTTTATTTGCGTTGTTTACCACATTTTCTGTCAAAGCAGGAACGGTTGCCCTTTTAATATTTCCAACTTTTGCTACAGACGCCGCTATAATCTTAGCTGGAAGCTCATGTATCATGAGTTCTTCCAATTTCTTTCTATCTGACATTGCAGGTTTTGCAACAAAGTCAACCGCACCTGCACTTAACGCCTCAAATACCTTACCACTCAAAGAACTAATCATGACAACTGGCATTGGATATTGAGGTATCAGTTTTCTTAAAAACTCAATGCCATTCATACGAGGCATTTCAATATCCAGTGTCATAACATCTGGTCGATGTTTCACAATCATATCCCTTGCTTCAAAAGGGTCACCTGCACTGGCAACTACTTCCAAATCTGGATGCTTATTTAGGTGTTTTACAAGAAGCTCTCTAAAAAATACGGAATCTTCTACAACAAGTACTCTAATTTTACTCATAGTGTCTTCTCCATTTATTTTAATTGTCTAGCTATCTTTTTACAGATATTAAATATTTCTGGGTTAAAGGCTTTACCAGATTCCTGCTCAATCATATGTATCGCCTCTTCCTTGCTATATGCATCACGATACGAGCGATGTTCTGTCAATGCATTGTAGTACGAAATCAAAGAAACAATCTGCGCTGGTAATGGAATCTCATCGCCAGCTACCCCACTTGGATATCCTGTACCATCCCAACGTTCGTGATGATACTTTGTAATATTACAAGACATATCCACAAAGTCGTTGTAATCTCCATCGTTTTTGATATCCTCCATAATCTGGGTTCCAATAGCAGTATGTTTTTGAACGATATGTTTTTCTTCTTCTGTCAGTTTGCCTTTTTTCTGTAAAATATTAAGTGGCACGCCTACCATACCCAAATCACAAAGAGGTGCTGCCAATTCGATGGTTTCTACAAAAGTGTCCGAAACCTGACTTTCGAACTTAGGCGAAAGCTGCATTGCTTGCGCCAAAATCTTACAGTTTTCTTGCAAACGTTCAATATGTACATCATCAAAAGCTGCATTCTTACGAACAACTGTAAGTAAGGCATACAACACTTTTTTCTTTTCGGCTTCAATCTGTCGTAACTGTTCTGCAATAGATATCTGCAATCTTCTATTTGTATCTGCCAGCGTTTTATTCATCTCCGCAAGTTTTAACTGTACTGCAACTCGAGATTTTACAACCTCCTGGATAAATGGTTTCGTCACATAATCTGCTCCACCCGCTTCAAATCCTTTTACAATATCCTGTGGTGCATCAAATGCAGATATAAAAATGATAGGAATATTTCTAGTCTTGATGTCATTTTTCATAATTTCTGCAAACTCAAAGCCATCCATTTCAGGCATTGCTACGTCTAAAAGGATTAAATCCGGAACTATACGTTCCATAATTTTCAAACCCTGTTTTCCATTTTCCGCTAACACAGGCTGATAGCCCATATCTGTAATAATGTTGCGGAGTACAAATCGGTTGGTTTCCACATCATCAATAATTAAAATTCGTAACATAAAGCCTCCTGACTATAACAGCTTTGTAAGTTCCTCATATGCTGCATTCGTCTTGTCATAATCTGCTTTTTGAACTGCCATCTTAAGTCGAAGCGAAGCAGTTCTTACTTCCTGTGGAGCTGCATCTGTTAACTGTTTTATCGCAGCCATAAAAGTCTCTGCCTTTTCCCAAT
Organism: Agathobacter sp.; assembly: GCA_045606325.1. Lineage (GTDB taxonomy): Bacteria > Bacillota > Clostridia > Lachnospirales > Lachnospiraceae > Roseburia. Next base: position 32,581 of record JAZURS010000048.1, read on the forward strand.
TATCCATTTCCACACAAAGAATTAGTTTTGATAAATTCTTTTCTAATTCTGCTCGATTTTCTTGTGAACCGAATTCCTTTAACTGCTCCTCTTCTTCACTACGTTGCATTGCTCCAGTTAAAACAGCTATTCTATCAACTGTACCTGCATTCTTTTCCTGTTCTGCCTCTGGTAATTCTACCCAAACAGAAAAGGAAAAAATAGTGCCTTTGCCTAACTCACTTTGTACAGTGATTGTGCCTC
>JAZURS010000049.1:0-9195 GCA_045606325.1 Agathobacter sp.
GTGTAAGTAACTGGTGATATCTTTGTATCTGTAAAATAGGTATATAACCAGATAATTTCAGAGTCTAAAAATCCAATATTCTCTGTCATATGCTGGATATTATCCCTTGGAAACATATCAGTGAAGACAAATTTAGCCTCCACTCCAATATTTCGAAGCATCTTTGCTCGATAAGTCTGTGCATATTCTACACCACTGCTCGCCCATCCTATTCCTAAGTTAAAATTGTAAACCATAGTTCCTCCTAAGGAAGCAGAATCTGAATCTCTCCCTCTGCATCCACATATACATTACTAAGCAATATATTTCTAATAATGTTTTTCTTAACCGTCTTCTCCATCTTTTGGAAAGATTCCAAAGCATCTGTCTGATACTCATATACAAGATTTCTCTGTGCAGAAGCTCTCCCTGAAACTGCTGTCTGTAACTGCTGTAAGTAGTCTACCTGTTCTACCCAGGCATCATCAATCGCCTGCAACGTAGCAATACGCATGAAATCCATCATAAGTTCCTGGTCACCCAGTTTCTTCTCCTGCTCTGCAAGAGCATTTCTAACAATGTTTAAAAGATACTTTGCCAAAAGCTTATTATCCTTTAAAATTTCTTCTGTTACATCTTCATCCAAACGATAAGAAATATTGTCCAATATATATCTATGAACATTTTCCACTGTACAAATCTCTTGCTCTAGAATAAATTCTCGAATATTTTCTTTAGCAAGATTTCTAATTTTTTTATACTCCATAACCTCACCATCCATGAGGTTATTTCTGGTTGCATAAATAAGATTTCTTTGTCTTTGCATTACCTGGTCATAATCCATCGCCTGTCTACGTGACATAACAGAGAACTCTTCACCAGTTTTTTGTGCAGTATTGATGACACGTTGTAATTTAGACTTCGAAATGTATTTCTTTCCATCCTCATATTTTGTAGTATCAATTAAACCGTTCTGGCGTACAATTTCATCCTGTAAAGATACAAAGAATTGGCTGTAACCTGGGTCTCCCTGCCTGCCGGCACGACCTCTTGCCTGGCGTTCCTGACGCACGTTAGTCATTCGACCGATACCAATAACAGCCAGACCTCCAAGCTCTTTTACACCTTCACCTAGCTTAATATCAGTCCCTCGACCTGCCATAGAAGTTGCAACTGTTACGGTATTCAGCTGCCCTGCCTCTTTGATGATTTCCGCTTCCCAGAACGCATTATTGGCATTTAATACACTATGTGCAATCTTTTCTTCCATCAAAAGACGAGATACCAACTCCGTTTCTGCAATCGTAGATACTACGATAAGAACTGGCTGGCCAGTATTGTGCGTATCAACAGCAAGTCTGATTGCATCTTCAAACTGTGTTGGTCTATCTTTATAATAAAGGTCTTTTCTATCTACACGTTGTAATGGACAGTTTGGAGGAATTACAACCACATCTGCACCATATACGTTTAAAAGTTCTTCTGCCGCATCGGAAATCGTTCCACTCATCCCCGCCATCTTTGGGAATAAAAGAAATAAATTCTGGTAGGTAATCGATGCTACCGAACGGTTTTCTCTGGATGCTTCTATTTTTTCTTTTACTTCCAGAGCCTGATGCTGACCACCACGGAGTTTTACCCCTGGCATCATTCTGCCAGAACCACCATCTAATAGCTGAAGCTCTCCATCCTTGGAAATCATGTATTCTTTTTCTCTTTCAAACAATACATGAGCACGAAGTGCCAGTATCACATGGCGGTTAATTTCAAAGTATTCTTCTCCATAGAAGTTATCTATCTGGAAAAACTGTTCTGTATACTTTATACCTTCGTCCGTAAGCCATACTTTTTTCTCTTCTTTTTCATAATCTCTGCCTTCTATCAATGTAGTTACGAAAAAGTCTGCGAGTTCATAAAGGTTAGACTGAACTCTAGGAGAACCAGAAATAACTAATGGAGTCTGGGCACTATCTAATAATACAGAGTCCGCTTCGTCAATGATAACGAAATTAAACGCTCTCATAAAACGGTCTTCTGCTGTCGTAACCAGATTGTTGAGAAGATAATCAAATCCAAAAACACCATGTGTCGTATATACAATATCCGAGTTATAGATTTCTCTTTTTTCGTCATTCGAGAAGCGTTCTTCTGCTCTGGCTTTTACACCTGCGGCAACAGAAAGGCCCATAAAACGATAAACCTCACCCATTTCCTCCGCATCACGAAGTGCAAGGTATTCATTTGTAGTAAGTAAAATCGTACTCTTTCCAGACAGTGCATTTAAATACAAAGGCATGGTCGCAACAAGTGTCTTTCCTTCACCGGTATTCATCTCGATAAGTTTTCCCTGATGAAGTGCTGTTGCACCTAAAATTTGTGCATCATAAGGAAACTTACCCAAAACTCTGTAATCCGCCTCACAAATAGCCGCATATGCTTCTGGAAGTAAATCATCCAAAGTTTCGCCCTGTGCTAGACGCTCACGGAAACTTTCAGTTAATCCTTGTAATTCCGTATCGGTAAGTGCTTTCATCTGGTCTTTATATGATTTGACCTGTTCTAATATTCTATTTAGTTGTTTTACCTTTTTCTTCTGACTCATCGATTAATTCCTGTATCACAACTGAATGAAAATGAAAATTTGTAACTCCACCATTGATTAGCTGGAGTCTGTAACTATAAGTTTTCAAAGGACAACGAAATACCGTCTCCTTATCTCGTAATGTAAGGCTACCGGCCTCTACCTCGTATCTGTCATAATATACCAAACGTGCCAGAACGTTTTCTCCTTCTGGAACATCAATATTAATGGTTATTTTGTATTGTCCTTCACCATCGATAATTGGAAGGGAAGGCTCAATTCTCTGTGCCTGAAAATTCGTCTTCGAATACCACTGCTTAATTATAGTTCCTGGTGGTATCAAAAGATTCCGATATTCCACATCATCTTTTTTATGGAACTCAATTTCCGCGCCATATAAATAGGTATCGGAGGAATACTCGTTCCAATAAATCATCCATTTTTCGCCTGCCATTTATGTATCAATCCTTCTTGAAAAATCATTACTTAGTATCTGTTCATACTGGTTTTTAAACCAACTTGCAATCGGTCCAGTTGCATCGTTGTGACGACCATGAATGCCCTTGCCATATACCTGCACCCCTTCTGACTTCAGGTTTGAAATCAGCTTATCATATGCCGTCATATCATAGTCATCTTCAATCATATATGCAACAACAAACTTCGACTTTTTAAAGTCTGCAGAACGGAATTTATTCCAAAATCTATCATTCATTAACTGAATGGCAGTTTCATCGGTATTACCCGCAATATAATGCAGCATATCCAAAGAAGTAGGAAAACCACCTGGTCTATGTAATCGTTCATTCTTGGCTACATCACCAATGCTTGCAAGCGGTTTACCCAAGATCATAGCATGTGGTAATAAATCACAGCCATAATATAGTGCTCCATAGGTTCCCATAGAAAGACCTGACAAAATCAACTCTTCATTCGAAAATCCTAACTTTTCCAAGTGTACGTTAACAATGTCTGCAAGTGCCTTTTCGTACTCTTGTGAGCCCATATAGAAGCATCCACCCTCTAATCTTGGCTCTGCAATAAGAAGGAATGGACATCCCATCTTCCTCATCATGTAGTAACCTTCAAAGCCTTGCATGGTTTTATAACCTGAAAAATACACATTCAGCGGTGGTTTCATATCACCAGGATCAAAATAATAGAAAATTTCTTCTCTCTCCTTGGTCACATAACGTTCCCCGCCTGGTAAAAAGAGTCCATGACCTCTTCTGGAATATCTGTCATGCAAGGCAATAATCTCAAGTTTTCCCTTGCCTTTTGCCATAATTGAAGTAAATACTGGTCCAGTTGGCATCTGATTATCAACCGTTACAATATCCTCTAACTGTTCCTCTGAATACACCCATTTTTGCTGAATGGTAGAAATCGTATGTGACTGGAATTGGGTAACCACAAGCTGAATCTCTACACCTGGCTCCTTTTTATATTCCAGCCAAAAATCAATTGCCTGTCCTTCGAAAATAGGTATATTATTTCTCCAATATACAATCTGCTCAAAATCCTGACCGTATTCGCCATCTAATTCCACGCTATAATTCCCATTCCAGGAAACTCTGCCTAAGAAACCTTGTGCAATTGCCATTTTACCTAATTGGTACTTTTCCCCATATGGTTTAGGGAAATAATTTCTCGCTTCATGTAACATAAAGGTTTGAATTTCTTCCTCTTGCAAGAATTTTCCGCACTTGCATGCGATTAAATATTCCAAAGATTCATTGATTTCTGTACCTTCTATCACATACAAACAATGTGCCTTTGTTGCAAGCTGAAGTTCTTTTTCTTCTTCCTGGCTAATGGCACGACTAATAAACACCAAATCATATGGTGTTCTTGGTGCTTCTTCAAACTGTTCTTCGTATGAAAACTCTATGTAATTTGGTAATTCTAAACTACTGGACCAATCATGATTCCCCAGTTGTAATACTCGAATCGCTTCCGACAAATTCTATTACCTCTTTCCACTTTTCAATCAATACTTTTGTAGTATATTTCTTTCCAATTTCATAAGCATATACCATTGCTTCATTCCAGTTCGTAAGGTTTTCCAAGTAAAATGCCATAGCTTCTGGAAGGTTTTCTATTTCCTGCAATACCAAGCCGTTCTTTTCATGTTCTACGAACTGTGTTTCCTGCGACACAATCTGTGGAATTCCCATACTAATTCCACTAATCTGCAAGTATACTTCCATAACATCTCGCATATCTACAATCAAACGCTGCTCGCGGATACATTTACTTACCGAAAGTTCATCCACGCATTGTTCTACAAAAAACTTAACTGGTACATCATCCATAGTATCCAGCATATTCTCTGCAACATTTTTCTTTGTTTCTTCAACTGCCCATCCTGGTTCTAAATCCGCTGCTATCAGTGCTTTTCTTGTTTTTTCAAGCAACTGCATCTTTCGTCCTACATCTGCCACTCTCGTGAATAAATGTATGCGTGCGTTCTCATTTCTTAGAATATACTTTCCTAATTTACGAATAAGAACACCAAATCTTTCATCATCCATTCCGTCTACCGGAACCAGAATTTTCTGTACATTTAACTGCTGACTAATACCAAAGTCCACACGCGAGTCAAATGGAGTTATATCTGTAATATGCAAATCTTTTGGTACAATCTTCTTAATTCTGTTTAGATTCTCTTGCGAATCCGTAATGATGAAATCCGCCTGCTCCACCATACGAACTCCATTTGGTCGATTCTCTAAATCATATCTATTTTGGAAGAATGAAAGAATTACCTTTCTATCCTTCAATGTCTCTCTTAATATCGCCGTATGTCTCTTGTGCATAGCAATACAGAACAAATCATCCTGGTCCAACAATTCTACATATGCACTAAGCACTTCCTGAATCACCTGATCCATACTATCATAAGAACTTCTGGAGAACTGTTTTCTATGTACTTCTCCGTTATAATCTAAAATAAACGTTGGATTTTTCTGATTTATCTCAATATGACCATCTGAGAAAAAGTGTCTTATCTTCCATACACCCTTATCCGTCAGATAATCCTGATGCATCGGACGCCCGTCTTCAAAACGAATCGTACTTGACACAAAACCTCTATCATCATAGATATTTCTTCTGCTGACTTGTCCATTTTGATACATATCTACCTGAATCAGATTACCATCCTCACCAAATTCCACCTGCGCATAACGCTCTCCATGGAGCTGTGCAATCAAAACAAATGGAGAATAAATAAATTCAATATGTTTTGGCCAATTCAGATTGTGAAATGAAAACGTCACAACCTTTTTTCTGGTAACCTCTTGGATAGCATCAAAACAAGACCAGTATGGTGCACGAAAAACACTCTGTCTATGGAGGAAATGTCTGTAATTAGGCGCATAACTAAGAAGCATAACCTTGAACGGATATGCCTGACTACGATGAAACAACTGAATATGTTTTACTGTATCATCGAACTCTGTATGCATACGTCTTGCATACCAATACTGTTCATTTTCACACCACTCATTTTCCTGATACCAGGCTGGTATAAAATAAAGCATGTTTCCTCCTAAATAAATGGCTTATATGACTCTAAATCTCGCACTGCTAATACTTCTCGATATAAATTGCACCATATACCGGTAAGCATCAATACCGAAGAAGGCAAAGCCGCAAGTGAATTATTCATTCCGCCAGTCATCTGTAAAATCATAGGAATCCCAAGACAAACACTCATGACTGTCGCACTTACAAGACTTATTCTTGTAATCACTCTGGATAAATATTTTCTGGTATCATCCCCTGCATGGATATTTAACAAACTGTCTCCACTCTTCAGATATTGTTCTGTCATATCTTTTGGATTGATAAATACACGTGAAAAGCCAACCGATAAAATATAAATTAAGATTATGTATACACCAATACCTAAAGGCTTATTAAGGCTCATATTTTCCTGCAACCAGAAAAGAAATGTATTTTCTGAAAATATCCATGTAAGTGCAGTAATCAAAAGAGTCGGAATCATAAATGCTGCGGATGAGAACATCGCAGGCATAACACCAATTGGATTCAGTTTAATCGCCATGTAGTTCTTATCTGCATAAATATTGTGAATGGAAATACGCTGTACCGGAATACGGAACTCTGTGTTTTCCATAATAATAACTACAATCATTACAACTAATGCAATCACAACAGGTACAAACAACATCTCAATATCATGACCTTTTAAGGTAGCATGAATTCCGTCTATAATATTCGTAAAAATAAGGGCAGATTGTCCACCGATACCATACTTTTTGTTTCTAGAACAAAGCCATACGATAATCAAAGCTCCTGTCACCATTTCTACTACTGCAATTACTTTCGCCAAAAATAATTCATAACTAGACACTCTAAATATAAGATCCTGCACCTGTATCACAGCCTGCACAATTGCTATCACTAGAGTCATACCTAATATCTGTTTTTGGGTCTTTTTCGGTGAAATCTTAGAGCGAGTCTCTGATTTACGGAATGCTGAAACAATCTGAATCAACATAGATGAAATCATATAAGGTGAAATACCTAATGCAAACAACGAACATTTAAACACATCCCCTTGAATCGTCTGTAAGAGCAAATCTTCTGCACCTACAGTTCTATGCATATAGGCAGATACATCAATGCCATACAAAGGCAAGCCCTTACCAATGGAATAAACCAATAAAATAAGAGCTGTATATAACAACTTATATTTAACTAAATATTCTTTGTGTTCTTTCTGCTGTACGTTCATGTTTCCTACTCAAAAAAATAAACTAGTATCGGTGGTCTTTTCGCAAAGACCGCCAATACTAGTTTAACATTTCAAGAACTAAACTGTCTATACAATTTAATCTATTTTACTGGTTTTTCTTATCAATTTTCTTTCCAAAACCGAAGAACTTCTTACCTACTACTGCAACACCCGCTGCAATTGCTCCTAATCCAACACTAGTGCCTGCTACTGTTCCTAAGATTGAAGGTTTCTTTTCTTCTTCCTCTTCTGCACCTGAAGCTAATGGTGTTTCTTCGTCTTCAATATCAACGATTTCATCTTCGATAACACCAAGTGGTACTTCTTCGTCTTCGATTTCAACTGTTACATCATCAGCATCAACTACTGGAGTTACAACTGGAGTTGTAGCCTGTGGAGCTGCTGGAGTTACAGTTGCTGCTGGAGCATCTGGTGTAACCACTTCTTCTACTGTTGTATCTTCAACGATAGGAGCATTTTCACCTGCTGGTCCTTCTACTTCTTCATCAACTACAGGAGTATCGATAGATTCTGAAGTGCTTGTCGACTCAGAAGCGGACTCTGTTGCACTTACTGATTCTGAATCTGTTGACTCACTACTCTGTGAGCCTGTTGATTCGCTGCTCTGTGAGTTGTCTGATTCGCTACTCTGTGAGTTATCTGATTCGCTACTCTGTGAGTTGTCTGATTCAGATTCTACTTCACTTGCAGATCCGAAGAATCCAAGTTCTTCTAATTTATCAAATACTTTATCCTGTACTTTATTGATAGCTTCGCTTAATGCACCAAGTCCGCTTTCAATATCAGCTGCTGTTTCACTTGATACACGTCCATCAAGAAGTGAATCTAATGCTTCACTTGCTTTTGCACTAGCTGATTTGTACTGGCTGATTGTTTCGCTTGATGTAAGTTCAACGATTGCTTCGCTGAATTTTTCACTTGCAACAACACTTAAACTTTCGCTAGCAACTTTGTATTCGCTTGTCTTTTCTTCTAAAACAGTGCTTAAACTTGCTTTTGCTGATTCGTATTCTTCCATACGTTCGCTAGAGAAAGCGTCTGCATAAAGTTCGCTTAAACGTTCACTTGTGCTTGCTTTTGCTGATTCTACTTTATTAGCAAGTTCAGATACAGCTGTACTCTGTGATCCATATACAGAGTTTACTTTATCCATAACGTTTGAAGCTACTGTACTCTGTGATTCGTATACAGAGTTTACTTTGTCCATAACGTTTGAAGCCACTGTGCTACCTGCTACAGAAACTGAATTCTTGAAGTCTTCTGCTTCGCTCTTAATTTCACTCTTAGCTTCGCTTGCAAATTCACTAGCTGCTACTGATAATGAGTTCTTAACTTCTTCTGCATTACTCTTAACTTCACTTGCCAATGTACTAGCTGCTACGCTTGCGTATTCACTTGCAGATGTGCTAGCTGCTACGCTTAATGATGCTACATATTCTTTTGCATCTGATGCAATACCTGTCATTACTTCACTAAATGTTGACTGATTAAGGAAGATTTCACTAGTAGCTGCACTTAATGAAGCAAATGTATCTTTTAATGAATCCTGATCTGCAGATGAAAGGCTATTGAATAAGTCTTCCATATTTTCAGATGACATCTGTCCGTTAAATAATCCTTCAAGATTTCCAGATAAAAGTACTTTTAATAAATCTTCAACACTAAGGTTTTTCAACATTTCAGCTGATAACTCGTTTAATAATGAGTTAATCAATCCCTGTGTCTGAAGGCTTACATTTCCAAGAGCCTCACTAGCATTCTTGTCTACGATATCTTTTAATGAAGCTAAATTATCTACTACAAAATCAGCAACTTCACTTGGTAATCTATCATAAATTTCAGAATTTAC
>JAZURS010000050.1:0-7636 GCA_045606325.1 Agathobacter sp.
GTAGGACCAAATGGTAGTGGTAAGAGTAATGTAGCGGATGCAGTTCGCTGGGTACTTGGTGAACAGAGTACAAAGCAGCTTCGTGGTTCTTCTATGCAGGACGTTATCTTTGCAGGTACAGAAAACCGTAAGCCTCTTAGTTATGCATATGTAGCTATTACTTTGGACAACTCTGACCATGAGCTTGCTATTGATTTTGAAGAAGTAACGATTGCAAGACGTTTATATCGTTCTGGCGAAAGTGAATATCTTATCAACGGAAATGTTTGTCGTTTAAAAGAAGTAACAGAGCTTTTCTATGATACAGGTATCGGTAAAGAGGGTTACTCCATCATTGGCCAGGGACAGATTGACCGAATCCTTAGTGGTAAACCAGAAGAACGTCGTGAACTTTTCGATGAAGCTGCAGGTATTGTGAAATACAAAAAGCGTAAGGCAACAGCTCAGAAAAAGTTAGATAACGAACGCGAAAACCTTGTTCGTGTAAACGATATTCTGGCAGAATTGGAACGTCAGGTAGGTCCGCTTGAAAGACAGTCTGAAAAGGCTAAGATTTACTTGAATAAAAAGAGTGAATTAAAAGAATATGACGTGAATATGTTCTTATTGGAAATGGAACGTATTGAGCGTGATGAAAAAGAATTGAAAGAAAAGCAGCGCATTGCTTCTGAAGATATGGAAGAAACCAATGCCGCTTATGAAAAAATTAAAGAAGAGTACGAATCTTTAGAACAGGCTATGAAAGATATGGATGAGAAAGTAAATTCTATCCGTGAAAACATGAGCCAGGCAAGTGTTACTAAGGAAAAATTAGAAAGTCAGATTCAGGTTTTAAATGAACAGATTCGTGCAGCAGAGATGACAGACGAGCATTTACAGGGTCGTCTTCTTGTCATTGAAAAAGACAAGGCAGAACGTGTAGAGTCAAAACAGGGTTACGATGAGAAAAAGGCTGTTTTAGATGAGCAGTTATCTGCAATCGAAGCAAGAAAAGCTACTGCACAGAGAGAATTAGATGCTATTCAGGCAAAAATTACAGAATGTAATACAGGTATTGAAAACGGACAGAAAGAATTGATTGATTTATTAAATAATAATGCCTCAATCAAAGCTCGTCAGCAGAGATTTGATACGATGCTTGAACAGATTAATATCCGTAGAGCAGAGCTTAGTAAGCGTTTATTAGACCGTAAAACAGAAGAGGCTGATTTGACGGCTGTTTTAGAGTCTTATGAAGCAGAATTAGCAAAAGTAAATGAAAAACTTCTTGCTTCAAGAGCCCAGGAAACAGATCTTTTAGAAAAGATTGTGGATTGGAAGAAGAAAGACAGAGAGAATAATCAGAAAATAGAAGAAAACCAGATGAACTACCACAAACAGCAGTCTCGTCTGGAATCTTTAAAGAACATTGCAGAGCGCTATGATGGCTATGGCAATAGTATCCGTAAAGTAATGGAACAAAAGGCGCAGAACGCGGGACTTTTGGGTGTTGTATCTGATTTGATTCAGGTAGATAAGAAGTATGAAGTTGCCATTGAAACAGCTCTTGGTGGAAATATTCAAAATATTGTTACAGAAGATGAAGTAACAGCCAAGAAGATGATTGAGTTCTTAAAAACCAATCGTCTTGGTCGTGCTACCTTCCTTCCACTTACCAGTGTAACAGCGAAGGGAAATCCAAAGAACGAAGCAGCGATGAATGAGGCGGGAGTACTTGGTATAGCTAACCAGTTGGTTTCTTGCGAGGATAAGTACAAAGAGGTTGCAGCATACTTATTAGGACGTGTTTTAGTAGTAGATACGGTAGAGCATGCTATCGCGATTGCTCGCAAACATCATTATTCTTTACATATGGTTACACTTGAAGGGGAATATTTAAGTCCAGGTGGTTCTATGGCCGGTGGTGCTTTTAAGAATTCTTCTAATTTGCTTGCACGTAACCGTGAAATTGAAGAATTAGAAAAGAGCATTCATGAAATCAAGAAGGCCTTAGAAGACATGAAGGCTAGAAAAGACGATATTTCTACAGCATTGGCATTAAATGAAGAAGAATTAGAAACCGTAAAGGCTATGATTCAGGAACAGGTAATCGCCCAGACTGCAGCACAGATGAATGTAGAACGTGCTCGCCAGCAGAAAAATGACAGTGACAATGCATTTGCAAGCCTTATGAACGAAAATGATCAGATGGAAATCCAGATTGCAGAAATCAATACTGGAAAACAGAAGATTGTTGAAGAAGATGCTTATGCAAAACGTCGTAAGGACGAAATCGAAGAAGAAAGCAAGAACTTCCAGGCTGTATTAGAAGAACAGAGTAAACTGGAAGAAGATGCAAAACAGGTAGTAGCGGATATCACTATCGAAGAAGCATCTATTCGTCAGAATGTAGAATTCGTATTGGAAAACTTATTCCGTATTCATACAGAAATCGAACGTTTTGATAACGAAAAGAATGAATTAACAGAAAATGCAGTAAATGCAAAAGCCGATGTTGAAAAGAAAAAGCATGATATTGAAGAAATCAAGCTTACGATTGAAGCATCTGTAGAATCTGTAGCGCATTTACAGGAAGAATTAAACGAAGGTCTTATAAAGAAAGATCAGATGTCTGAGGAATATCGTGGTTTCTTCCAAAAGCAGGATGATATTTCTAAGAAAAAGAACAATTTAGATAAAGAATTGATGCGTTTAGGCAATCAGTTAGAAAAATTAGCAGATGCTGCAGAATTCCAGCATAATTATATGTGGGAAGAATACGAGATTACTCCACATGCAGCTTTGGAACTTCGCAAGGAAGAGTACGATAATCTGACTGATCTTAAGAGAATGATTGCAGAAATCAAGGATGATATTCGAAAACTTGGTGATGTAAACGTAAACGCAATTGAAGAATACAAAGAAGTGTCGCAACGTTACGAATTCTTGAAGACACAGCATGATGACTTGGTAGAAGCAGAACAGACCTTGATTGGAATTATCGAGGAATTAGATAATGGTATGCGTAAACAGTTCGAAGAGAAGTTCGCAGAAATCCAGAAAGAATTTGACCGTTCCTTCAAGCAGTTGTTCGGTGGTGGACACGGAACCTTGGAATTGGTTGAAGACGAGGATATCTTGGAATGTGGTATTCGTATTATCGCACAGCCACCAGGAAAGAAACTTCAGAATATGATGCAGCTTTCTGGTGGGGAAAAGGCTTTAACTGCGATTGCACTTTTATTTGCAATTCAGGCACTCAAGCCTTCACCATTCTGTCTTTTAGACGAAATCGAGGCTGCGCTTGACGACTCTAACGTTACACGTTTTGCGCAGTACTTAAATCGATTAACAGAAAATACACAGTACATTGTTATTACACACCGTCGTGGTACTATGGCGGCTGCAGACCGTCTCTATGGTATTACAATGCAGGAAAAAGGTGTATCAGCACTTGTATCTGTAAACTTAATCGAAAATGACCTTAGTGAATAGTGAGGAAGTAAGATGGGATTTTTTGACCGATTAGTACAGGGGCTTACAAAAACCAGAAATAACATCGTTTCAGGGATAGACTCTATTTTTAGTGGATTTTCCAATATTGATGATGAGTTTTATGAAGAGTTAGAAGAAATCTTAATCATGGGGGACTTAGGTGTCCATGCTACAGAAAATATTCTAGAGGACCTTCGTAGAAAAGTAAAAGAAAATCATATCAAAGAACCTGCCGATTGCAAACAGTTTTTGATTGAGAGCATCAAGGAGCAGATGAAAGTAGAAGAAACAGCATATCGTTTCGAAGAGGAGAAATCGGTCCTTTTGGTAATCGGTGTAAATGGAGTTGGTAAAACTACTACCGTTGGGAAACTTGCTGGCAAATTCAAAGCGCAGGGGAAAAAGGTAGTCATTGCGGGTGCGGATACTTTCCGCGCGGCAGCAGGTGACCAACTGAAAGAATGGGCAAATCGCTCTGGAGTAGATATGATTGGTGGTCCAGAGGGTTCTGATCCAGGTGCAGTAGTTTACGATGCGACTGCAGCAGCAAAGGCTAGAAATGCAGATATCTTAATCGTAGATACCGCAGGAAGACTCCATAATAAGAAGAATCTTATGAATGAATTAGGGAAAATCAATCGTATTTTAGAAAGAGAATACCCTGATGCCTATAGAGAAACTCTAATTGTCTTAGATGCAACAACAGGACAGAATGCATTGGTACAGGCGAAGGAGTTTGCAGAAGTAGCAGGAATTTCGGGTATTGTACTTACAAAAATGGATGGAACAGCCAAGGGTGGTATTGCAGTAGCAATCCAGTCAGAGCTGGGAGTTCCAGTGAAATATATCGGTGTAGGAGAAAGTATTGATGATTTACAGAAGTTTGATTCTGATGAATTTGTAAATGCTTTATTCACGACAGAGCAGTAAGGAGAGCCTTCTATGTTGACATTAAATAAATTTGAAGAAGCAAGTGAAAAAGTAAAAGAGGTTACACTAGAGACGAAACTGATTTATAGTGAATTCTTAAGTGGACAGACTGGAAATAAAGTATATTTAAAACCAGAAAATCTTCAGTTGACTGGTGCCTACAAGGTACGTGGTGCGTACTATAAAATTAGCACTTTGACACCAGAAGAAAGAAGTAAGGGGCTTATTACAGCGTCTGCTGGTAACCATGCACAGGGTGTTGCCTATGCTGCAAAACGTTATGGCTGTAAAGCTGTTATCGTAATGCCAACAGGCACTCCACTTATCAAAATAAACCGTACGAAAAGCTATGGAGCAGAAGTTATTTTGCATGGTGATGTATATGATGAGGCATGTGCATATGCATTAGAACTTGCGGAAAAAGAAGGATATACGTTTATTCATCCATTCGATGATTTGGACGTAGCAACAGGTCAGGCAAGTATAGCTATGGAAATTTTTAAAGAACTTCCATTAGTAGAATATATCCTGGTTCCAATTGGTGGTGGCGGTTTAGCAGCCGGTGTTGCAACACTTGCAAAACTTTTAAATCCAAAGATTAAAGTCATTGGTGTAGAGCCAGCTGGTGCAAACTGTATGCAGAGTTCTTTAGCTTGTGGAAAAGTTACAACGCTTCCTTCAATTAATACAATTGCTGATGGTACAGCTGTAAAGACACCAGGAAATATGATTTTCCCATATATTCAGGAAAATCTGGATGATATTATCACAGTAGAAGATGATGAACTTATCGGTTCTTTCTTAGATATGGTGGAAAATCATAAGATGGTAGTAGAAAACTCTGGTCTTTTAACTATAGCGGCGTTAAAACATTTAGATATCAAGGATAAGAGAGTGGTTTCTATCTTAAGTGGTGGTAACATGGATATTATCACTATGTCATCTGTGGTACAGCAGGGACTTATCTTTAGAGACAGAATCTTTACGGTATCAGTTTTACTTCCAGATAAACCAGGTCAGTTATCTCAGGTTGCGGATGTTATTGCAAAAGAACAGGGCAACGTTATCAAACTTGAACACAACCAGTTTGTATCTACAAACCGTAATGATGTAGTAGAACTACGCATTACAATGGAAAGTTTTGGTACGGATCATAAGAAACAGATTCTGAAACAGTTAGAAGATGGTGGATATCAGCCAAAAGTTGTACGTACTTCTATCTAATTTTGGCGGATTTTGTTTGTCAAACATATATTCGTGTGATAAGATAGAAAGAGATATATTCTTATTCTCATATTGGAGGATTTACAATGAAAAAAAGAAGTATTTTAGTTGCTGTTTTGTTGGTTATGTGTATGCTATTAACAGCATGCGGAAACAAAAGCGAAAAATTACAAGGGAACTGGGTTGGTTCATTGGATGTAACCAAACAGTTTGAAGATGGTATCAAGGCTGCATATCCAGATTTGGCGGATTATGTAGATTTTGAAGGCTTAGTATTTGTGCTTGATATTGCTCTTGTAGATGGACAGATGTCGATGTCTATCCAGCAGGAGTCTGTTGATAAATTTAATACTAATTTTTCTGCGGGCATGAAAACCATTGCAGAGGGGTATTGGGCTGCAGAATTAGCAAAGTATGATATAACGATTGAAGAAGATAGATATGAATCTAGTATGACAGAAGAAGCGTATTTGAACAAAATCTACAAAAATACTGGAATTGATAAAATGATTAAGTCTATGGTAGAAGTAACTAATACTACCTTAGAAAGACTTTCAAATATGAAAGGTACATATACAGTATTAGGCAGAGAACTTCGTCTTTGGTATACGGAGGATAATTATGAAGCAATGGGATATAGCTTCGAAGGTAAGGTTTTAAATATTGTTGTAAAAGGTGATGGATTCTCCCTGCTTATTAAGTGTGAAAAGAATCAATAATTCAGCCTAGGAGGAATTAGACATGAAGAAACGTAATCTGCTTGTTGCACTTGTGATGACAATGGTAATGCTTTTCACAGGATGTGGTTCAAGTGTTACAGAAGATGACTTTGTTGGAAAATGGACAGGTACTTTAGATTATAGCGAGCATTTTGAAAAGATGATGATTGCACAGAATGCTGATCTTGAAAAATACGCAAAATTTGAAGGGCTTACTCTTACATTCGTTTTTGAATTTACAAAGGATGAGGTTTCTTTAAAATTAGATGAAACATCTTCACAGCAGTTTGTTGCTAATGCAGAAAAAGGCATAGTGGCGATGATAGACGCTATGGCAGCAGATGAAGCAGCTGCAATTGATGTTACAGCAGATGATATTTTTGCTGGAATGAATACAACAAGAGATGCTTATGTACAGTCGGTAATGGCGTCTATGCAGTTTGATGCTATGATAAGTGAAATGGCAAAAGCATTGGAGTTGAATGGAAAATTTTATGTTGACGGTGATGTGCTGGTAGTTACGTACGAAGATGGTACTTATGAAAAAATGAAGTACAACTTCGGTAAAGAAGATTTAACGATTACCATTTCAGATGGAGTTAGTGAATTTGCAATTAACTGTCAGAAAGCAAAATAATTGTATTTATGAAAAAACATATGGGGTGTCGAGTAAAAATGCTTGACACCCTATTTCTTTTGTGTTAATCTAGCAAAGGTGCGTAAGACTGTACAGATATTTTACTTGACAGGGAGTAGATATGGAAACGAAGGTTGAACTTGCGTATTTATATGACTTTTATGGTGAATTACTAAATGAGCATCAGAGACAGATTTACGAAGACTTTGTTTTGAATGATTTGTCATTGGGTGAGATTGCTGCCGAAGAGGGAATCAGCCGTCAGGGCGTTCACGATTTGGTAAAGCGTTGCACAAAGAAACTTCAGGATTATGAAGATAAGCTTCATCTAGTAGATAAGTTTCTCCATGTAAAAGAAAATGTTGGTCAGATTCATGAACTGGCAAAACAGTATAAGGAATCCGCTGACGAAAACATATTGAATGATATTGAAATAATCTCTAACCAAATTTTAGAGGAGTTATAATATGGCATTTGACAGTTTATCAGAAAAACTGCAGAACGTATTTAAAAACCTGCGTAGCAAAGGTCGTCTTACAGAGGATGATGTTAAAGCTGCTATGAAGGAAGTTAAACTAGCACTTTTAGAAGCAGATGTAAACTTCCGTGTGGTGAAACAGTTCATTAAGGATGTTCAGGAACGCGCAATCGG
>JAZURS010000051.1:0-6034 GCA_045606325.1 Agathobacter sp.
ATGCAATGCTGGAAAAGGAGCAGCGTGAAGCGAGAGATGCACGTTCAGCTGCTGTTACAGCAGAGTTTGAATTTGATTCCATGAAAAGAAGAATCGACAATATTGAGCAGGAACTTATCGCATCAAAGGCGGTAGAAGAAGAATATTTGACAGAAGTAAAGAATGTTGTAGATGCAGATACAATTGAGCGAATACAAAGAAAATTAGTCGCAGTTCAGAAACTTCCGATCGTATGCGAACAGATAGGGCATAAAAATCCTGTGATAAAAAGGATGACCGAGGATGAATGGAGTATCTATACCTATGGGGATGTAAAACTGCAACAGGCTGGGTTTAATCGAAATGTGACATCTCAGTCATTATGGAAGATAAGCAAGGAAATGGAAAAAGAATTGGAAGAACTATTGGTGTTGCTCAAGGAATATAATCTTTATGTGCCGGAGGAGTACCGAGTAGAATTGCAAGAGGAGTGGATGATAACTCCACAATATCTGTATAAACCGGAGGAAGTCACACATAATCATGACGGGTTCGTTAAGATAGAAAAATGGCATTATAGTTTTAGGTGGAACTGGAAGAAATTAAAAAATGCACATCGGGAGATTGTCGTAAATTTGTGCGAAGAGTTGAAGTCATTGATGTGAATTGTTTAAGGAGGTGTGTGATATGACAAAAACAAAAGAATTATTTATGAAGTGGATGCAGAATTTGTTTTATGTGCAGTGTGCTACTTTGGTTTTGGCATTGATTGCAATGTTGCCATTTGTTGGATCTTGGTTCAGCTGGGTGATAAGAATTGCTACGATTGCAACGATTTTTGTGTTATATAAATTATCACCACTGAGTACAAGATATTTAAAAGCGGCTATTTTCATGGGCGCAAGCGTACTTACCACAATTCTCCTAAAGGGACTCGGAGTATTAGCAATTGTGGGTATGATATGTTCGCTTATAGCAATCTATCAGGAATACATGGGACATTCTGAATTAATAAAAGAAGCCGATGCAAAGCTGTCTAAAAACTGGAATAGTTTGTTTAATTGGGAAATCTGGGGAGGATTTTTAGTAGGTGGTATTGCACTACCTGTTGTACTTGCAATTTTGATGGCAGATTCTTCAAATGTACAGTTTGCTACAAATGTTACACTAGTCACTGCGGATGCTTTTAATATTATTTTACAACTTGTCTACCTTGTACTTCTGAAACGTATGATTAAGGTATATGCAGAGTATGAACCACAGGTAGAGGAAGAGGTTTCAAATGAAATATCAGATTAGCAAAGAGTTTTTTCCATTTAATTATTTTACACCACCTATCAGTGAAAAAATTTTAAATTTGGCGGTTACAAATATGAAAGTTCCAAAGGCACTTTGGAAAGATGCAGAATTAGAAGTTACCAGACATGAAGTGGCCAGTTATGATGGCGAAAAAATAGAATGTTTTGTTATGAGTCCGAAGAATTTACATGGAGAAACTCCATGCTTAGTATACCTGCATGGTGGCGGATTTGTGTTAGCTGCTGCGGATTATCATTATAAGAATTGTATGCGCTATGCAAAGGAAGTAGGATGCAAGGTGGTGTTTGTAAATTATCGCTTGGCTCCAAAACATCCACATCCAATATTTTTTGAGGATTGCTATGCAGCCTTTTGTTGGGCATATGACAATGCTAAAGAATTGGGAATTGATAGAAGTCGAATTGGTATTGGCGGTGATAGTGCAGGCTCTACGTTATCAGTTGGCGTTTGTTTGATGGCGAGAGACAGAAATCATCCCGTGAAGTTCCGCTTCCAGATGCTCCCATATCCATTCTTGGATGCTAGGAATAACAGCGAGTCCTGCAAAAAATATACAGATACTCCAATGTGGAATTCATCGCTTTCAAATAGAATAGCACCGATGACAAAGGTGGATAAAAGCAATCCAAATTATGTTTATTATTCACCTGTAGAAGCAGAAAGTTTTGATGGGTTACCTCCAGCATACATAGAAACAGCAGAATTTGATTGTCTTCATGATGATGGAATTCTCTATGCAAAATTATTGCGTGAAACAGGCATATCTGTCCAATTAAATGAAACAAAGGGTACAATGCATGGATTTGATATTGTTATGAAAGCACCTACTACGTTGGCTGCTATGGAGAAACGTATTGAGTTTATGAAGAGAATGATATAGAGAAAAACGGAGAAATTTTGTTGTGAAAAAAAGGTTGTTAAGTATTATTATAATTATAAATATGTTTTTAATAACTTCATGCGGAAATGTAAGTAATGATGTGATGGATTCTGTAAATCCAAAGGTAACATTTGAACCAGTGTCTAACTCATTTTATTATGATCAACTTAACGAAGAAGAATTAAAAGTACTTGAAATGATTTCAAATCAGTGTCAAACTTATAAGGGTGGTCTAATAGAATTAGAAGAACCAATTAGTTCGGAGTCTCTATTGAGAATTAATTATGTATTGCACTACGATGAAACATACCGGTTTTGGCCACTTGCTTCTCTGTATATATACGATGAACATAATAAAGAAATTTCAGATATAACAGATGAACGGATTGTTTCAAAAATATTTGTGCAATTAGCCGAGGTCTCGGAGAATTCTAAAATAGATGCATTCCGTTTCAATTTTTCAGAAGACATGGTTCTGGAAAATGAAGAAGAGTTTATAGAAGTTTTGCAAACTCCAACAATTACTGAGGATACATACTTGGAGATATCACAACAAATTGCAGAGATAGAACAGGAAATTATAGCTGGAATGCCAAAGGATATTAGGCAAAAAGAAGCACTTTTTTACTTTTGCAATTGGGTAAGAGAAAATATGGAATATGATCTTCATGTTTTTGAGGTATGTACGACCATGGAATATCAGGAGCCATTTTCAAATGCTATGTATGCGTCTGTCGCTTTTGAACAGTCTATTATAGAGAAGAAGGGATTGTGTGGAAGTTTTGCTATTATCGTATCACATTTATGTAATCAAGTAGGAATTCCAGCTTATCCGGTAATAGGAACCGTGGATACAGGTGGAAATCCAATGAATCATGGCTGGGTTGCAGTGGAGATTGGTGGAAAAACATTATACATAGATCCTACATTTGTAAATGGGATGGGTAAAATGGATTCTTTAGCAAATAAAAATCAAATGGAGAAAAGACGAAATGATGGTAGACGATATGTGTTTACGGACGTCTTTGATTATTAGAAATAATAAGGATAGGGAATATAGTTATGAAATACGATGATTTTGGAAGACCGATTTATGAAACAGCAGAAGAGTACAATAGAGCCCACAAATCAGGTGGGACACATCTGTATAATACAGTTGAGGAACCTAAAAAACAAAGAACTGCAACAGAACGTCATGCGATGCGCACTGGTTCAAAGAAGGCTAAAAAAATGATCGTTGGATTAGTGGTATGTATCCTTGCAATTAATGTGGGGATAGCATTTACGGTGTTTAGTTCTCTCGGAGGATTTTCTGGTGTAGATTATGAGGATTGGATTCAATTTGAAGATGAAGATGGATATGATGAATATATAGGTGACACATCAACGCCTCTACCAGTAGGTTTTGAGACTTTCTCATATAATGGTCAACTTATTTATTTACCAACAACATATGAAGAACTGTCTAAACTGAATTTTGTATTGGATGCAGAATATGATGCATCAGATATGGTTCCTTCTGGATTTGGCGAATGGATTGATTTGGTAGATGCAGATGGAAATGTAGTTGCTATGATTAGTGTGGATAATTATACAGATGATGAAATACCATTAGGAAAATGTACCGTGGATTATTTTAGCATATCAAATCCATATATTTACGATGAAACACAGGAAGCGCCAGAAGTTATGCTTGTGGGTAGCCTCACATTCCAGAGTACGTATGAGGATTTTGAATCGGTTCTAGGTATTCCATATTATCATTATGAGGATCACTCAGAAGAAGGATACTATTACGATAGTTATGAATGGACTTATTATGGCGATTATCAAACACAGCACATTAATGTTACCTTTTGGAATGGAGAGGTATCAGATGTAAGTATTCAGAATAGTATAGATGAGGAGATATATTAATATGTCAAAAGATAAAAGATTTGAAGAGGTTTATACACAGGGTGTAATGAAAGGAATGGAGATATGGGTAGATAATCAGACCGGCGTAAACTATCTCTGTTATGTGAATGGTTATGCTGGAGGTATGACACCACTCTTGGATTCTTCGGGAAATGTTGTTGTGACACCAGTGAGTAGAAGGAATTACGAATAAGAAGGTATTGTATGGAAAATTTAGGGTTCTACATGATGTATGTCGTGGAAGGGATTTTTGTAATAGTGTTGCTGTTTGCAGGCATATTTAGTTACAAATTTTCGTTGAAATATCAGATGGCATTGGATTATTTATCTCCAGATGGAAAGTATTATACAACTATGTTAAGATATCCGCATTATTCTTCAAAACGTGCACTCAGCAACAAAGAGAACTGGGATTTCGCACAGAAAATATATGGAAAATGGCTATTGCTATTTGCTCCTTTGCAGATTGTAATCGGTCTATTCTGGAAACCGATTGCGGAATGTGCAATAAAAATCACGAAGTGGGATGATGCTGGAATAATTGCGATTCTTTGTCCAGTATTTGTGTTTTATATATTGGCTAACGTATTAACAGAAATGAAACTACGAAAAATAGATAAAACGGTGTAAATTTACTACTTTACAAATTTAGAAAAAGGTACTAAAATATCAAAGTAATTAAACACACAAAACGTTGATGAGAAGAGTACGTTGTGAAATGTTCCAGAGAGAGATGCATTTGGTGTGAGCATCTTAGCAGGAAGCAGCCGAAGACCACCTCAGAGTGACCCCAATCCGGTCCGGCCGACACCGTTATCGTCAGAATGAGATTTGCTTTTATTTTAAAAGCAGATGAATTTGGGTGGAACCACGATTAGATTAGTCGTCCCAGATGCAACGCGAAAGTTGTATCTGGGGCTTTTTTATATCCAGATACAAGAATTATTCAAATATAGAAAAGGAGAGACAAAATGAAAATCACATTGAAAGACGGCTCTGTAAAAGAGTACAACGAAGCAAAAAGTGTCTATGATATCGCCCTTGATATTAGCGAAGGTCTTGCACGTGTATCATGTGCTGGTGAAGTAAATGGCGAGGTAGTAGACTTAAGAACCGTAGTGGATAGCGACTGTGCATTAAATATCATTACAGCAAATGATCCAGCTGCATTACCAATTATTCGTCATACAGCATCACATATTATGGCTCAGGCTGTAAAGAATCTTTTCCCAGAAGCAAAGGTAGCAATCGGGCCAGCTATTGAAGATGGTTTCTACTATGACTTCGACAGAGAACCATTCTCAAGAGAAGATTTAGATGCAATTGAAAAAGAAATGAAGAAAATCATTAAGAAAGGTAGCAGAATCACAAGATTCACACTTCCAAGAGAAGAAGCTATCGCGCTTATGAAAGAAAAAGATGAACCATTTAAAGTAGAATTGATTGAAGATCTTCCAGAAGATGCAGAAATTTCTTTCTATGATCAGGATGGTTTCGTAGACCTTTGTGCAGGTCCACACCTTATGAATACAAAGGGTGTAAAAGCGTACAAACTCATTTCTTCTTCTATGGCATATTGTAGAGGCGATGCAAATAAAGCTAGACTTCAGAGAATTTATGCTACAGCATACAACAACAAAGAAGATTTACAGGCTCATCTTGACCACTTAGAAGATATCAAGATGCGCGACCATAACAAGCTTGGCCGTGAAATGGGACTTTTCACAACTGTTGACGTAATCGGTCAGGGACTTCCTTTATTCACACATAAAGGTACAAAGATGATTATGAAACTCCAGAGATGGATTGAAGATTTAGAGGAACAGGATTGGGGCTATATCCGTACACGTACACCTCTTAGGGCAAAATCTGACCTTTATAAGATTTCAGGTCACTGGGTTCACTTCAATGTTGGTATTTTTGTAATAGACTATAAAG